>CAIUGU010000033.1 GCA_903898785.1 uncultured Pseudomonadota bacterium | reverse complement strand
TGAGCAAGGACACGCTGAAGCCCGGCGACAAGGTGATCGTGAAGGGCCAGCCCGGCCGCAACCCGGCTGACCATCGCATCCGTCTGGTCCACATCGCCCGTCCGGCCGATGGCTGGGAGTGGGGCGGCGACTTCGAGTGATCCCAAGCTGATGCAGGACCGGCCTGGGCGCTGCGCATGACGCGGCGCTCAGGGCCGGGGCCGCTTCCTTGGCTTCGATACATGCAATCGGTGGAGAACTAGACAATGAAATTCCGGATGGTAAAGCGCACTTCGCCTCTGCTAACGGTGATGGCGGTACTGTCCCTTGGGGGAATCGTGGCGACTACTGCCGAGGCCGCGGCCCCGGCGCCGGTCCGGACTCCTCGCGAGGCAGCGCCGTTTGATCTGACGGGTTACTGGACTGCCGTGGTCAGCGAAGACTGGCGCTGGCGCATGGTGACTCCGGCCAAGGGCGATTTCGCGAGCCTGCCCCTCAACGACGAGGGCGTTAAGGTAGGCAACGAATGGGATCCTGCTAAGGACGCAGCGGCAGGCGCCCAGTGCAAAGCATTCGGAGCCGGCGGCATCATGCGCATGCCGACCCGCCTGCACGTCACCTGGCAGGACGACCTGACGCTGAAGGTCGAGACCGACCACGGCCAGCAGACTCGCCTGCTCCGCTTCGCTGCTCCCCGTCCGGCACCTGCTGCCGGTCCTGGTGGTGCACCCGGGCTGCCCCCGCTGGCTCCGGCTGCCGTCTCGGGCGCACCGAGCCTGCAAGGCAACACGGTCGCCCGCTGGAACGTGAACACGCTTGAAGGCGCGACCAACAATCTGGTTGCCGGTTACCTGCGTCGCAACGGTGCGCCGTACAGCGAAAACGCCATCGTGTTCGAGTACTGGAACCAGCACACGGACTTCGGCGACACGTGGCTGACCGTCACCACGGTCGTGCGCGATCCCAAGTACCTGCGCCAGGAGCTGATCACGAGCTCGAGCTTCAAGAAGCTCCCGGACGGCAGCAAGTGGACGCCGCTCCCCTGCGACCGGGCCTGATCGACGCCTGATCCTCGAGCGTTTGATTGACGGCGCCGCATCCACAAGATGCGGCGCCGTTTTCATTTGTGCGTCGGGTAAACTGGCGCCGCGTGGGCCTGTAGCTCAATCAGGAGACTCATAATCTCTTGGTTGCAGGTTCGACAAAATTGCCGGGAGCAATTTTGAACATCCTGTTTGCGGCCACGCACACAGGATGGCCCCAACGGGGTGGAGCACAGGACGTGCGGAGTAATCCTGCCGGGCCCTCCGAAGCATGAGGGCCTTCGATCCCTTCCGTGTCGGGTAAACTGGCACCCGCGTGGGCCTGTAGCACAATGGTTAGTGCAGGAGACTCATAATCTCTTGGTTGCAGGTTCGAGTCCTGCCGGGCCCACCACTTTCAGGCAGGACGAGAATCTGCAACGGTTGCAGGTTCGACAAGATTGCCGGGAGCAATCTTGAACACCCTGTTTGCGGCCACGCACACAGGATGGCCCCAACGGGGTGGAGCACAGGACGTGCGGAGTAATCCTGCCGGGCCCACCAATTCACGCACTAAGAGGGTCCGACAAGTCACTCCTCCCTCTCGCGACGCAGCATGATTTTGCATTGCGACGCGCCTGCTCACCACGCTGGCCTCCCCAACTTGTTGCGCGCTATGATCTGGGGCGATTTTCTGCGACGGCTCGGATGAGTCCTGTCGCAGCCGTCATCGCACGAAACGAAATAGAAGCCGGAGCGGCGCGGCCCGGCCACCAGAGGGGACACAAAGATGAAGGTCATACGCTGGGCTCACGTATTCATGCTGGCGGCGCTGGCTGCCTGCACGCAGACGCCTCCTGAAACGAAGCTGATCCAGGGAGCCGCAGAGGCCATGGGCGGTGCCGCGGCCATCCAGGCGGCCAAGACGCTCGTGATCGAAGGGGAAGGACTTGCCGGCAACCTCGGCCAGAACGTGCTGCCCGAATCCAAACTGCAGAACTGGGAAGTGACGGAATACAAGCGCAGCACCGATCTCGCCGGCGGTCGCTATACCCAGCAGATGGTGCGCACTGCCAAGACGTTTCCCTTCGCGCCCGGATCGGTCCAGCGCCAGTTCCAGGGCCTGGACGGAGATGTCGCTTACAACGTAGGCGGACCGCAGAACGCGGCCGCGCGTGCTTCCGCAATGGTCGCCCGTGATCGCAGGCTCGAGGCGCTGCATCATCCGTTGGCCGCCATTCGCGCTGCACTTGACCCCACGTCCACGGTTGCCAGTTTCCGCCGTGAGGGCACGCTGCAGGTGGTCGATGTCACGACGGCAAAGGGGGACATGATCACGCTCGCAATCGATCTCTCCACGAACCTGCCGACGGCTATCCGGTCGACGGCGTATAACGCCAATCTTGGCGACGTGGTCATCCAGAGCGTCTTCGCGGATTACGTCGACGCGGGCGGCCTGAAGTTGCCCACGCGAGTCCAGACGAAGCAGGACGCGGATGTGGTGCTCGACCTCAAGGTCAGCGCCAACAAGGTGGATGCCGATGTCGGCGATATCGCGGCCCCGGCCGATGTCGTGGCGGCGGCAGAGCCGCCGATGTTCCCGGTGTACGACATCAAGCCGGTGCAGGTTGCCAAGGGCATATGGATGCTCCCCGGCAGCCACAACAGCGTGGTCTTCGAGTTTGCCGATCACCTGACGCTGTTCGAAGTGCCGCTGAACGAGAGTCGCGGCCAGGCCGTGATCGCCGCAGCGAAGGCGCTGGTGCCGTCGAAGCCGCTGACCACGGTCATCGTGTCGCACCATCACTTCGACCACACGGGCGGCCTGCGAGCTGCCATTGCCGAAGGCCTGACGATCATCGCGGATCGCAACATGGAAAGCTTCATCGATTCGATGTCGGAACGAAAGCACACGATCGTGCAGGATGCGCTGTCCAAGGAGCCGAAACTCGCCAAGATCGACTCGGTCGAAGACCAGAAGATGCTGAAGGACGACGCAATGGAGGTCCGTCTCTATCACGTGAACGACCTTGAGCATTCCGGCACGATGCTGATGGCATTCGTGCCGAGCGAAGGCTTGCTGATCAATGCAGACCTCTACGGCCCCGGCTTCGCCATCTTCCCGGCGTGGGAGCCCATGCTGAAGAACATCGCGGACCGCGGCATCAAGGTCGAGAAGCACCTGCCCACCCACGGCGTGTTGCAGACTGCCAAGGAAGCAGCCGATGTCGTCGCTGCCAAGCGGGCGGCGAACCCCGGCTGACCATAAGCAGGCCGCGTGCAGCGTGGTCTGCGCTTTGATATTGCTTTCCGTGGCCCCTTGCCCGCTGTGCGGGCAAGGGGCCCGGTTCCCCCAGGGGCTGGAATCCGCGGGTTGAACTCCGGTTCGGCGTCGACCGTCTGATGGGACGTCAGCCCCTCAGTCCCTTGCTTAAACCTGTCAGGAGACGACGATGTACCGCTATGTATCCGCACTGATCCTCGGCCTTGCGGCCGTCTGCGCCCAGGCGCAGGTGCCTGTCACGGGCGTGGCCGACCAGCAGGCGCTGCTCAAGAGCAGCGACCCGAAGCTGGCCGCCAACAAGAAACTGGCCTTCGATTTCTGGCGCGAAGTGCTCGAAGCGGGCCATCTCGACCTCGCCGACAAGTACCTCGCCCCGACGTACATCCAGCACAACCCGAACGTGCCCACCGGGCTTGCCGGGTTCAAGGAGTTCTTCGGCCGCTTCGCGAAGCCGCAGCCCATCGTGCCGAACATCAAGCGCCAGGTGGTGGCGATCATCGCGGAAGGCGATCTCGTGAACATGTCGTTCGTGCAGGAATATCCGGACCCGGCGGACAGCACCAAGAAGTACACGACCACATGGTTTGATACGTTCCGCATCCAGAACGGCAAGATCGTCGAGCACTGGGACAGCGCCCTCAAGAACCCGCCCCGTCCGCAGTAAGGCATCGCAGGCGCAGCGCGGGGGCCTCCCCGCGCTGCTGCCGCCGATCCCCATGGCCAGGCTCCTGACCACGCTCGATTCCCTACCGGCCGGTGTGGCAACCACCTTGCCGCCGGCCGAAGGGTCCCTGTGCGGGCACGTACAGGGGTACGTCTATCGCGACTGCCTGGTCGACCGGGAAGTGATCCAGCCCGTCTCCGCCAACACGAACCCGATGCTGGTGTTCCGGCTCGGCGACGCTTACGAGGCGTTCGAATATGTCACGGGGCGGTTTCGTGAACTGCCCGAGGCCATGCTGGTCGGCCCGCAGAGCCGGCGTCCGGCAGATCTGCGGATTACCGGGCGGCATGTGGTCTTCATCGTCTTTTTCCAGCCCGCGGCGCTCAGCCGGCTGTTCGGCGTGCCGGATTCCGAGTTTCTCGGCACGGCCGTCGACGCCGCCGACTACCTCGGTGCCGGCGTGAAGGACTTGATGAGGCGCTTGCGCGAGGTGCATGCCCGCGGCGGTGATCCAGGGGAGTTGCGGCGGGGCGTGGAAGATTTCCTGCAGGCGCGCCTTGCGGCGAGCCTCGAGGAGGGGCCGATTCTCCGGGCGGCGCTGGCCCTGCACCACTCGCATGGGCTGGCAGCGCTCGACCAGCTTGCGCAAGCGAGCGGGCACAGCCTGCGTCACTTCAACCGGGCGTTCCAGCGGCAGTTCGGCATGACGCCGAAGCGGTATGCCCGCGTGGTCCGGTTCGGCTATGCCATGAGG
The DNA here is from genome assembly GCA_903898785.1 of uncultured Pseudomonadota bacterium. GTDB lineage: Bacteria > Pseudomonadota > Gammaproteobacteria > Steroidobacterales > Steroidobacteraceae > CAIUGU01. The sequence goes on along the minus strand of CAIUGU010000033.1, from coordinate 22,000 downwards.
CTGAAGCTCGACCGGCCGCGCCTGAGCTGGGCGGATGTCAGCCAGGAGGCGGGCTATTACGACCAGAACCACATGGCCAAGGAATTCAAGTGCCTGGTGGGAGAGGGGCCCTCCGCGTTCCTCAGGTCCGTCAGCGCTTCACCCGGGCCGTTTCGCCAGGCTCCCCACCTGGCTTGATGTCCGTTTCCTACTAGCGCCCGCGCGCCCGCTGCCCTAGGATTCAAGTCGTTCGCCAGACCCGCTGCCTTGACGCGGCGGGCTGGATTGCACTTTGAGGGGGTATTTCCATGCGCATTGATCGCCGGGCGGCCTCGTTTGGCCTGCTGTTCCTCGTCGGGGCCCTGACCGGGTCTCCCGCCAACGCACAGGAGATCGATTTCACCGGCGAATGGCGGCCGATCTATCACGAGGATGGACCGGAGCGCATCCCCGGCCCCGATCTCGGCGACTACGCCGGCATCCCGATCAACGACGCCGCACGCCTGCGGGCAGACAGCTACAGCCCCGAGCGCATCATTGCCGTCACCGAGAACGGCTGCCGTCAGCACAGCGCCGACTACTCCATGCGCGGCCTCGCGAACCTGCGCATCATGCGCGAGCTGGATCCCGTCACCCAGCAGGCCGTCGCATTCCACTCGCGTATCGGCTTCCACACGATGGATCGCACGATCTACCTGGACGGCCGGCCGCATCCGGGTCCCCAGGCTCCGCACACGTGGCAGGGGTTCTCCACTGCGCAGTGGAAGGGCAACCAGCTCGAGATCACGACCACGCACCTGAAGGAAAACTATCACCGCCGCAACGGCATTCCGTCGGGTCCGAACCGCACCTTCACGGAGCGCTGGGTGCGTCATGGCGACGTGCTGACCGTGGTCACGATCGTCGACGACCCCGAGATGCTCACGGAGCGTTTCGTGCGCAGCCAGAGCTGGATGCTGGATCCGGGCCAGCGGACGTTTGCCAATCCGTGCGAGTACGGCGGGGAGTCGACCTATGAGCCCGGCACGGTGCCCTCTTACCTGCCCGGTGCGAATCCGTTCATCAACGAGTTTGCCGATCGCTGGGGCTTGCCCCGCAGCGGTGCCCGCGGTGGCGCGGCGACCATGTATCCGGAATTCCGGCTGAACATGGAGAAGCCGTCCGCCACGCCCGAGAAGTGCACGCTGTACTGCACATGCATGAACAACGGTGCCGTATGTCCGGATGGTCCTTGAAGCCAAGGCCTACTCAAGCGACCCCTACGACATCAGGAGCCCTGAACATGAATTCCAAGAATCCCAACCCTGCGATGCCATTGGCGCTCGCCATCGCGCTGGCGCTGGGTGCGGCCGGCTACGTCTCTGCCGCTGAAGCGCCGGCACGGGGTGGTCGTGCTGCGCCGGCAGCAGCGGCACCCGCAGCCCCAGCCGTCCAGCTCGGCCTCATGCCCGTCCAGGGCAACCTTTACATGCTGACCGGCCTCGACGTGAACGTCGCGGTCCAGATCGACGATGAAGGCGTATTGTTCGTCGACACGCCGCCACCCGCGTTGCTCGACGAGGTGCGGGAACTCATCGCGCAGAAGACGAAGCGTCCGATCCGCTATGTGATCAATACCAGCGCACTCCCCGACCATGTGAGCGGCGATGAAGCCATCCAGCTTGGAGGCATGAGCGCAGCGGCCATCGCGAACATGAGAAGGATGGGCATCGCGGCGGGCGGCCTCGCCGGCTTCACGGCCGACGGCGTGCAGATCCTCGCGCACGAAAACGTGCTCAACCGCATCACGAACAGGTCGAAGCCGGCCATCCCCGGGGCCTCTGTCTCGGCGGAGTATTACCTGCCGACGAAGGACTTCTTCATGAACGGAGAGTCCATCGTGGTGACCCACACGCCGAACGCGATCACCGATGGCGACAGCCTGGTGTACTTCCGCCGGTCCGATGTCCTCGCGACGGGCGACCTCTTTACGCCCGGCCGCTTCCCGGCCATCAACCTGGAAGAGGGTGGCAGCATCAACGGCCTCATCAGCGCCGTGAACAAGGCGCTGGAGATCACCGTGCCGGCCGCGTTCCAGGAGCGGGGCACGTACGTCATTCCGGGGCACGGGCGCCTGTGCGACGAGGCCGATCTTGCCGAGTTCCGCGAGATGATCACGGTCGTGCGTGACCGCGTGCAGGCAATGATCAACGACAAGAAGACGCTGCAGCAGGTCCAGGCCGCGCGCCCGACGCTCGACTATGAAAACACCCATGGCGGCAAGAACGGCGGGCCGTCGGCCCAGGCGTTCGTCGAAACCGTCTACAAGAGCCTGACCGCGCCCCCGAAGGGAGCCAATTGAAATGAAGTCCATTAAACCTACGGTCGCGATGCTGGTCGCGATGTCTTCCCTGTTCGCGGTGAGCGTCGACGCAGCGCAGCCGCCGCCCCCGCAACCGCCGCGCACCGGCAAGGCCGCGGCCCCCGTTGATTTCGCGGGGCAATGGGTTTCCGTGATCAGCGAGGACTGGCGCTGGCGCATGGTCACGCCGCTCAAGGGCGACTTCGCCAACATCCCGGTCACCGAAGCAGCACGCCAGGCCGGCGCGCAGTGGGATCCCGCCAAGGACGAAGCGGCGGGTGAACAATGCAAGGCCTACGGCGCGATGGCCGTCATGCGCGAGCCGGGTCGCCTGCGCATCACCTGGCAGGACGACAACACGCTCAAGATCGAGACGGACGCGGGCCAGCAGACGCGCATCCTGCACTTCGGCGTCAAGCAGGCGCCCGCGGGTACGCCTGCGACGCTGCAGGGCTACTCCGTTGCCGAGTGGGAAGGTCCTCCGGGTGGACGCCCGGTCGGTCTCGCCATCGGCGTGCAGCGCGCCGGGCGCACCTCCAACACGCTCAGGGTGACGACGACGAACATCAAGCCCGGCTACCTGCGCAAGAACGGCATTCCGTTCGGCGAGGGCGCCAAGCTCACCGAGTACTTCGACAAGTTCGAGGAGCCGGATGGCACCGAGTGGTTCGTCATCACGACGCTGGCCGAGGATCCCGTGTACCTGAACGCGCCGTGGCTCACGACGCTGAACTTCAAGAAGGAAAAGGACGCGGATCGCGCCAAGTGGCGGCCGACGCCGTGCTCGGCGCGGTAAGCGGGCAAGTCCGGAAAGGTTCCTGCGGGCTTCGGGTTGCGCTGCGATCGGGATAAAAACCGCATCGCAGCAAGCTGCACGGCTGCTACTATCGTCAGAGGATCGCTGGCATAGACCGGCGGCCATCCCAGGATTGCTTGAGTGGGGGAGTCCATGCTGCTGAATGGAGTGATTCGCGCGCAGGCGCTGCGCCGGTTGTCCGCGCTCCTCGTATGGTCGATGCTGGTGCCGGCCCTGACGCCTGCCCAGGCCCAGGTGAATCTCGCAGGGGGCTGGGGCTTCCGTTTCCACGAAGACTATTCCGATCGCTGGCCGGGTCCCCGCGCCGGCGACTATATGGGCTTGCCCATCAACGATGCCGCCCGCATGGCCGCGGACAGCTGGAATCCGGCATTGATCACGATGCCCGAGCGCCAGTGCATCCCGCACCCGAGCGACTACGGCACGCGCAGTCCCGCGAACCTGGTCTGGTGGAGCGAGAACGATCCCGGCACGCAGCGGATCGTTGCGTGGAAGTTCCGCCTCTCGTGGATGAGCCCGGAGCGCACCATCTGGATGGATGGCCGTCCGCATCCGCCGGCGAACGCACGCCATACGCGCCAGGGCTTTACCACCGGCAAATGGGTCGGCGACGCGCTCGTCACGTGGACCACGCACCTGAAGCTCGGCTACGTCAAGCGCAACGGCGTGCCCCGCAGCGACCGCGCGACGTTCAGCGAGCACTGGATGCGCAACGGGCCGTACCTGACGCTCGCGACCATCGTGTACGACCCGGTCTACCTGACCGCTCCGCACATCTCGACCGAAACGTTTGTCCAGGACGACACGCTGCAGCGGTTGGCGCGGCCCTGTTACCCGACCATCGAGGTCCCTCGCGAGAAAGGCGTGGTGCCGACGACGATGCCGTGGGCCAATCCGGACCTCAGGGAGCTGGCGCTTGAAACCGGCTTGCCGCTCTCCGTCGTCCGTGGTGGCGCCGACATGACCTATCCCGAATACATCATGACGCTGTCGACGCTGCCGGGCACGCCGCCCGCGGCTCGCTGAAGGCGCCGACGCATGAACAAGAACAGACATCCGTCTTTCCTTGCCCTGTCGTTGCTGCTCACGGCGATGCTGGCTGTTCCCGCGATGGCGGGCGCACCTGCACCGCGCGATCGGATGAAGGTGCCGAACGTCGTGCCGGCGCTCGACCCGAACGAAGTCGCCGTGCTGCCCGTGCGCGACAACCTCTACATGCTCACCACTGCAGCCGGCAACATCGCGGTGCACTTCGGGGTGAGCGGCGTGATGATCGTCGATTCGGGCGACGGCACCCTGACGCCGAAGGTGCTTGCCGCGATTCGCGGACTGACGGACAGGCCGATCGCCTACATCGTCAATACCTCTGCCGAGGCGGAGCACATCGGCGGCAACGCCGAGCTCGCGCGTGCCGGCAGCCCGCCCGGCTTGCCCGATTCCGATCCGCAGATTGCGCACGTCGTCGCGCATGAAGGCGCGTCGATTCGCATGCAGAAGCCCTCGCCGGACCAGAAGGCGATCGACAGCACCGGGTGGCCGTTCGTCACCTATTTCGTCGATACGCTGGAGCTGTATTTCGGCGGCACGCCGGTCCAGCTCGTGCACGTGCCTGCAGCGCGCACCGACGGCGACAGCCTGGTCGTGTTCCGGCGTCCGGACGTCGTCGTCACGGGCGACATCTTCTCGCCGGATCGCTACCCCGTGATCCGTCCCGAGCGCGGCGGCAGCCTCAAGGGCACGATCGACGCGGTCAACCGCCTGCTCGACCTCACCGTCCCCGAAGACCTGCAGGAAGGCGGGACGCTCGTGATCCCCGGCCACGGGCGCTTGTGCGACGAAGGCGAGGTCGTCGAGTATCGCGACATGCTGACGGTGATCCGTTCACGGATCTCGGACCTCATCGCGCAGGGCAAGACGCTCGAACAGGTGCTGGCCGCCAGGCCGACGCTGGATTACGACGGCATCTACGGCTCCACGCAGGGCCCCTGGACCACCACCCAGTTCGTCACGGCCGTCTATCGGGAGCTCGCGAAACCATGATCGCCGCAACATCCTGGCGCCGGGCGGCGCTGCAATCGGCGCTGTTGCTTCTCGCCACCTCGTCGCTGGTCTACGCCGCGGCACCGCCTCCCTACCGTCCGCCTCCCGGCGTCGGCGGAGGCCCGAGCCTCGTGCCGCCACAACCCCCCGAGCCGCCGCGCGCCGGCGCGAAGTTCGACATGACGGGCACCTGGGTCGCCATCGTCAACGAGGACTACCAGTGGCGCATGATCACGCCGCCCAAGGGCGAGTTCTCGAGCCTGCCGTTGACGGCTGCGGCCGTGGCGGTCGCGAACAACTGGAACCTCGAGGCCGACAACGCTGCGGGGCTGCAATGCAAGGCGTTCGGTGCGCCCGCCGTGATGCGGTTGCCGACTCGCCTGCGCGTGAGCTGGCAGGACGACATGACGCTCAAGATGGAGACGGATGCGGGCGAGCAGACGCGCCTGTTCCGCTTCGGTGCCCCCACACCGCCCACGGGTGACGCGGGCTGGCAGGGCTTCTCCGTCGCTGCGTGGCAGAAGGTGTCACCCGGTCGGGATGTCGGCACGAACGGCCAGGCATTCGGCCGCGTCGGCGCCGGTCCTGGCGGTTCGCTTAAAGTAGTCACCACCCACCTCCGTCCGGGGTACCTGCGCAAGAACGGCGTCCCGTACAGCGCCAACCTGCACATGACCGAGTACTTCAACCGCATCGAAGAGCCGAACGGCGATGCCTGGCTGGTCGTCACCACGATCATGGAAGACCCGGAGTACCTGTCGCTGCCGTTCATCACCACCACGCACTACCTGCGTGAAGCCGATGGCTCGAAGTGGAACCCCACCCCCTGCCGGACCAGTCCGCCGCTGCGGGACAAGGCGCCGAAGATCCAGGAATAGCGGTCGGGCGCGACGGGCAAGCGGGTAGGCGGTCAAGGAACCAGGGAAGTCGGGCGTCCTGACGCTGCACTGCACTTCCGGAGGCGCTGCATGCCGTTGCGGCTCCCGTCGCCTTCCCTTGGTTCGTGTGCTTACCCGGCCTTCCGCTGTGGGTCGGCTGGCGATTGCTGGCCCTTTTCGCCGGTGACATACTCGGCCGCTGCCGAGCCAGCGTGAATGCCCTTGCCCCACAGGGCACCGACCCATCAGAGGATTTCCAAATGGCAACCGTGCGCCTCAACGTCAATGGACAGAACCGGGTGGTCGAGGATGTCGACGCCCAGACACCCCTTCTATGGGTCCTGCGGGACAGCCTCGGCCTCGTCGGCACGAAGTACGGCTGCGGCGTGGCCCAGTGCGGCGCGTGCACCGTGCATATGAACGGCAACCCGGTGCGGTCCTGCCAGATCCCCGCCGCCGCTGCGAGCGGTGCTGCCATCACGACGGTCGAAGGCCTCGCGAAGGCGGACGGGACGCTGCATGTCGTGCAGCAGGCGTGGATGGAGCATGACGTCCCGCAATGCGGTTACTGCCAGGCGGGACAGATGATGTCCGCGTCGGCACTGCTCGCGCAGAACCCCAAGCCCACCGATGCGGACATCGACGCCGCGATGGCCGGCAACCTCTGCCGCTGCGGTACCTATCACCGCATTCGCAAGGCAATCCACTCTGCTGCCGCAAAGCTGCAGAAGGCTTGAGGAGTACGCCATGAATACCGTTACCGAAGCCCGGCTCGCCGCCGAACGCCACGTCCTCGAGATTCTTTCCGCTGCAGAGGCACAGGTGCCTGCCAGCGCCGCGACTTTCAGTCGCCGCTCGTTCCTGAAGCTCACGGGCCTTGCGGGCGGCGGGCTCGTGCTCGCGTTCTGGATGGGGGATGAAGCCACCGCCGTCGCCGCCGAGGCCGCGGGCGGGGCAAAGTCGTTCGCACCCAATGCGTTCCTGCAGATCGCCGCCGACGGCACGATCACGATCCTGTCAAAGGGACCCGAGATCGGCCAGGGCATCAAGACGGCTTTCCCGATGATCATCGCGGAAGAGCTCGATGCGGACTGGTCGAAGGTGAAGATCGAACAGGCGCCGATCAATCCCAAGGTCTTCGGCCGCCAGAGCGCCGGTGGCTCGCGGTCCATTCCGACGAGCTGGGACCAGTTGCGCCAGGCCGGTGCCGTCGGTCGCGCGATGCTCGTGTCGGCCGCCGCAGCCGAGTGGAAGGTGCCTGCCACCGAACTCAGCACCGAGAAGAGCTTCGTCATCCACAAGGCCAGCGGTCGCAAGCTCGCCTATGGCGCGCTCGCTTCGAAGGCCGCTGCGCTGCCCGTGCCGGATGCCAAGACGGTCGCGCTGAAGGACCGCAAGGATTACAGGATCATCGGCACGTCCATCGCCGGCGTCGATAACCGCAAGGTCGTCACGGGTGCACCGCTGTTCGGCATCGACCAGACGCTGCCTGGCATGCTGTACGCCGTCTATGAAAAGTGTCCGGCCACCGGCGGCAAGGTGAAAGAGGCCAACCTCGACCAGATCCTCAAGCTGCCTGGCGTCAAGCAGGCGTTCATCGTCGAAGGCAACGGCCGCACGACGGAAGTGATGCCCGGCGTCGCGATCCTCGCGACCACCACGTGGGGCGCGTTCAACGCGAAGCGCCAGCTGCGCGTCGTGTGGGACGAGACCAATGCGGCCACCGACAGCTCGAACGAGATCCTTGAGAAGGCGCAGGAACTCGCGAAGCTGCCGCAGGGTCCCGGCGTCGTGCGTGCGGATGGCGATGTCGACAAGGCGCTGGCCAGCGCGACGAAGAAGGTGGAAGCGTTCTACAGCTATCCGTTCGTGTCGCACTCACCGCTGGAGCCGATGAACACGACGGCATGGGTCAAGGGCGATACGGTCGAACTCTGGTCGCCGACGCAAACGCCGGATCCGGCGCTGGGCCTCATTGCCAATACGCTCGGCATTCCGGTCGACAACGTGAAGATCAACCAGACGCGCGTCGGCGGCGGCTTCGGGCGTCGCCTGATGAACGACTACGCGTGCGAAGCGGCGCAGATCTCGAAGCAGGCGGGCGGCATTCCCGTCAAGCTGCAGTGGACGCGCGAAGACGACATGACGCACGACTTCTACCGTCCTGCCGGCTACCATGCGTTCAAGGGTGCGGTGGACGGCTACGGCAAGCTGACGGCCTGGGCCAACCACTTCATTACGTTCACTGTCGACGGCAAGGTGCCCGCCAACTCGTCCAACTATCCGGCCGACGAGTTCCCCGCGATGCTGGTGCCGAACTATCGCGTCACGCAGTCGTTGCTGCAGCTCGGCACGCCGACCGGTCCGTGGCGCGCGCCGCGGTCCAACGGCATTGCGTTCGCAGTCCAGTCGTTCCTGCATGAACTGTCCGTGGCAGCCGGCCGCGACCATCTCGAGTTCCTGATCGACGTCATGGGCGAACCGCGCTGGCTTGAGCCTAGAACTGAGTTCGCGCTCAACACGGAACGCGCCATCGCCGTCATCAAGCTCGCGGCGGAGAAGGCCGGCTGGGGCCGGAAGCTGCCGGAAGGCCGCGGCATGGGCCTCGCGTTCCATTTCAGCCATGCAGGCCACTTCGCCGAAGTCGCAGAAGTCAGTGTCGATCGCGCCAAGCGGCTGACGGTTCACCAGGTCACGGTGGCGGGCGACATCGGCCCGATCATCAACATGAGCGGTTCGCTGGCCCAATGCGAAGGCGCGGTCATCGACGGTCTGTCGACCATGTTGGGCCTTGAGATCACGATCGAAGCCGGGCGCGTGCAGCAGTTGAATTACGACCGCTACCCTATCCTCCGGCAGGGAATGCACATCCCGAAGATCGAGTCGCATTTCATCCAGAGCGCGTATCCCCCGACCGGCATCGGCGAGCCGTCGCTGCCGCCAGTGGCGCCCGCGATCTGCAATGCGATCTTTGCAGCGTCGGGGCAGCGGGTTCGTACGCTGCCGCTCGTGAAGTCAGGGTACACGCTGGCGTGAAACGACCAGAGCGGACTGCCTTGGCATTGCAATCGGCAAGGCAGTCCGGCGCCGGCTTGAGTCGGCCATGAAGCGGCGCGACCTGCTCATGCTGGGCGCAGCGAGTCCGTGGGTATTCGCTGCTGCAGCCGGTGCTCCACCGAAGCGACTGCCTCCTTATGTCCTGACGACGCCGACGCTCGTCGGTCACATGCTGCGGATTGCAGATGTGCGGCCAGGCGACATCGTTTACGACCTCGGCTGCGGCGACGGTCGCATCGTCATCGAGGCGGCCAAGCGCTTTGGCTGCGAAGGGCATGGTGTCGACATCAACCCGCAGGCGGTCGCCGTTGCCCGCGAGAACGCGAAGTCGGCAGGGGTCGACAAGCTGGTGACGTTCACGCAGGGCGACCTGTTCGACCTCGACATCTCCCGCGCCACCGTCGTCATGTTGTACTTGTTTGCAGAGATGAACCTGCGACTGAAGCCGAAGCTGTTCCGCGAGCTTGCCGAAGGCGTGCGCGTCGTGTCGCATGACTTCGACATGGGGAAGGGCTGGCCGCCCGACAAGCAGTACGATTTCGGCACCGACGCCATCTACATGTGGATCATGCCGCCACGCAGCCGAAGAGGAGCGTGACGCATGGACGCTGCTCTCGCTGACCTGCTGGTGCTGCTCAACCTCGAGCGTCTCGAGGTCAACATGTACCGCGGCACCAGCCGCGACATCGGCAATCCGCAGGTCTTCGGCGGGCAGGTACTCGGCCAGGCGCTGATGGCCGCGACGTCCACGGTCGACGATCGCATCGTGCATTCGCTGCATGCGTACTTCCTCCGGGCCGGCGACTTCAACCTGCCCATCGTCTACGAAGTCGACCGCAGCCGTGACGGTGCCAGCTTCTCGAGCCGTCGCGTCGTCGCCATCCAGAACGGCCAGCAGATCTTCCACATGTCGGCGTCGTTCCAGGCGCACGAGGAAGGCCTCGAGCACCAGGCAGCCATGCCCGACGTGCCGCCGCCCGAGTCGCTGCCGAAGCGCGCCGACTGGATCAACAGTCCTTTGCTGACAGAGCAGCAGCGCCGCTTCTTCGACCGCGTCCGTCCGTTCGACATTCGCCCGGTGGACATGGAGCGGCTCCTGAACGGCGAACCGAAGGATCCCAAGCTGCACGTCTGGTTCCGTGCCGCGGACAAGCTGCCCGACGGCGAAGCCCTGCACCGCGGCATCCTGGCCTATGTCTCGGACTACTACCTGCTGATGACGGCCACGCTGCCGCACGGCATCCCGTTCCCCAGCAAGCACATCCGCTTCGCCAGCATCGACCACGCCATGTGGTTCCACCGCCCCGTCCGCGTCGACGACTGGCTGCTGTATTCCATCGACAGCCCCAGCTCTTCCGGCGCACGCGGCCTGTCCCGCGGCAGCATCTTCAGCCGCGACGGCCGCCTCGTCGCATCGACGGCGCAGGAAGGGCTGATGAGAGTCATGACGGAGAGGGCAGAGAAATAGACCGGCCGACTTTGTCGGCAAGGGAAGCCTGCCGGCAAGTGAGCCTGCGGCAAGAGGGGCTATCGTCAAGTAGGCCTTCGGCAGGAAGGACTGCCGTCAAGTAGGGCTCCGCCAAGCCAGACAAGAGCTGAGGTGGCAACAAGAATGCCGTCGCAATTGTTTTGCAGGCGTTCGTAGCGATTCGCTCTGGCTTGGCGAAGCCCTACCTGGCAGCGCCCTACTTGCCGACAGGCCTACTTGGCGGAGCCCCACCTTGCCGATAGGCCCCCCTTGCCAACAGAGTTGGCCGGTCGCTTCCGCTTAAGGCGTCCGCCCCTTCCTTCCGTGTACCATGTCGCCGCCCGGACACAGTGCCGGGGCCGTCTTTCCGGGGGCTTGATTGAAACGTCCGACTCTCCGCGTGGAATCGCTGGTGGCGTTGATCGCGCTGTACTGCGTGGTCTTCGGCAACGGCCCGTGGTGGGCGGCGGTGGCGTCGGGTCGGTCCATGGGCGATCCGGCGACGTGGCTGTTCATGGCCTGCTGCTTCGTGATGCTGGTGGCGCTGCACTTCTTCGTGCTCGCGCTGCCCGCGACGCGCTGGACGGCGAAAGTGTGGCTGACGCTGATCGTCATCGGCACGTCGTTCGCCGTGTACTGGATGCGCACTTACGCCGTGATGCTCGATCCCTCGATGCTCCGCAACGTGGTGAGCACGGACAAGCGCGAAGCGAGCGAGCTGTTGACCGCAGTGCTCGCGATGAACGTCGTGGCCTGGGCGGTGGTACCTGTGGCGTTCATCTGGTGGGTGAGGCTCGACGAACGGCCCCTGTTGCGCGCGATCGGGTTCAAGGTCGCGGCGCTGTTCGTCTCGCTCGTGGTCGCCGTGGCTGCCGTGTTGCCGGTATCCCGCGATTTCACATCGCTGATGCGTAACCAGCGCGAGCTGCGGTATCTGGTCACGCCGGGCAACTTCATTTACTCGCTCGGGCGCAACGCGATGAGCGACGCCAAGGCAGTCAACGCTGCGAAAGCCGTCGTGGGCGCCGATGCGCAGCGCACGGCTGCGGCGCCGTCCGCGAAGCCGAAGGTGTTCGTGTTTGTCGTAGGCGAAACGGCGCGCGCACAGAACTTCTCGTTGTTCGGCTATGCGCGCGATACCAATCCCGAGCTTCGGACGCTAGACATCCTCGCGTTCGGCAGGGTGAAGTCCTGCGGGACGTCGACGGAAGTATCGCTGCCCTGCATGTTCTCGCCGTATGGGCGCGTCGATTACGACGAGGACCTGATCCGTGGATCGGAAGGCCTGCTGCACGTGCTCGCGCGGGCCGGCATCAAGGTGAAGTGGACCGACAACCAGTCGGGCTGCAAGGGCCTGTGCGATGCGGCCGGGCTCGAGTACCGCAAGCCCGACAAGGCCTATGCGCCGGACCTGTGCGACAGCGACGAATGCCTGGATGAAGTGCTCGTCCGTACCCTGAAGGAGGATCTCGACGCCGTGACCGGCGACACGATGATCTTGCTGCACCAGATGGGCAATCACGGGCCGGCCTATTTCCAGCGCTATCCGCCCGGGTTCCGCCGCTTCATGCCGGACTGCGCCACGGCGGAGCTGCGCAACTGCTCGGCCGACCAGGTCGTGAACGCGTACGACAACGCCATCCTGTACACGGACCACGTGCTGGCTGAAGTCATTCGCCTGCTGTCGAGCGAGGCGGAGCGCTTCGATACGGCCTTCCTGTATGTGTCCGATCATGGCGAATCGCTCGGTGAGTCGGGCATGTACCTGCACGGACTGCCCTATGCCATTGCGCCCGAAGTGCAGACGCACATACCCATGATCATGTGGATGTCGCCCGGTTTCGCGACAACGAGCCGCTTGGACATGACATGCCTCAAGCGTCGTGCTGCCGAAGCCTATTCGCACGACAATCTCTTTCACTCGCTGCTCGGCGTGCTGGACGTGACCACGTCCGCGTACAAGCGCGATCGTGACCTGTTTGCACCGTGCCGTAGCGGCACAACATGAAAGAAGGGGAGCTGAAATGAAGATCACGATGCCGGGCCTTGCGATGCTGTTTGCCTCTGTGCTGCTGCTGGGTGGCTGCGCCACGACGGGCGGTGGCGGGTCCTGGCAGACGCTGGTCGACGGCACGAGGGGCCTCGACAACTTCAGCGCGATCGGCGATGCGAACTGGCGTGCCGAGGGCGGCGCGATTGTCGCGGACAAGGGCAAGGGCGGCTTCCTGGTGACGAAGGAGTCATACCGCGATTTCGAGATCCGGGCCGAGTTCTGGGCGGACGACACCACCAACAGCGGCATCTTCATCCGCATGTCCGATCGTGCGACGGTCAATCCACAGAACGCCTATGAAGTGAACATCTACGACCGCCGACCTGACCCGACCTATGCCACCGGCGGCATCGTCGATGTCGCCAAGGTCAATGCCGCGTACAAGGCAGCCGGCAAGTGGAACACGATGGTCATCACCGCCAGGGGAGCTCAATTCGTCATCACCCTGAATGGCGTCGAGACGTCCAGGGGCACCGATGCCAAGCACGCGCAGGGTCCGTTTGCGCTCCAGTTCGGTGCGGGGCCCGAAGGCTCGCCCCTCGGCAGCATCAAGTGGCGCAAGGTCCAGGTCAGGGCACTCTAGTAGGTTGATGCAATAGTCTGTCCGTGCCTATTGCATCCGGAGCCAGCGAAAAGCGTGGTTTTCACTGGCTCCCGAAATCAACGAGCTGCAGCTCGTCGATTTCGCCGAGTCATCCGTGACTCGGACCGACAGGGTGCTGCAAATGGTTCTGCATCACGCTGCCGGTGCGCTCTCCGGGACGGGGCGATAGCGCTCGCCCCAGGTCAGCAATTCGCCGTGCGCGAGGGCCACCCCGAGCTCCAGGCTCCGGGCAATCCGCCGCGCCCGGTCGATGAACAGGTCTGCCGCCTGGCCGGGGCAGACCTCGTTGACCGTATCGGCAAACAGGTCCAGCCACTGGTCGAAGTGCCTGGCGTCCACCGGTAATGTCTGGTGTTTCTGCATGGGTTGGCCCTGGTAGCGGCTGGCCCCCACGTGCATGACCGACGCCCAGAACGCGCACATGCGCTCGAGGTGGGGGTCCCAGTCCGCGATCCGTTCCCCGAAGATCGGCCCCAGCACTGCGTGGGTGCGGATCCGGGCATAGAAGGCGTGGACGACCTGCTCGATCAGGGCCGCATCGATGCCGGCCCCGCTTTCCGCGTCGCGGGCGGAGGGGTCTTCGGGGCGAGGGGTGGGGGCGGTCATTGTGCTTTGCACCCTAACATCCTGTCCGGGTCCTCGCCACGAAGGCAAAACCCGATGCTCAAGGAGGGGTTTCACGTTAGGATTCGGGCCGGGGGACCGATCCGTCCGGCCGTCAGCCGCAGGGCTGCCCGAGCCGACCGTCCGTTTGTTTATCCAATCCACTGAGTGCACTTAGATGGCAAGACAGAACAAGAGTCTGCAATTCGGCCTGCTGTTGAGCGGGCTTGTGGCGTCCGGCGCGCTGTATGCGCAAAACCAGCCTGTTTACTCCAGCGCGCAGGTGGATCGCGGCAAGGCTGCCTATGCCGGCGCCGGCGGGTGCTTCGCCTGCCACGGCCCGGACCTGGGCGGCGGCGAATTCGGTCCGCCGTTGCGTGGCGTGAATTTCCGCAATCGCTGGGCCGGTGCCACCATGGCTGAATTGTTTGACCAGCTGAAGCAGATGCCCCCGGGCGGCGGCGCGAACCTCGCCGACAGCATGCACGCCGACTTGGCTGCGTTGATCCTGTCGGAGAACGGCTTTGCCGCCGGCGCAACCGCCTTCCCGACCGACCGCACTGCACTGCAGGCGATGGCGATGCCGGGAGAGCGCCCGCGGCAGCAGGGTGGCCAACGCCTGTCGTCGCTCGCGAAACTGCCGTTCTACCCGACGCCGGTGAATCCGCTCGACAAGATCACGCCGGTGACCGATGCGCTCCTCAGCAAGGCACCCGAAGGCGAATGGCTGCAATGGCGTCGCACGTGGGATGCGCAGGCGTACAGCCCGCTGAAGCAGATCACGAAGGCCAATGCCGACAACCTGCGCCTGAACTGGTCGTTCGCACTGCCCGCGGGGCCGAACTCGACCACGCCGCTGGTCCACGACGGCGCGATGTTCCTCTATTCGCAGGACAACGTGATCGCGCTCGATGCGAAGTCGGGTGAGCTGCTGTGGCGCTATGTCCACCAGTTGCCGCAGGACGTTCGCTCGAACGTCAAGCGCGCCCTCGCGTTGTACGGCAACAAGGTCTACGCCGCAACGTCGGACGGCCGCATGGTCGCGCTCGATGTGCAGACCGGCAAGGTGGTCTGGAACCAGCCCATCGACAACGATGTGCGGGCCAGCACGTCCAGCGGTCCGCTCGTCGCCAAGGGCAAGGTCATGATCGGCGTCCTCGGCCGCATGTCCGGCGGCGGTTACATCCAGGCCTTCGATGCCGAGACGGGTGCCCGCTCCTGGCGCTTCTACAGCATCCCGCGCCCCGGCGAACCCGGCAGCGAAACCTGGAACGGCGTGGATCTCGCGGCGCTCAGTGGCGGTACCGTGTGGACTCCGGGTTACTACGACCCGGAGAACAACCTCGTGTACTTCAGCCCGGCACCCACGTACGACACGCTGCCGCTGCGTGAAAAGACGAAGAAGAAGGGCTTCAACAACGACGCGCTCTACACGGACGCGACCATTGCGCTCAACCCCGACACGGGCAAGCTCGTGTGGCACTACCAGCACATGCAGAACGACCAGTGGGACCTCGACTGGGGCTTCGAGCGCCAGGTCCTGAACCTGAAGGTGGGCGGCAAGGATCGCCGTGTCGTCGTCACCGGCGGCAAGCTCGGCATCTTCGACGTCATGGATGCGAAGACCGGCGAGTACCTGTCCTCCACAGACATCGGCTGGCAGAATCTCGTCACGAAGATCGATCCGAAGACGGGCTACAAGACCACCAAGCCGGAGCTGCTGCCGGGCGACGGGAAGACGAAGTTCATGTGCCCGCATGCGGGTGGCGGCCGCAGCTGGATGCCAACGGCCATCAACCCGGAATCGAAGATCATGTTCGTGCCTTCGGTCGAGTCCTGCATGGCGCTGGCCCCCGTGGCACAGGGCGAGCGCGGCTCGCTCACCACCGGCGTTCGCTGGGAACTGATGCCGCACGAGAAGTCGGACGGCAAGTACGGCCGCGTGCAGGCGATCAACCTCGAGACCCGCCAGACCGTCTGGACGGCTCGTGATCGTGCCCCGACCACCACCGGCGTGCTCGCGACGGCGGGTGGCGTGGTGTTCGCCGGTGCGCTCGACCGGGTCTTCAAGGCCTATGACGAGTCCAACGGCAACGTGCTGTGGAAGGCCCGCCTGAGCGACGTGCCGAGCTCTGCGCCGATCACCTACACGGTGGACGGCAAGCAGTACGTCGCGATCGTGGTCGGCTACGGCAGTGCCCAGGCCGCGTCGTTCGGCGCGCTCGTGCCCGAGATCGTCGTGCCGGTGATCCCGAGCTCGTCCGTCTACGTGTTCGCGCTCCCCTAGGCGATCGATGACTGGAGGGCAACGGACCGTTCGCGGTCCGTTGCCCCTTCCCGGCCTGACGCGTGCAGGTGTCCTCCCTGCCGAGTCCTTCCCCTTCCTCTTCCGATACGGTGAGTGTCAGCCAATGACCACGACAGCAAGCAATCGCCTGCGCCGGGCCCTGTTGATTGGAGGGTTCGCTGCCTCCGGTGCGCTGCAGGCGCAGAACGCGCCGGTGTACTCGACTGCCCAGGCAGAGCGGGGCTTGGCCACTTACAACGGTGCCGGAGGCTGCGTGGCCTGTCATGGCGCCGACCTGTCCGGCGGCCAGTTCGGCCCGTCACTCAAGGGCGTCAGCTTCCGCAATCGCTGGGCTGGCATGACGATGGCCGAGCTGTTCGAGCAGCTCAGGCAGATGCCGCCCGGTGGGGGTGGCAGCCTCGGCGATGCGGTTTACGCAGACCTCGCCGCACTGATCCTGTCGCAGAACAATTTCGTCGCTGGTGGTGCGTTTCCGACGGATCCGACGGCGCTGCGGGCGATGGCCATGCCCGGTGAGCGACGTGCGGAAACCGGCTTCGTACGCCTGAAGCCCGGCACGAAGCTGCCTTTCTATCCTGCGCCTGCGAATCCGCTCGAGAAGATTACGCCGGTGACCGATGCGCTCCTGACGGCTGCGCCGGAAGGCGAGTGGCTGCAGTGGCGTCGCACGTGGGACGCGCATGCCTACAGCCCGCTCAAGCAGGTGACGAAGTCGAATGCGAAGAACCTGCAGCTTGCGTGGTCTTTCGCGTTGCCCGCCGGCCCGAACACAACGACGCCTCTGGTCCATGACGGCGTGATGTTCCTGTTCGCCCAGGACAACGTGGTGGCGCTCGATGCCCGCAGCGGTGAGCTGTTGTGGCGTTACGTACATCAGTTGCCGCAAGGCGACCGTCCCAGCGCCAAGCGGGCGCTGGCCCTGTACGGCAACAAGGTCTATGCGCCGACCTCGGATGGCCGCGTCGTCGCGCTCGACGTGCAGACCGGCAAGGTCGTGTGGAACGAACCCGTCGACAATGACGTCAAGGCTTCGACGACAGGCGGATTGCTGGCAGCGAAGGGCAAGGTGATGCTGGGTACGACCGGCTTTGGACCCGGCGGCGGCTACATCCAGGCGTTCGATGCCGAAACCGGCAAGAAGCTGTGGCGCTTCTACGGCATCCCGCGTCCGGGCGAGAAGGGCAGCGAAACCTGGAACGGTACCGAGCTTGCCAAGATGTCCGGCGGCTCCGTGTGGACGCCGGGCTACTACGATCCGGAGAACGACCTCGTGTTCTTCAGCCCGACACCGACGTACGACACCAAGCCGCTGCGCGATCCTTCCGGTGTGCCGGGGACGAACAGTGACGCGCTGTTCACCGACACGACCATCGCGCTGAATCCCGATACCGGCAAGCTGGTGTGGTACTACCAGCACATGCAGAACGACCAGTGGGACCTCGACTGGGGCTTCGAGCGCCAGATCGTGAACCTCAAGGTCAATGGCGTGAACCGTCGTGCAGTCGTCACGGGCGGCAAGCTCGGCATCTTCGATGCGATGGATGCGAAGACGGGCGAGTACCTGTCTTCGACCGACATGGGCTGGCAGACACTGGTGACCTCCATCGACCCGAAGACGGGCTACAAGAATTACGACCGCAACATGGTTCCGGGCGACGGCGTTGCAAAGTTCCTGTGCCCGCACGCGGGTGGCGGCCGCAGCTGGATGCCGACGGCCATGAATGGTGCGGCGAAGGTCATCTACATCCCTGCCGTCGAAACGTGCATGAACATGGCGCCGGTTGCCGCGGGCGAGCGGGGCGCGCTCACCACGGGTGTCAACTGGGAGCTGCAGCCGCACCCGAAGTCCGACGGCAACTACGGCCGCTTGCAGGCGATCAACCTCGAGACGCGGAAGACGCTCTGGACGCAGCGCGAGCGGGCGCCCACGACGACAGGCGTCCTGGCCACGGCCGGTGGCGTGCTGTTCGCAGGTTCGCTCGACCGCTTCTTCAAGGCGTATGACCAGTCGACGGGCAAGATCCTGTGGAAGAGCCGTCTTGGCGACGTCCCGAGCGCCGCGCCCATCACCTATTCGGTGTATGGCAAGCAGTACGTCGCCATGGTCGTTGGCTACGGTGCGCCGCAGTCCGCGTCGTTCGGCGCATTGGTGCCCGAGATCGTGACACCGGTGATCCCGAGTTCGTCGGTGTCGGTGTTCGCGCTGCCGTAGTCCTCACCCACTCCGTTTTCGTCTCCCTCGGGAGAGGGGCAATCCGGATCGCTCTCCGTCGCCGTCACCTCTCCTGCCAAGGAGAGGTCGGACGAAGTCCGGGTGAGGTGCCCTGCCGGTGGGACGGGACGCCGTAAGGCGGAGCGTTTCCCGGGCCGCAGCAGAATCGAACAGCGACACGTTGGCAATCAGAACGCAGGGATCCCGGTGATCGCCCGCCCGAGGATCAGCGCGTGGATGTCGTGCGTGCCCTCGTAAGTGTTGACCACCTCGAGGTTCACGAGATGGCGCACGACGCCGTACTCGTCGCTGATGCCGTTGCCTCCCATCATGTCACGGGCCAGGCGGGCGATCTCGAGTGCCTTGCCGCAGCTGTTGCGCTTCAGGATGCTCGTCACCTCGACCGGCGCGATGCCTTCGTCGCGCATCCGGCCGAGGCGTAGGGCAGCCTGCAGTCCCAAGGCAATCTCGGTCACCATGTCGGCAAGCTTCTTCTGGATCAGCTGGTTGGCTGCCAGCGGCTTGCCGAACTGCTTTCGATCGAGCACGTACTGTCGCGCACGGCGGTAGCAATCCTCGGCAGCGCCGAGGGCGCCCCACGCGATGCCATAGCGGGCGCTGTTCAGGCAGGTGAACGGACCCTTGAGGCCGCGCACATCAGGAAACGCGTTCTCGTCGGGACAGAACACGCCGTCCATGACCACCTCTCCGGTGATGCTGGCGCGCAGGCCCACCTTGCCGTGGATGGCCGGCGCCGACAGGCCCTTCCAGCCCTTCTCCAGCACGAAGCCGCGGATGCTGCCTTCATCGTCCTTGGCCCACACCACGAACACGTCGGCGATGGGGCTGTTCGAGATCCACGTCTTGGCGCCGCTCAGCGACCAGCCGCCCGGGACCTGCTTCGCGCGCGTGATCATGCTGCCGGGATCGGAGCCATGGTCAGGCTCCGTGAGTCCGAAGCAGCCGATCCATTCACCCGTCGCGAGCCTGGGCAAGTACTTCTGCTTCGTGGCCTCGTTGCCGAACTCGTGGATCGGCACCATGACCAGAGACGACTGCACGCTCATCATCGAGCGGTAGCCCGAATCGACGCTTTCGACCTCGCGGGCAATGAGTCCATAGCAGACGTAGTTCAATGCAGCGCCGCCGTACCGCTCGGGAATCGTCGGGCCCAGCAGCCCGAGGTCGCCCATCTCGCGGAAGATGGCTGGATCGGTCTTCTCGTGCCTGAACGCTTCAAGCACGCGCGGCTGCAGCTTCTCCTGGCAATAGCTGTGCGCGGCATCGCGCACGGCGCGCTCGTCGTCGGTCAGTTGCGCGTCGAGCAGCAGCGGGTCGTCACGGTCGAAGGCGGCTTTTCTTCCAGCCATGGTTCCAGTCCTCAAGTTCCATCAATACGATCGGCAGTCGGGGCTGGCGCCTGCGGTTCCTGCGCGAGCCGCACGCCCCTCGTTTCCGGGAGCAGCCATACGGCGGCACCTGCCAGCAAAGCGAATGGAATGGCCAAGGCAATGCCAGCGCCGAAAGTCGAGCGCGACGCCACCCATGCGATGGCGATGGGGGCGAGGAACTGCGCACCACGCGAGACGTTGTAGATGATGCCGAGCGCTGAAGCGCGCACCTTGGTCGGGAATACCTCATTGAGCAACGGCCCGATGCCGCCCCAGTTTCCCTCGCCGAATCCGACGAGCAGCATGAAGCCGAACATCACCCAGGTGTAGCCGCCCGCCGCGGTCCAGCCGATCGTTACCATCAGGATTCCAAGCGCCTTGATGATCGAGAACACGGTAAAGCTCGGTCGTCGTCCCCACCGATCGCTTGCAGAGCCGAATGCCACATGGCCGACCAGGGATCCGATCTGGTCCATCAGCAGCAGCGCCGCGACCTGACCGAGCGTGAGGCCACGAGCCTGCACCAGGTAGGTCGGCAGCCAGATGGTCTTGAACCAGAATGCAGACATGTTCAGCGTGGTCAGGGTCATGGCGACTGCCGTCGTCTTGCGCAGCGACGGCCCCACCATCTCCGCTACCAGGCGCCAGGGAGACGCAGCGACCTTGCCGGCAGACTTCAGTCGCAGCCAGATGTCCGATTCCGGCATCTGCGACCGGATGACCACGACCAGCAGTGCCGGAACTGCAGAGAGGATGAACACCGCGCGCCAGCCGATCAACGGCGCGAGCATCGTGCCTGCGAGGGTCGCCAGGAAACGGGCGAATGCCGAGCCGCTCTGCAGGTAGGCGCCGTACCGGCCACGAACATGGGGGGGTACCGTTTCTCCGACGAGCGCATGCGCTACTGCCCACTCGCCCCCGATGCCGAAGCCGGTGATGGCGCGTGCGATGAGGAGAGTCCAGAAGCCGTTCGCGAATCCGGAGAGCAGCGTGCCGAGGCTGTAGATCAGGATCGTGATCATCAGCAGCGGCTTGCGGCCGTAGCGGTCTGCAAGCGCTCCGCCGAAAATGCCGCCGACCGCCGAGAAGGCAAGTGCGGTTCCGAGCAGGATGGCGACGTCCTTCTGGCTGAGGGCAAGGTCGGTCGTGATCGTCGTCGATGCGACCAGGAAGCTCAGCAAGACCAGGTCGTAGAAGTCGAACACCCAGCCGATGAACGAGAAGGCCAGGATCTTGCGATGGACCGGCAGGACCGTCGGGCTTTCACTCAGCAGTGGAGCGTTTTCTTCTTTTTGCACTGCGATTCATCCCGGCGAAGTTGTTGACAGCGCTTGGCCGTTGTCGGAATACATTCATTCATCCGCGCGTCAAGTTCAAGTTTTTTTGATTCCTGCGGCCGCTGCCAGCCGGTTCGCGTGGGGCTACGCGTTCCTCTGGATGCGGGCCGCTTTCGCAGCTTCCCGCTCTGCGAAAAACCGGTGTCGCAGTGCCCGGGACTCGGTCGACAGCAAGCATTCCGCGAAGAGCTCGCGTTCGCGGATTGATCCCGCGTCGAACCCATTTTCGATGCCGTACTGGATGGCTTCGACTGCAGCGTGTGGTGCTCGCGCTCCGGCCATTGTGGCGGCAAACGTCGCCTGCGTGGCCGCTATCTGCTGGCGCGCACGGGGTCTGTCTGCCGTCCTGTCAGTCAGGTCGCGAGTCTTGCGTATCACTGCACGCGATCGGGCATAGCTCACTGCTGATTCGAGCAGGTCGTCGCTGACGACTTCATCAACCAGGCCCGCTGCGAGCGCTGCAGAACCGGATATCGGCTTGCCGTCGGTGCACATGCGCAGGGCCAGTTCCAGCCCGACGAGTCGCGGTAACCGCTGCGTCCCTGCAGCGCCCGGGATGAGGCCGAGCAGGACCTCAGGCTGGCCGAGCTTGGCGTCGGCAACGGCGACACGGTAGTGGCAAGCCAGGGCCAGTTCATTGCCACCCCCAAGCGCGTAGCCGCGAATGGCAGCGACGACGGGCTTGGGACTGTCTTCTATCCGTCGCAGGTTGGCGTGAATGCCCTCCGATCGCCTCAGTGATTCGGCAGGGGTCTGCAGCGTTTCGAACACGCGGATATCTGCGCCCGCCACAAAGGAGGCTCCCGCACCAAGCAGCACGATTGCTTCTGCGGTGCCGTCCGCGAAGGCGCGAGCGATGGCGTGGTCGAGCGCACGCCAGACAGCTGTACTCAGCGCGTTGACGGGAGGGTT
>CAIUGU010000032.1 GCA_903898785.1 uncultured Pseudomonadota bacterium | reverse complement strand
GGGCCGCCTGCTTGACGAAGTCCGGATCGCGCACCGCCGCTGTGCCAAGGATGACGCGGGAGATGCCGGCATCCAGCCAGCGTTCGACGCCATCCATGTCGCGAATACCGCCGCCGAGCTGCACCGGCGCGCGAATAACGTCGAGGATCGACGACACCGCATTATGGTTCACCGAGTGCCCTTCGAAGGCGCCATTGAGATCGACGACGTGCAGCGCCTCGAACCCCATGGCCGCAAAGCGCAGGGCCTGGTCGGCCGGGTCATCGTTGAACGAAGTCGCGGTTGTCATCTCGCCGCGCAGGAGACGGACACACACACCGTCCTTCAGGTCGATCGCAGGGTAGAGTTTCATGTCGTCCGCCTTCTCCGGGCGTTAGGGAAGAGCCGTGCTCAGGTGGCTCTTACCCCGGCTGTCAACGTTATGCAGCAGCACACATCGACCCTGACGCCGCGATACTGCGTCACGTTTAGGTCAGCCGACCTGACGGGTCAGGGCTTCCAGCGTAGGAAATTGGCCAGCAGCGTTTGCCCAGCCTTCTGGCTCTTCTCCGGATGGAATTGCGTGCCGAAGAGGTTGTCGCGCGCGACCGCCGCGACGAACTTGCCGCCATAGTCGCACCGCGCCGCGACGTGATCGCGGTGCTCCGGCTTCAGCGCGTAGGAGTGCACGAAGTAGACGTGAGGGTCGGGCCCAAGTCCGTTCAGGACGGGATGGCTCGTCAGATCGGTCAGCACATTCCAGCCCATGTGCGGTACGGGCAGGGCTGAATCCTTCGGCGTGATCCGCTCGACCGCGCCGGGTATCCACCCCAAGCCGCGCGTCTCAACATCCTCACGGCCCACGTCGGCCATCAGCTGCATGCCGACGCAGATGCCGAGGAAGGGACGCTTCGAACGGAAGACCGCCTCGTTCAGTGCTTCGGCCACGCCTTGCCGACCGGCCAGCCCGGCTGCGCAGTCAGCGAAGTGACCGACGCCCGGCAGCACAATGCGGTCCGCCTGCCGGATGCGGTCCGGATCGTCGGTCAGCACGATGTCGAGCCGGATCTCATGCGTGTTCGCCGTCGCCTCAAGCGCGCGCTGCACCGATCGGACATTGCCCGAACCGTAGTCGATGATGGCAAGGCGGGTCATGCGGGCCGTTTATCGCGGACTGGCTGCGAAGTCACGGTGTTCAGAGAGAACCCTTGGTGCTTGCGACCTGGCCCTTCAGCCGGTCATCCACCACGGCCGCTGTGCGAAGCGCTCGCGCCAGCGCCTTGAAGCTCGCTTCCGCGATATGGTGCGAATTCTCGCCGTAGAGCAGTTCAAGATGCAGGCAGATGCCAGAGTTCATGGCGAAGGCCTGGAAGAATTCCTTGAACAGCTCGGTATCGACCTGGCCGACCTTGTCCCGCGTGAAACCGACTTTCCAGATCAGGTAGGGCCGGTTGCACAGATCTACGGCGGCGCGCGCCAGCGTCTCGTCCATCGGCACATAGGCGTGGCCGAAGCGGATGACGCTCGAATAGCTGCCCACGGCTTCGCG
>CAIUGU010000031.1 GCA_903898785.1 uncultured Pseudomonadota bacterium | reverse complement strand
TGCCAGACTCCATGGCGTAGCCTATGGCATGGCCCACGCCTGAATCCGGGACTCCGGCGGCCATGTCCACGCCTATGTCCTTATCGCGCTTCGCCAGTGCAGCGCCGCAGCGCGCCGAGATGGAAGCCTTCTGGATGCCGTTCACCGCCAACCGGCAGTTCAAGGCCAATCCGCGCCTGCTGGCCAGGGCCGAAGGCATGCATTACTGGACGCCGGACGGCCGGCAGGTCCTGGACGCGGTCGCCGGGCTGTGGTGCGTCAATGCCGGCCATGGCCGCAAGGAGATCACCGAGGCGGTCAGCCGGCAGATCGCGACCATGGAGTACGCGCCGCCTTTCCAGATGGGTCATCCGGCGGCCTTCCAGCTCGCCAACGACATGGTCGGCTGGCTGCCCAGGGGCATGGCGCACGTGTTCTTCACCAACTCGGGCTCGGAGTCGGTCGATACCGCGCTCAAGATCGCGCTGGCCTACCACCGTGCGCGGGGTGAGGCCTCGCGCACCCGCTTCATCGGCCGCGAGCGCGGCTATCACGGCGTCGGCTTCGGCGGCATCTCCGTCGGCGGCATGGTCAACAACCGCAAGTGGTTCGGCTCGATGCTGCCGGGCGTCGATCACCTGCCGCACACCCACGACCTGGCGAAAAACGCCTACACGCGCGGCGAGCCCGAACACGGCGCCAGCCTCGCGGATGAACTCGAGCGCATCGTCGCGCTGCACGACGCCAGCAACATCGCGGCCGTGATTGTCGAGCCGGTCGCGGGTTCGACGGGCGTGCTGATTCCGCCGAAGGGTTACCTCGAGCGCCTGCGCAACCTCTGCACCAAGCACGGCATCCTGTTGATCTTCGACGAAGTCATCACCGGCTTCGGTCGCCTGGGCTCGCCGTTCGGGGCGTCGTTCTTCGGCGTCACGCCCGACATGATCACGATGGCCAAGGGACTGACCAACGGCGCGGTGCCGATGGGGGCCGTCGCGGCCAGCGACCAGATCTACGACACGTTTATGCAGGGCCCGGAAGGCGCGATCGAACTCTTCCACGGCTACACGTATTCCGCTCACCCGGTCGCCTGCGCCGCGGGCATCGCCACGCAGGAGATCTACCGCAAGGAAGGCCTGCTCACTCGTGCGAACGACATGGCGGGCTACTGGGCCGACGGCGTGCACTCGCTGAAGGGACTGCCGCACGTCATCGACCTGCGCAACCTCGGCCTCATCGGCGCCGTGGAACTGGATCCGATCGCGGGCAAGCCCGGCCTGCGTGGCTACAACACGTTCGTGCGCGCGTTCGAGCAGGGTCTGCTGTTGCGCGTGACGGGCGACATCATCGCGATGTCACCGCCGCTCATCATCGAGAAGCAGCACATCGACCAGGTGTTCGGAATCTTTGCGGACGGCGGCACCAAGCACATCGGGAACATCTCCCTGCAGGTGGAGCGCGAGCACCTGCGTGGAACATTGGGCGTCATGGTCGGCGACAAGGATTATTGGGGACACCGGGTGGTCCTCGAGGCACGCGCCGCGGTCTTGGACTTCTGTTTCAAGGAGCTTGGCCTTGTGAAAATGCAGGGCGGCTGCTTGGCGGTAAACGGACCGGCGGTCTACAATTATGTGAAGCAGGGGTGGACGCAGGATGGCGTGCGTATCGCGCACGCCATCTTCGAAGGGACACGCGTGGACATCGTCCAATTCGCCATGTTCCGCGATCAGTGGCTGGGAAGGCATGCAAGTTGACGGGACGGACGTCGCCAAGGCGCTGTTGGCAGCTGTATTCGAGGTTCCGGTGCGCGACGTTCCGGACACGGCGGCCATCGACAATTTCGAACGGTGGGACAGCCTCGGGCACGTGCAGGTGCTGACGGCTCTGGAGACTCGCATCGGGCGCTCCCTGACCACCGAAGAATCCCTATCCGTTCGCGACCTCCCGAGCCTGCGCAGGCTCTTGCAGCAGCGGTAATGTCAGGGCCCGTCTCGATATCGATCGCTGGCCGCCGCATCGGCCCTGACGAGCCGCCATTCGTGATCGCCGAGCTCTCCGGCAACCACAACGGCGACCTGGAGCGCGCGCTGCGCCTAATCGATGCGGCGGCGGAAGCGGGTGCGGATGCAGTCAAGCTGCAGACCTATACCGCCGACACGATAACGCTGGACTGCGAGGGCCCAGGGTTTCGCATTGAAGGCGGGCTGTGGGCCGGGCGCACTCTCCACGACCTCTACAGCGAGGCCTCAACGCCATGGGAGTGGCATAGCGAGCTTTTTGCGCGCGCCCGCAAGCACGACCTGATTGTCTTCAGCAGCCCATTCGATCTGACCGCGGTGGACTTCCTCGAGACGCTGGAGACTCCGGCGTACAAAGTTGCGTCCTTCGAGCTCGTGGACATTCCGTTGGTGCGCAGGATCGCCCGCACCCGCAAGCCGATGATCATGTCCACGGGCATGGCGACCGCCCTGGAGATCGCCGAGGCGGTCGAGGCGGCCCGCTCGACGGGAGCT
>CAIUGU010000030.1 GCA_903898785.1 uncultured Pseudomonadota bacterium | reverse complement strand
TGCGGTACTGGAGCACGCCCGCGTGGACGAGTCACGAGCCGGCGCGGGACATGATCGCCGCGGACCTGGCGCAAACCACCAGGGATCACCTTCGCCTCGGCATCGAACTGGTCGAAAGCGGACTCCTGCTCGGGACCTGTTCGCTCTTCAGCATCAACTACACGTGCCGCCGCGCGGAAGTCGGCTATGGGCTCGGCTCATTCGCATGGGGCCATGGCTGCATGCACGAAGCTCTCCGGGCCCTTCTCGACTTTGGCTTTGGCGAACTCGACCTGAATCGGATCGAAGCCGACATCGATCCCCGCAACAGCGCTTCGGCGAGGACGCTGGATCGCCTTGGGTTCACGAAGGAAGGCTACCTTCGGGAGCGCTGGATCGTCGGTGGCGAAGTCTCGGACACGGCCCTTTACGGCCTGCTGCGACGCGAGTGGATGGTGCGGCCTTGAGCCATGGGCGCAAGGCGAAGCCTGATCCATCTCTCGTGCGCAGCGCCAGTGGGATGCCAGGTCGCGAATGCTCCCGGGATACAATCAGCACCATGACTACCTCACCCAGACGCACCACTCCCGCCAAGGCGCCCGCAACAGTCAAGCGTTCGGTCAGGAAGACGAAAGCCGGGGAACCAAAGCCGAAGCCATTCCTGCGTTTCCACCATTCGCAGGACCTGCGAGACAAGACTCTCGAATTGCTTGACGCGGTTGACGGCGCCAGGGATGCAACAATTTTCTCCTTGCAGGTTACCGAACTGGTCCTCGAATTGACCGAAAGCGGAATGGACCAGTACTTCCTGCAGTCACTGAAAGCGACCAAGGCCAACTTCGTCGTCCAGCAGTCCGCCGCTCTGGGCCTGGCGGGCGTGCAGAAAGTCATGGGGACAGTCATTCGAAACATGATCGGGCGAATGGACGGTCGCCAATTAGTGTCCGTGTCCTCGTCCATTCGTCAGTTCATGGTGTGAGCGCGGAATCTGTCAACCAGGTCAAGCAGGTCACCCGCAATGCAGACATATCTCGAACCTACGCAGGAATCCGGCCGCGCCTTCTTCATGCGGGGCATCACCGGCCGCGTCGTCATGCTCAACCTGCTGCGCTATCGCGTGATCGCCGACTACTCGGCTGCGCCACAGCTGGCACCTGCAAAGCCTGTTACCGGTGAGGCGGCCTATCGCCTCTACATGGAACACACCATGCCGTACCTGGAGCAGTCAGGCGGCAGGGTGCTCTTCTTCGGGCGAGGCGGCGGATTTCTCGTCGGACCCGAGAGCGAATGCTGGGATGCGGCGATGCTGGTGGAGCAAGCGAGCACGGCGGCATTTCTCGCGTTCGCATCCAATGCCGAATACCTGACCGGCATCGGTCACCGCACGGCCGCGCTGGAGGACTCGCGGCTGCTACCCCTGCGTGAGGGCGCATGGTGAGCCGAACGAGTTGCGAGCGGCACGCGCCTCAATCCACGCTCCGCCTGCCGCGCTCGGCCAGGAACGGTCGGAGCACCCTCGCGGTGTGCGACTTCGCGAACGCCTTCGCCACATGCTCCGGCGACCCCTGGGCGACGACGCGCCCGCCGCCCGACCCGCCCTCGGGCCCGAGGTCCACGATCCAGTCGGCCTC
>CAIUGU010000029.1 GCA_903898785.1 uncultured Pseudomonadota bacterium | reverse complement strand
TCGATCAGTTCGAGGCGCACGAGCCGCCCAAGGGAGAGGCCGAGGCTCTACCGGCACCAGTCATGAAAGTAGCGTTGATGCCGCTCGCCTTTCCGGCCATCGTCACGCCCTACGGCATCGCGGCGCTCATCGTCCTCTTCGCATTCAGCGACGGCCAGGAGGGGCGCCTGACGCTGGCAGCCGCGGTCGTGGCGATCATGGTGTTGAACCTGATCGTCATGCTGGCAGCCCGGCGGCTGGCGCCCGTGCTGGCGTTCGTGCTGCCGATTCTCGGCGCAGTGCTCGGTGTGGTCCAGGTGGCGCTGGGCTTGCAGATCATCAACAACGCATTGCAGATGCTCGGCGTGCCGTGAAGGAACGGGCGATAGAGGATGCAATCACAGGAGCTGCACATGATCGAATCACACAAGAATGGTCGGTCGAACCGCCTGGCGGTCGTGTCGGGCTGGATGATCTTCGCCGCGGTGGTCGCGACCATCCCTCTTGCCACGGCGGCCGCTGCCGAAGCTGTGACGGCTTCACCTTCGTCCCCGGCGACGACTGCCCAGCTTCCCGCCGAGAAGCAGACGGTCCTCGGGCTGTACGTCACGGCGAAGGAGGCCTACCAGCGATGGGAGGCCGCGCCGGACACGGTGAAGATCATCGATGTCCGGACGCCGGAAGAGGTGATGTGGGTGGGTCATCCACCGATGGCCTGGAAGATCCCGGTGGTCGCCGTGACCTACGAGTGGGACGCCGACAAGAAGCAATTCCCGATGCGACCATTGCCCGACTTCGTCGCGCGGGTGCAGACGGTTACGACGCTGGACGACACCTTGATGGTCATGTGCCGCTCCGGTGGCCGCGGCGCGATGGCCGTGAACCTGCTCGCCAAGGCCGGATACAAGAACGTCTACAACGTTGTCGACGGCATGGAAGGCGACTCAGTCGACGATCCCGACAGCGTGTTCCAGGGCCAGCGGCTCGTGAATGGCTGGAAGAACTCGGGCCTGCCGTGGACGTACAAGATTGACCCCGCCCGGTTAGTGCTGCCTCCCGCTCGTTGATACTCAAGACGGCAAGTCGCATGTCAATTGACCCACTCGAATCTCCCCGCCACCATGAAGAATAGTCACTCCAGGTTCGTACGGCGCGCGGTGCTGTCTTGCATCGCGGCCGTGGCGCTGTTCCCGACAGTATCGAGCGCGCAGACTTCTTCAGAAGCGCTGCAGTGGCGCGCCTCGATCTACGGCTGGCTTCCGGACATGAACATCACCACGCGCTTCCCGACCGGCGCCAGCGGTCCATCGATCGAAGTTGAAGCGAGCGATGCGCTCGCGGCACTGAAGTTCGCGTTCGCGGGAACGCTCGAAGTCAGCAACGGACGCTGGGGGGCGTTCACCGATGTCGTGTACGTCGACGTCGGCGGGGATCAATCGAACTCGCGGGACTTCACAATCGGCTCAGCGGGTCTGCCGGCAGGGATTACCGTAGACGCCGATGGTGACATCAAGACGTGGTTCTGGACCCTTGCCGGAACCTTCAGGATCAGCGACACGCCGCGGAACAGTACCGAGCTGATGTTCGGGGTGCGCATGCTGTCCGTTGATCAGACGCTGGACTACTCGATCAATGGCGACTTCGCGTCGGTCGGACTGCCCGAGCGCAGTGGCAGCGCCGAAGTCAGTGCGACCAACTGGGACGCCATCATCGGCGTCAAAGGTAGTGCAACCCTCAGCGAGAATGGCAACTGGATCGCGCCGTACCGTATTGACGTCGGCACCGGCGAGTCGAAGCTCACGTGGCAGGCGCTGACCGGAGTCGGTTACGTGTTCGACTGGGGTTCCACGGTGCTCGGATGGCGCTACGTCGATTATGAGATGGAAGCGGATGCGACCTTCCAAACGGTAGGATTCAGCGGCCCGTTCCTGGGCCTGGCGTTTCAGTGGTGACCCGAGTCCGGGACCGGTCGTGAAGGCACTTGGGCCGGGCAGATATCCG
>CAIUGU010000028.1 GCA_903898785.1 uncultured Pseudomonadota bacterium | reverse complement strand
TCGACGATGGCCACAAGGAGTAACGCAATGATCGCGAGTGCGAGATCGACGCGCTTGAGACCAAAGAACACCGGCGTCCAGATGGCATTGAGCACAAGCTGGACGCCGTAGATCACGAGGGCACTTCGTACTGATGCTCTCAGCGCCGGTGAGGCCCCGGGGACGGTGGTCCGCCTCCAAATGCGCCAGGCCGCGACGCCCATCGCGATGTAGAGCGTCGTCCAAACAGGCCCGAACAGCCAAGGAGGCGGATTCCATGAAGGCTTGTTGAGTTCGGCATACCAGCCGGGAATTGCCCCGGCCGTAACCGCACCCCCGGCTGCACCAAGCGCTAAAGGCGCTGCCACAGACAGTGCCAGAGCGATCAGATGACCGCCGCCACCACCAACGACTGGACGACGGCCGTCAGTGTCGTGGTGAACCGGGGTGTCGTCCGGAGCATTCATGCGACCAGTGTACGCAGGTCAAGCGAGGGCGATCATTGCCACGAAATCCCTGTCGAATCCTCGCGGAGCGACATGGTTACGGGATACGCCGAGGGCACAATGCACCTTTACCGGCTGCTGCCGGCCAGCACTCTGCGGATTGGATGGGATCGCGTGAAACGAATACTTGGTCAACGCTCTTGGCGAACGGCGCTCTCGCTTCTGTTGGCGGCGGCCTGCGCAGCGGCGACGGTGCCGGCCGCAGCAGCTGGGACGGCTCACTTGGGAGATGCGCCCCCGATGAACCAGCAGGCAACCCCGAAGGACATCGTCGACACGGCGGTAGGGGCAGGCCAGTTCAAGACACTGGTGCAGGCTGTGCAGGCAGCGGGCCTCGTCGACACCTTGAAGGGCCCGGGCCCCTTCACCGTTTTCGCGCCGACGGACGAGGCCTTTGCAAAGCTCCCCAAAGCGACACTCGATTCGCTCCTTGCCAACCCATCCGCCTTACGTGATGTGCTCACGTACCACGTGGTAAGCGGGACAGTGCAAGCCGCCGACGTGGTGAAGCTGAGCACAGCGAAAACCGTCCAGGGAGGCAACATCTCGATCGCCGTCAGCGGCAGCACCGTGCGCCTTAACGGAAGCGTCACTGTGACGCAGACTGACATCAAGGCGTCGAACGGCGTGATCCACGTTATCGACACCGTACTGTTGCCACCCTCGATGCAGACCGCGACACCCGCGCCGGCCAAGACAGGTAACGCCGGGCTCGGCAGCGCACCGCGCTCGAGTGTTTGGCTGGTCGCCGGGGCGGCCGTAGCGGCCGGCATGGGGGCCGCAATCGCCCGTCGTGCGACGGCGCGCTAGCAGCTCGTCACGCCCGGCTCTTGCTGTGCGGAGGGCGCCTCTCTTGCGAGCGCGCTCTTCGCACGCCAGGAGCTGAGGCATCCCCCCGGGACGTGGCGTCGCTGTCCTCGTCTGCGCCCTCCAGCGGGCGCGTGGGTCCGGTCCGTGATCCGCGCGCTCGCCCTCACGGCCCGGAAGCGCGGATTCCGTACCCACCAGTACGAGGATCCTGGAATACCGGAAGGTGAGGTGGCATCAGCGTGGCGAGCGCAAACGCAACGAACACGGCGAGCATGATCAGGGTTGCACTGTACTGCCACGCCTGCCGTTCCGGGACGTATCGACGCGTCAGCAGTGGACCGAAATGCGTGCAGGCTGCAGCGCTGACGAATAGGAACAAGTCGAGCACGAACTCATGCGGCAAGAACATGCGATAGAGGTAGTAGCCACCGTTGATCAGTAGCAGGCCCGCGAGCAGCGCCAGACCATCGGTGGCACTCGCCCTGACCCAATCGCTCGCTCTCCACTTGTGCCGGAAGGCCGCCCAGACTGTCGCGGGCACGAAGAGCAGTTTGAGATGCTCCCAGACGCTCTCATTGACGGCTGAAAAGAGCCCTACCAGCAAGCTGCCGTGACTCCACTCGAACGTGAAATGAAGCAAGCTGCCGATCACGATCGTCCAGACGAAACCCAGCGACGCCCGACGCGGGTCATGCAGGTCGGCTTCATCCACTGACAACCTCCCTTAGCGAAGCCGACACTGGTCGGTGCACGATCCCTCCATGACAGCTACCGAAGCACTCCGCTGCCAAGCATTGGAGACGGCTCCGCACCCGCCTTAGACGGGATCGTGGGGTCTGTCACGCTAGCCGGAACCCGGGTGCCGACGCCGTGGATCACGTTGTCCCCACGTTCCGTGCAGGGACAGACGACGAGTCGAACCTCGCGCCGATCCACGACCGCGTCCCACCCCACTCTCACACAATCGTCGGCGCATCGAACAAGTCAACGTCACCGCGCACCCAACGGCCGCATGGGTCTGGCAACAGGTGATCGAGGCCACGCCGTGGGGACGCAAGCCTCGGTTCCTCATTCGTGATCGCGACCGCTCCTACGGCGGCGACTTCATCGCCCGCACGTTGCGCATCCGCATTGAGACGGTGCTCACGCCCATCCACACCCCGCAGGCGAATGGCGTGCTCGAGCGGTTGATCGGAACACTGCGACGGGAGTGCACGGATCACATCATCTCGGTGAACGAGCGCCACCTGCGCCTCGTCTTACGGGAATATCTGGCCTACTACAACGACACCCGGCCGCACCGGACGCTGGAGCTAGAACCACCTGATGGGCCCCGCATCACGCAGCCGATCGGAGCCGTCAGCGCGAGACCCATCCTCGGCGGACTCCACCATCGCTACGCCCGGAGGGCCGCCTGATCGAGGTTCTGACGCCTCACACCCTTCCTCTCGGAGCTGACCTGCGCCAGCCTCGCTGCATCGGTGGTGCGAGGTCACTCCTTCATGATGTCTCTGGATGCCAGCGCGAATCGCCTCGCGCGAATCGCCTCGCGCGAATGCGCTAGGGCCTCTGGACAAGCAGCGTATGTTTCGGAAGTACGACCGGTTTCCGCCGGAGCAGGGAGTTGGATATGCCCGGAATACCCGCCCTTGGGTTCAGCCTGTTCTTGATCGCCGTCGGAGCGATCCTGATGTTCGCGATCAGCTTCTCGGTGGCGGGCATCAGCCTATACACAGTCGGGATGATCCTGCTGATCGTCGGCGTGATC
>CAIUGU010000027.1 GCA_903898785.1 uncultured Pseudomonadota bacterium | reverse complement strand
GCGATTACGTCCGCGACATCCCCCTGCCGCCCCAGCGGCATGGAGGCCTGCAGGAATTCGATCGTCACGCCGAGGCCAAACAGCAGCCCCAGGATCCGAAGGTGGCGGCTGCGGGGGTAAAGACCGAGAAACCAGAGCGCGAGGACCAGGTAGGTCAACGCATGAGTCGACTTGTCGTTCCAGACCATGGCCTTTTCCGCGTAGTCGCCGGGCATGAGGCTGCCGATCACGACACCGGCTACCAGCACGATTCCGGTACAGAACCAGAGCCTTGAATGCGCGAGCGGCAGCATCGGGGACTACTGCAGCCTCAACGCGGCGACGCGTCGCCGATGACATCCGCACCGGCCGGCGGCTTGAATGCGAACTGGCTGGCGTCCGTCACCGGATTGCGTTTCAGCCCGACAAACTCGAGCACCGTCGTCTGGTTCAGCTTGTCTTCAAGCTCCATGAACCGAAGCATGTCGCCACGGAACCCCAGTCGTACGCGGCGGAAATCGGTATCTCCCCGCTTCGGCACGAGCTGCACCCAGAAGGTACCCTCGCCTCCTTGCTCGACCCGCTCGACGGTAAAGGCATCGCGAAGATCGCCCCCGCCGGAAAGCAGCATGGCGGGCGTTCCGGCCAGCGACTGATCGAGTGCCCTCACGGTGACCTGCTCAAGATCAGGGTCATACAACCACAGGCGCGTGCCGTCGGAGACGATCAATTGCGCGTGCGGAGCGGCATAGTCCCAGCGGAACCGGTCGGGCCGACTGACCGTCAACGTGCCGGAAGACTGCTCGGCGACCTGTCCGCGGCTGTCGCGCAGCACCTGCTTGAACGAGGCCTCGAGGCCGGTCAAACCCTGCATGAAACGATCGACACGCTGGTACCCGGCGTCCACGCTTGCGATGGGTCGAGGCTCTGCAGAATGGGCGATCGGCTGCGCGACAACCAGCCATGACAGACCAGCGAACAGTCCAAGCCACGAACACACCTTGTGGCTACCAGGAAGCTGCACTAGTCCTCCTGCGGAGGCGCGACCAGGACTTCCCGTGAGCCATTCGGCTGCAAGGCACCCACCAGGCCGGCGGCCTCCATGGTCTCGATCATGCGTGCGGCCCGGTTGTAGCCGATCTTGAGGCGGCGCTGCACGCCGGAGATCGACGCCTTGCGGCTCTCGATGACGATCTTGACGGCCTGGTCATAAAGCGCGTCCTGTTCGCCATCGACCTCGCCGCCTTCGCCTCCCTCCTCGCTTTCGCCCGGCAACCCGGGAATGAAACCCGTCGGCCCCGACAGGATCTCGTCGATGTAGGTGGGCGGCGCGGCCCCCTTCAGTTCGCCGACGACGCGATGCACTTCCTGGTCGGACACAAAGGCGCCGTGCACACGAATGGGCAGCGACGTACCCGGTTGCAGGAACAGCATGTCACCGTGGCCGAGCAGCTGCTCCGCACCGCTCTGATCGAGGATGGTCCGCGAATCCACCTTCGCGGAGACCTGGAAGGCTATGCGCGTCGGGATATTGGCCTTGATGAGGCCGGTGATCACATCGACAGACGGCCTTTGCGTGGCGAGGATCAGGTGAATGCCAGAAGCTCGCGCCTTCT
>CAIUGU010000026.1 GCA_903898785.1 uncultured Pseudomonadota bacterium | reverse complement strand
TGCTGCTGGCTGTGCTGGTGTCCTGGCAGCTTACGCTGGCGGGCGTCGCAGCCGGCATCGTCATGTGGGCGGCCCTGCACTACTTCGTCAACCTGGCCCGCAGTGCCGGCAACATGCAGCAGGACGCCTTTGAAAAGGTCGTGTCGCGATTCGTCGACTATCTGGTGGGCATCAAGGCAATCAAGGCGATGGCCGTCGAGGACCGTTTCGGCGCCATGATCGCCCGTGACAACGAACGTATCTATCACGGCCTGCGCCTTGCGGTGCTGAGCCGCGCTTACATGCAGGGGCTAGCGGAACCTGCCCTCGTGACGATGGTAGCCGTGACCGCTGCCATTGCGACGCTATACCTGCATGCACCACTCGCCACACTGCTCGTCGTCGGCATCGTCCTGTACCGCACGA
This sequence comes from uncultured Pseudomonadota bacterium, assembly GCA_903898785.1. Taxonomy (GTDB): domain Bacteria; phylum Pseudomonadota; class Gammaproteobacteria; order Steroidobacterales; family Steroidobacteraceae; genus CAIUGU01. The sequence goes on along the minus strand of CAIUGU010000026.1, from coordinate 27,210 downwards.
GCTCCGCGGTCATGCGACTGCAACAGCGCTATCAAGTCCTGGTGGGATCGGAAGGATTTGTCCGCAGCGCCTTCGGTGCCCTCGAGGCCGCGGCCGAAGCGGCAGAAGAGCACACCGGGAAGACCGCCCCGCAGTTCCAGCGCGCGCTTTCTGTGCAGCACGTCTCGTTCTCCTTCGGCACCCAAGCGGTCCTGCGCGACGCCAGCATCGAAGTGGTCGCCGGATCCATCACGGCCCTGCACGGGCCGTCCGGAAGTGGCAAGACCACCCTGGTCGATCTCATCGTCGGGCTATACCTGCCCGATTCCGGCACGATCCGCGTCGATGGCGTTCCCTTGAACGAGATCGACGTCCTGTCGTGGCGCCGCCAGATGGGTTACGTGCCGCAGGAAATACTCCTGTTCAACGACACGCTCCTCGCCAACGTGACCTTGCGCGATCCCACCTTGACCGAGGAACACGCCCGCGTCGCACTGCAGCGCGCAGGGGCGTGGCCGTTCGTCGAGTCGTTGCCCGAAGGGCTGCAGACGCAAGTCGGGGAACGAGGACAGCGTTTTTCCGGCGGTCAGCGCCAGCGCATTGCCCTGGCCCGTGCCCTGGCGCGCAATCCTTCGCTGCTCATTCTTGATGAGCCGACCACCGCCCTCGACCCGCACACCGAGGCCGAGATTTGCGCCACGTTGCGCGCGCTGGCGCACCAGACAACCGTGCTCGTGGTATCGCACCAACCTGCTGTCGTGGCGATCGCGGACCGCGTCTACCGTATTTCCGATGGTCACGTGAGCCCGAGCGTCGGTCACGCCCCCGCGGTTGCCGCACAAAGCTAACGCGCGTGTGCGGGGTCTTCGCCCTCTTCCTTCGTCGTCCGTTGTCCGACGCAGATATTGCGCTCGGCCGTAGCGGAACGGAGGCGCTGACTCACCGCGGCCCTGACAGCGGTGGAGAATGGATGGACCGTTCCGCCGGCGTCTACCTTGGGCACCGGCGCCTCGCGATCATCGACCTCAGCCAAGGCGGACATCAGCCGATGCTGCGCGACGGTCTGGCGATCTCCTTCAACGGCGAGGTCTACAACTACCGCCACCTTCGCGATCGCCTGAGCGCCGCGGGGGAGCGCTTCCAGACCAAGAGCGACACCGAAGTACTGCTCGCGGCCTGGCGCCGCCAGGGCGTACAGGCGCTCGAAACGGTCGATGGGATGCTTGCCCTCGCCCTGTGGGACGGGTCGGATGGCTGGCTGGCGGTGGATCGGTTCGGCGAGAAGTCCCTGTACTACGCGACCACGCCGGCCGGCGTGTACGTCTCGTCGGAGTTGCCCGTACTGGTCCGCCTCCTGGCGCCGTCGGTCGATATGTCGCCGTCCGGGCTGCTCGCGTTCTACGCGCTCGGCTATGTGCCCGCCCCCGCTACCATTTACGCCAACATCCGCCGGCTGCGTCCCGGCCACTCCGTGCGCATTGCGCGCGGCGAGGCACAGATACCCGTCCGATACTGGACCCCGCCTTTCGGCATTCCGGGACGGGGCCGGCCGCGGCCGCTCAGCGAGCGGGAGCTGGACAAAGTTCAGGAGGCGCTGGTCGAGAGTACCCGCATGCGGCTGGAGGCCGACGTCGAACCCTGCGTGTTCCTTTCCAGCGGCGTCGACTCGGCATTGATTGCCGGCATGATGACCCGCGATCTCGGGCGCCAGGCGCAGTGCATCACGGTCAGCTTTCCGGTTGGAGCGGCAAGCGATGAGACTGCCGCCGCTCGCTCGATCGCCGGGCGACTGGGCCTCAAGCACGAAGCAGTCGAAAGCCGGGACGACCCGCAAGCGATCGGAGTCGACTACATGTTCGGCCTGTTCGGGCAACCGCACGACAACCTGACGGTTGCGTCGGTTCACCAGATGGCTGCCGCCGCCGCTGGCCGCGGATTCCGGTTGGCGCTGACCGGAATGGGTGGCGACGAAGCATTTCTCGGCTACCTGAAGTACGGCCTGTTCTATAAGCGCCGCCACTATTTCAACCTGCCGTATGGGCTGCGCCGCGCCGCCGGAGCGCTGGCGTCCCCGCTGGCCCCCGCCATTCCAGCGGCTCGCGCGTTTTCGTCGCTGTGCGCCGTCCCGGACGCGGAACGGTACCTGGCGGTAAAGAATCTTCCCGCCTACGACGCATTGCGCGCAGTCCCCGGCATGGCGGAATGGGCTCGCGACTCGTTCGGCGCTTGGCCCGGCCCCATCGAGTACGACGTCCCGCACCACGACGTCCTAGAGACGATGCCGAACTCGCAACTCACGACCCTCGATCTTGGCAGCATGCGCGCCAGCCTCGAGCTGCGCACGCCGTTTCTGTCGCACAGGGTTCAGGAGCTCGTGGCAACCTTCGATCCGCGCTCCTTGCTGGCGTTCGGCCAGAAGTCCGTTCTGAGGCGCCTGCTGCATCGCTACCTGCCGCCCGACGCAATCGAATCCCGCAAGCGCGGCTTTTCGTTTCCGAGCGACCGCTTCCTGTCGCAGTTCACACGGGTGCCCGCCGCTCCGGGCGTCCCACAGGCGACCGCCGAACGGATCTGGAAGCGGCGGCTGGAAGCGCGTGGTTGGCGCAATCTGGCAACCCGCATGGCAATATCTGCCGCGTTTCCAGCGTGGCACTCCAACGCAACGCGCAACTCAATTCCTCCCGGCGACGGCCGGTATCCCATAAGGAGAACAACGTCGTGAGTCAGAGCGTGCCCCGAATTGGCGTGATCGGTACAGGACATTGGGGGCGGAACCACCTCCGGAACTTCGACGCCCTTGGCGCGCTGGCCGCGTTCAGCGACACCCGCAGTGCGGCCGTGGCGGAATTCAGCAAGACCTACCCGAAGGCGACCGCGTTCGCCGATCCGGACGAGTTGCTGCGGCATGGGCCGCTGGACGGTGTCGTCATTGCCACACCTGCGGCGACTCACGGCGAACTGGTTCGGAGAGCCTTGGGCGCCGGAAAGCATGTCTTCGTCGAGAAGCCCCTGTGCCTTGACGTCGCCGAAGCAGTCGCGCTGCGCGACGAAGCGCGGCGACGTGGCCTGCTGCTGATGGTCGGGCACCTACTGCTCTATCACCCCGGTTTCCTGGCCGTGAAGCGCACGGTGAAGGCGGGGAGCCTTGGCAAGCTGCGCTACATCTATTCGAATCGCCTTAGCCTCGGGAAGATCAGGCGCGAAGAGAATGCGCTGTGGTCGTTCGCGCCCCACGACATCTCCATGATCCTGGCATTGTTGGAGGCACTCCCCGTGCAGATCACGGCGACCGGCGGCAACTACCTCGACAATCGGGTTGCCGATACAACGCTGTCGCATCTGACATTCGCCGACGGAGTGCAGGCACATGTGTTTGTGTCCTGGCTGCACCCGTACAAGGAACAGAAGCTGGTCGTCGTCGGCCAGGACGGGATGCTGGTGTTCGATGACACCCGCCCTGCGCGGGAAAAGGTTCTGCTCTATCGACACAACGTGGGGTGGAACGGCGAATTGCCCGTCATTTCCCGCGCAGAGGCCGAGAGCGTTCCATTCGACGACACCGAACCCTTACAGATTGAGTGTCGTGCGTTCATCGACGCGATCTCTACAAAGGGAATGATTCCATCTGATGCTGACGAAGGAATCCGAGTTCTGCGAGTCCTCGACGCTTGTCACCGATCGATCGCGACCGGAACGCGGATCACGCTTGAAAATGGGAACGGCGCGCACAGCGCGCCTGCAAGGGGATAACAATGCGCGTTGGAGTCATCACGTACGCCGTGCCACATCTGAAGACGCAGCAAGTCTTGGCGCTGCTCACGCTGCGCAAGGAGCTTCGCCTGTCGTTGCATGTAATTCCCTTCGTCTCGCGGCCTTCGCGCAGCCCCCTGATCAACCATCGCCCGGCGCAGACTGTCGGCCCGACGCCCTCCGTACTCGCGTCCTTCTATGGCATGCCCTGCGAGGAGGTTGACGACGTGCGGAAGGTGAACACCGACTTCGATGTCGCGGTGGTGGCCGGTGCCGGCCTTCTGCCCGACGAATTGGTCGCCAAGAAGCCGTTCATCAACGCGCATCCAGGCCTGATCCCTGCGGTGCGCGGCCTCGACGCCTTCAAGTGGGCAATCGTTGAGCAGCAGCCGGTTGGCTGCACCCTTCACGTCCTCGACAAGGAGGTTGACGCCGGACGTCACCTGAAGTCCGTCGTCACACCGGTATTCGCGGGCGACACGATTGAGACGCTCGCTCGTCGCCACTACGAGAACGAGATCGCCCTGATGGGAAATTTCGCCCAATTCCTGGCGAACCCTGAGAACCCGCTTCCGCTCGCCGAGGGGCGGGCGCACAAGCGTATGCCGGCAGAGACCGAAAAAGAGATGCCCCGCCTATTCCCCGCGTACGTGGAACGCCTTTCGGCAGGAGCAAAAGCGTGAAGAACATTCCTTTCATCGACCTTGCGGCGCAACAAGCGCGCATTCGTCCCGAGATCGAGCAGCGCATTCGCGCGGTCCTCGACCACGGCCAGTACATCATGGGACCAGAGGTCGCCGAGCTCGAGCGGAAGCTGGCCGCGTTCGCCGGCGCCAAGCACGCCCTCGGGGTCTCCAGCGGAACCGATGCCCTCCTTGTCGCGGTGATGGCATTGGGAATCGGGCGCGGCGACGCCGTGTTCGTGCCGGCATTCACATTCCCGGCCACGGCCGAAGCGATCGTCGTTGCCGGGGCCACACCGATCTTTGTCGATGTCGCCGAGGCGACGGCGAACATGGACCCTGTCGACCTGGCGCGGCGCGCGGACGAGACGGCAAAGGCAGGCGTGTTGAAGTTGCGGGCGGTGATGCCGGTGGATTTATACGGCCTTCCGGCCGACTACGCCGCGATTCGTGCCGTGGCGTCGCGGTACGGCATGAAGGTCATCGCCGATGCCGCACAGAGCTTCGGCGGCGCGCTCGGCGGAAAGCGCGTCGGATCGCTCGCCGACGTCACGTGCACGAGCTTCTTCCCGGCGAAGCCGCTGGGCGGCTACGGCGACGGCGGCGCGGTGTTCACCGACGATGACGGACTTGCAGCCGTGATGCGTTCGATCCGCGTCCATGGTCAGGGCGGCGGCAAGTACGACATCGTCCGCCTCGGCCTCAACGCCCGGATCGATACGCTGCAGGCGGCAATTCTGCTCCCGAAGCTTGAGATCCTGGCCGACGAAGTCTCCCGCAGGCAGGCCGTGGCGGCGTCATACGCCCGCCATATGCAGAACCGCGTCGAGGTTCCGGTCATTCCGTCCGGATACGAGAGCGCTTGGGCGCAATACACCATCCGGGTCGATGACCGCGACGGTGTTGCGACGCGTCTCAAGGCACAAGGTGTTCCAACCGCCGTCTACTACCCAAAGGCGATGCACCACCAGGAAGCGTACCGGGCCTTCGCGCCCAAGGGAGCGCTGCCGGTTTCCGATCGTCTCGGCAACCGGGTTCTCAGCCTGCCGATGCATCCATACCTGGACGACGAGCTGGTCGCCTACATCTCCAAGGCGGTTGTCGAGGCCGCAGCCGCCCGTTAGGTCACCCATGCCGCCTTGCGAGATCGCCGTGGTGATTGCCGATCTCGGAGCAGGAGGCGCGCAACGCGTCGCCGTCAACCTCGTCGCCGGCCTCGTCGCGCTCGGCAAGGAAGCCTGCCTGGTCACCCTGGGCGATCGCAGCACCGATCACTTCCGGCCGGACCCGCGGGTCAAGCGGATCGAGTTGGGGCTGCTGGGGCACTCGGGAGGAGGCCTGCGGGCGGTGGCCGCCAACGTTTGGCGTGTACGCGCGTTGCGCCGCGCCATTCGCGCCTCGGGGTCGCCGCAGGTAGTCGCATTGGTCGGGGTGACGAACATTCTGACGATCCTCGCCTGCACCGGTATGCGCGTGCGCGTCGTGATTTCGGAACGCAACGACCCGCGGCGCCAGTCGCTGGGACGGGCCTGGGACTTCCTGCGCCGCTTGCTGTACCGGCGTGCGGACGTGGTGACGGCCAACAGCGTCCCCGCGCTGGAGGCGATGGCTGCCTACGTACCCCGGGAAAAGCTGGTCTTGGTGCGAAACGCGATCGAGGTGCCGGGATCGTTCGATGCAACGCGCGGCCCAAGCCGCCGGGTGCTGACGGTCGGCCGGCTGTCCCGCCAAAAGGCGCAGGACGTACTGCTGCGCGCGTTCTCCCTGCTACCCCCGACCTTTGCCGACTGGCGGCTGATCGTGGTCGGCAGCGGCGAAGAAGCGGCCAGTCTCCGCCGGCTTGCGGACGAACAGGGCATATCGAGTCGTGTCGAGTGGGTCGACAAGGCGCGAGACGACATCTGGGACATTTACCGCGCAGCCGATGTCTTTGCTCTGCCGTCCCGCCACGAAGGCACTCCGAACGCCCTGCTGGAGGCAATGGCCTGTGGCCTGCCGGCCGTGGTGAGCGACGCCACATCGGGGGCCCTGGACTACGTCACGGACCAGCAGACCGGCCTGGTCGTTCCGGTCGAGGATGCCGCCGCCCTGGCCGCCGCCCTGGCAACCCTGATGGGCAGCGCCGAGCTCCGCGCGCGTCTGGGTGCCGCGGGCCAACGGCGTATTCGCGAGACTCAACCCGCCAGCACGGTCGCCGCATGGGCGGCCGTCCTTGGCCTCAGCGGTGCCGCAGCGGCGTGATTCGCGTCCACCTGCTCACCGAGCCCCCGACCAACCAGAACACAACGGCCTTTCTCAGCCCGTTGCTGTGGAACGAGCCGCGGCTGCGCGCGCGCGGCATCCAACTGCGCGTCTTCATCCACGACGCTGCGGCGCTCGCCGAATGCGATATCGTCATCCTCAACAGCAAGTTCTGGTCGGGTCCCTGGGACACCGCCCGGGCGGGCGCGCTCGGAATCCTCGACCGGCTGCGCACGGCACGCCGCCGCGTCTACTATTTCGATCGCACTTCGACGCCAGGCACGGTCAATGCCGAGGTACTTCCCTTCGTCGACGGCTACCTGAAAAACGCGGCCTATAGGGACCGCACCCAGTACCAGCGCCAAGTGTACGGCGGCCGGCTGTTCAGCGAGTACTACCGGGACAAGGAAGGCGTGACCGATGCGGAAGCGCCCTATACCCCGCCACGGCTCTCTGCCGATGAGGCCGCGCGCATCGGAATCTCGTGGAACACCGGCCTCGCCAACTACTCGATGCTCGGGCCGCGACTCGGATCGTTGTACCGATTGCTCCCCTCCCGCCTCCTGTTCGTCCCGCCGCGGCGCTTCACGCCGCCGCAGGCGCGCCGCACCACCGCCGTGTCGTGCCGGATGGGATTGTCGTACAAGTACGCCACCGTGGGCCACCAACGCCGCCGCGTCGCCGAGCTTCTGCAGGCCCACCGCCGTACCCAGCGCGTCTCCAAGTTCGCGTACGTGCGGGAGATGCGGGACAGCCAGGTCGTCGTGTCCCCGTTCGGGTACAGTGAGATCAACTACAAGGACTTCGAGACCTTCCTGGCTGGCGCGGCCCTGTTGAAGCCAGACATGAGCCACCTCGAAACCTGGCCGGACTACTTCCGCCCCGGCGAAACGTTTGTCGCCCATCGCTGGGACCTTTCCGACCTTGCCGAGCGGGTCAACGACCTGGTGGAACATCGGGACAAGGCGATTGCCGTGGCCGCTGCGGGGCAGGCTTTGCACCGGTGGCACGTATGCAGTGCCGCGGGACAGGAAGCGTTCGCGGACCGCTTCGCGGCCATCCTTGGCGTCAATTGAGGGTCGTACTCCTTGTTCGTTCCCTGGATGTCGGGGGCGCGGAGACCCAGCTCGTCGCGCTCGCGATCGGCCTGCGGAAGGAGTTCGAGACCGCGGTGGTGACCTTCTACCCGGGGGGCCCGCTGGAAGCGCGCTTGCGCGAGGCGGGCGTCGCCCTGCACTGCGTGGGCAAGACGGGGCGCTGGGACCTGCTCGGCTTCGCTGCCCGCCTGCGCCGTCTGTTGCGGGAGTTGAAGCCGGACGTGCTGCAGAGCTTCCTCGGCCCACCCAACCTTGTTGCGGCGGCACTTCGGCCGGCGGCGGCACGGCTGGTGTGGGGCCTACGCGCCTCCGACATGGATCTTGGCCGGTACGACTGGACCCATCGGGCGGTGTTTCGCTTGGAACGGGCACTGTCCAGCCTGCCCCATCGAATCGTGTCCAATTCCTATGCCGGAGAGGCCCACGTTGTCGCCGCTGGGTTTCCCGCCGCCAAGGTTGAGGTCATCCCCAATGGCATCGACACGGACCGTTTCCGGCCCGACCCGGCCGCTGGCCGACCCCTACGCGACCAATGGAGCCCGGCGGGTCCACTGATCGGCATGGTGGCGCGCCTCGACCCCATGAAGGATCACTCCACGTTCCTGCGCGCGGCGCGCATCCTTGCCGATGCCCGGCCGGATGCCCGGTTCGTCTGTGCCGGTGGGGGGCCGGCGGACTACGCCGCTTCCCTGCGCCAGCTTGCTGCCTCCTTACGGCTGGAGGAACGCGTGCTGTGGACGGGGCCACGGTCCGATGTACTGGCGGTGTACAACGCCCTCGACATCCCCACCCTGTCTTCGGCGTTCGGCGAAGGGTTTCCCAACGCGGTAGGCGAGGCAATGGCGTGCGCCAAGGCGCCGGTCGTAACCGACGTGGGCGACAGCGCCCGGGTTGTCGCGGCCTGCGGGACCGTGGTCCCCCAAGGCGACCCCGCACGGCTGGCCGCAGGGTGGCAGGCGCTCCTGGCCATGGGAGACGCGGCGCGTTCGGCCCTCGGCAACTCCGCGCGCCAGCGCATCGTCAGCCACTTCTCCGTTGCAGCAATGGTAAGCGCGACCGCCGACCTCTACCGACAGATCGTGGCACAAGCCTGATGTGCGGCATCGTCGGCATCGTCGATGCGTCTCGATCGGCCGGATGGCTGCGGGAAAACGTCACGGCCATGGCCGACGCCGTACTCCACCGCGGCCCCGACGCAGGCGGGGTGTGGATCGATGGCGAGGCCGGGGTCGCCCTGGGACACCGGCGCCTGTCGATCCTGGACCTCTCGGAGCTCGGCGCCCAGCCCATGGTGTCGGCCAGCGGGCGGTATGTCCTGTCCTACAATGGCGAGGTCTACAACTTCGCCGACCTCCGCACCGAGCTGCGGGCGCTGGGCGCCCAGTTTCACGGATCGGGCGACACCGAGGTGATTCTGGCCGCCGTCGAGGCCTGGGGAATCCAGGCCGCGGTCGAACGCCTGGCCGGCATGTTCGCCATGGCCATTTGGGATCGCCACAATCACGAACTCAGCCTCGTCCGCGACCGCGTCGGCATCAAGCCGCTCTATTGGGCGCAGTTCGGACGGCTGTTCTTCTTCGGCTCGGAACTGAAGGCGCTTCTCGCCTGTTCGGGCTGGCGCCCCGAGGTCGATCGCGATGCGCTCGCCGCCTACGCCCGCTGGAACTATGTTCCGACTCCCCACTGCATCTTCCGCGGGGCTGCCAAACTCGCACCCGGCACGATCCTGACCCTGCGCCCAGGCGCGCTGCCGCAGATCTCGCCCTATTGGAATCTGCGCGCGCTCATCAAAGACAGACCGCACGCGCCATTGGCCGCAAACGATTCTGCGACAATCGACGAGTTCGAGACCCTGCTACGCGGCGTGGTGGGCGAGCACATGGCATCCGACGTGCCGCTGGGCGCGTTCCTGTCCGGAGGCACCGACTCGTCCCTTGTAGTCGCCCTGATGCAGGCCCAAAGCCAGCGACCGGTGCGCTCCTTCACCATCGGGTTCCACGAACCTGGGTACAACGAGGCCACCCACGCCGCCGCCGTTGCGCGCCACCTTGGCACGGACCACACGGAGCTCTACGTCGGGCCGGAACGCGCGTTGGCGATCATCCCCAAGCTCGCCCAGTACTACGACGAGCCGTTCGCCGACTCGTCGCAGATACCGACGTTTCTCGTGTCCGAGATGACGCGGCACAGGGTCACCGTGGCGTTGTCCGGCGATGGCGGCGACGAGCTGTTTGCCGGATACACCCGCTATCGCTGGGCCGAACTCGTGCGCAGCCGCTTCCTGTCACTGCCCCTAGCGCTGCGGCGCGGCATGGCGCGCTTCGTCGAGATGGCGCCCAGCGGCATGTGGGATGCCGCCGGAAAGGCCCTGCCCCGGCAGTGGCGGGTCGGTCGTGTCGGCGAGCGCGCGGTAAAGTTTGCCCGTTTCCTGCGCCAGCCTGATGCGGACGCTGTCTACACGCGCCAGCACACCCATTGGGACGATCCCGAATCTCTGGTTGTCGATTCGCGCGAACCGCGCGGCGCGCCGTTTGACGCGACTCTCGCGCGGGACATCCCGGACTTCATCGAACGGATGCAGTTGCTCGACCTGTTGACGTACCTGCCGGACGACATCCTCACCAAGGTGGATCGGGCCTCGATGGCAGTCAGCCTCGAGGTGCGCGTACCCTTGCTCGACCATCGCGTGGTCGAGTTCGCCTGGCGCATGCCGCCGCAGATGAAGATCCGCTCCGGCACGTCGAAATGGTTGTTGCGCCAGGTCCTGTACCGTCATGTGCCGCAACAACTCATCGACCGCCCGAAGATGGGCTTCAGTGTTCCGGTTGCCGCTTGGTTGCGCGGTCCGCTGCGCGCCTGGGCAGAGTCACTGCTGGACGAGAAACGCTTGCGGGAGGCCGGTTACTTCGACCCCAAACCCGTACGTGGCGCCTGGGCCGGGCTGCTCGCCGGCCGCGACGTCGAGCAGGAGGCTCTGTGGGGCATCCTGATGTTCGAGGCATGGCGCGACCGCTACGACGTGCCGACCGAGCGTGCACCGGCACGCGCCGCCGTTGCTTAGCGCGTCGAGCACCGCCCTGGCCGCAGTGGCCTACTACGCCGACAAGGTCGACGTCCTGCGAGACCTGTTCGGGGCCCGGGCGGTCGAGGCCCATTCCGACCACATCGTCGTCGATGGCGCGGTCTTCCCCGTGCTCAACGATGTGATCCTGCTCGATGCAAAGCGTTCTCCACCTGCCGTCCGCGCAAAGTTGGCACAGGCACCCTCGGCCACGGCGGCCGATGACGCCCCGTTTTCCGGTGACATCCAGGCAACATTCGGCTCCGAGTGGCAGGAGTTCCCGACCATTCTTCCGGAGCACGAGCGGGAATTCCGCCAGTACTTCGACATCGTTCCGCCGGAGCTGGTCAACGGCAAGCGCGTCTGCGACCTCGGTTGCGGCATGGGGCGGTGGAGCTATTTCCTCAAGGACCGCGCCCGTGAACTGATCCTCGTGGACTTTTCGGAGGCGATCTTTGTCGCGCGCCATAACCTGCGCGGGGCGCCGAATGCCCTCTTCTTCCTCGGTGACTTGACCCAGCTCCCGTTCCGGCGCGACTTCGCCGACCTGATCGTGTGTCTCGGGGTTCTGCACCACCTGCCGATCGACGCCCTGCAAATGACGCGCGCCCTCGGCCGGTTCGCTCCCAACCTGCTGATCTATCTGTACTCGGCGCTCGACGCCGCGCCGCCGTTCTGGCGCCTTCTGTTCCGTTTCGTCGACGTCGTGCGGCGGGTGGTTTCCAGGGTCCACAACGCGCGCTTTCGCTCCGCCTTCACCTGGCTCGGCGCGACATTCCTCTACATGCCCCTAGTGGCCATCGGACACGCGTTGCGCCCGCTGGGGCTGTCGCGCTTCGTTCCGCTCTACGAATTTTACCGCTCGAAGTCCTTCGAGCGCGTCCGGCAGGACGTCTACGACCGGTTCTTCACCGGTATCGAGCAGCGCTTCGCCCGCACCGAGATCCTTGGCCTGCGGGACACGTATGCGCGCGTTGTCGTATCCGAGCAGCTCCCGGTCTGGCATTTCCTTTGTCAACGCGAGGGCCCGGCGGCGTGATCCGCGTGGTTCACCTGGTTTCGAGCCTGACCACCGGCGGCACGGAAATGATGCTGTACAAGTTGCTGCGCGATACGGATCGCACGGCATTTTCCAGCGTGGTGGTGACGTTGACGGAGGCGGGCGCGATCGCCGAGCGCATCCGGGCCCTCGGATACACGGTCGAGTGCCTGGAGATGCGACGCGGCGTCCCCAATCCCATGGCGCTGTGGAAGCTGTATCGAATTCTGCGGCGCGAGCGCCCGGACGTCTTGCAGACGTGGCTCTATCACTCCGACCTGCTGGGACTGCTGGCCGGACGCCTGGCGGGCGTTCCGGCCATCGCCTGGAACATTCGCTGCTCGGTAACGGATACCCGCTACGCGCGGGGCATGGGAGGCGCGATTGTCCGACTGTTGGCTTTGCTGTCGGGGGTTCCTCAGGTGGTTGTGTCGAATTCGAACGCAGGCATCGACGTGCACCGGCAGGCCGGGTACCGGCCACGGCGGTGGGAGGTCATCCCGAACGGATTCGAGATCGATGTCTTCCGGCCGGACGCCGGCGTTGCCCATCCGCTGCGCGGCGAACTCGGCTTGCCCGAAAGTGCCCGGCTGGTCGGGCTTATCGCGCGCTATGACCCGCTCAAGGACCACGAGACGTTTCTGCGCGCGGCGCCACTTCTGGACGGCCCCCACGCGAACGTTCACTTCGTTTTGGCAGGCACCGGCGTCGTGCGAACCAGCCCACGCCTGGGTGCACTGATCCGCGAGCACCACCTGGAAAGGCGCGTCCATCTGCTGGGGGAACGCAAAGACATTCCGAGCATCACGGCGGCGCTCGACGTTGCCACGTGCTGCTCAATGGGAGAGGGGTTCGCCAACGTTATCGGCGAAGCGATGGCGTGCGGCGTCCCGGTCGTCGCAACCGATGTCGGCGATGCGCGTTCGATCATCGCTGACACCGGCATTGTCGTGCCTCCGCGCCAGCCCCATGCACTCGCGCAGGGGTGGCGGCAAATCCTTGACCTCGGCCCGGAAGCGCGGCGGGCCCTGGGTGCCAGCGCCCGGGCGCGCATCGCCGCTCACTACGAGTTGGGCGCGATTGCTGGGCGCTACGAGGCCCTGTATCGCGAGTTGTGTCTGTCCGACGCTGCCTAGCGGCCCATCGCCCGTTCAGACGTCACGATCGCTTCTGCGATGCGACGCGCCCCCGCCGGGTTGAAATGCCCATCGTACGGAAAGTAGTAGGCGCGCGGATCGTCCATCAAGGGTGCCGACATATCCGTGACAGGCATATCGCGGGCCGCTCGCTGAACTGCCGCGCTCGTGTCCGTCTGGGTGCCGCGCAAGAGGTCCTGGACGGGATGAAGGACGTAGACCGACGTGGCAAACCCGTACTTCTCGGACAGAGAGCGGAAGCGATCGAGTTCTTGCGCCATCGCCACGACCCCCTCGTCCAACTGGCCATAGGCCACCGCCGGCGACAGCCAGGACCGCAGCGAGGGGCCCAGGAACAGGAAGGCAATACGAGCCAGGTTGGACTTGGCCAAGACGGAGGTGCGGATGCCCATAACCCAGTCGAGTGGACCGGTGCCGCCCGGTGCCGCACCGGCTGTCGGAGCGGCCGGTGTGGCGGTTCCTGACGCCCTGACCTCTTCCACTGTGTCGAAGAAGTCGTTCCCCGCACCGAGGGACCCCGCCATGGCGAACACGAAAAGCTTCACTTCGCGCGGATGCCACTGATTCCCCTGCAGGTGGCGTTCCAGGATCGCCACCTGACGGGCCGTGCCTGTTCCGGGGTAGCCGAGGTTGGCACACCGAATCATCAGGTGGGCGCAGGCGATCGCCGGGAAGGCCTCGTCGTCGGTGAGCCCCTGCCCGAAGGTGAAGGAGTCGCCGAGGAAGATCACTTCCGGCCCGCGCGCGCCCGCGGACGGTGCCCGGTAGCCTTCCGGGCCAACGTGCCCAACCGCATCGAAATCGGGCGACACCTGGCGAAACGTCAGGTTGGGTTTCAGGCGTAGAAGCGCGCCCTCCTTGATTTCGACCGGCACACCGGAGGAGTCGTAGAACTGGATGCCGGGCGCGACCGGGAACAGCCAGCGGGATGCAAATTCCAGGAGCACAGCCCCCACGAGCAGGACCGCGACGCTGAAGGCCAAATTCGCGGCAACGCGCACGGTTGGACCTTAGTCCAGCTCCAGCGTCTTGGCGTAGTCGTCGGCGACCGCAGGATCCTGTTGTTCCTTGCGGAGCAGGCAATTCCCGACGGCGAGCAAGTCGAGTTCGGTGCCCATGAAGCAGCGAAACGCGTCCTCCGGCGTGCAGACAATCGGCTCGCCGCGCACGTTGAAGCTCGTGTTCACCAGAACGGGACACCCGGTCTTGGCCTTGAAGGCCGTCAGAAGCGCGAAATAGCGCGGATTCGTTTCCGGGTGAACGGTCTGAATGCGGGCCGACCAATCGACATGGGTTACGGCCGGAATGTCTGACCGCGGCACATTGAGAAGGTCGATCCCGAACAGGCTCTCGTCTTGCGGGCTCGGCTTGCGTCGATGCCTGGCCGCGACATCCGCGACCAGCAGCATGTAGGGGCTGGCCCGATCGAGATCGAACCACTCGGACACATCGTCGATCAACACCGAAGGCGCGAAGGGCCGAAAGCTCTCGCGCTTTTTTACTTTCATGTTGAGCGTCTTCTGCATTTGCGGCGAACGCGGATCGCCGAGAATGGAACGCCCTCCCAGAGCGCGCGGCCCAAACTCCATTCGGCCCTGGAACCAGCCGACAGCCTTGCCGGCTGAAAGGCATTCGGCAACGCTCTCCACAAGGCCGCTGTCGCTCAACACTTTAAACCGAGCGCCGGCACGAGAAAGACGGTCTTCGATATCGGCTTGCTTGTAGCTCGGGCCGAGGTAACTGCCACGCATCGCATCGCCGCGTCCGGCGCCCACGCGCTCCTGGCCCAGGTAGCCATAGTAGGCCGCCAAAGCGGCGCCGAGCGCTCCGCCCGCGTCGCCGGCGGCCGGCTGCACCCAGACCTCGTCGAAGGCGCCGTCGCGCAACAGCCTGCCGTTGGCGACGCAATTGAGGGCGACGCCTCCCGCCAGGCAAAGGTTGCGCTGTCCCGTTTCCTTTGCCAGCGACCGCGCCAGCCGCAGGACTGCTTCCTCGACGACCACCTGCACGGAGGCCGCCAAGTCCATTTCGCGTTGCGTCAGCGGTTGTTCCGGCGAGCGGGCCGGCCCACCGAACAGCCTGTCGAACCGCGCGTTGGTCATGCGCAGGCCGGTGCAATAGTCGAAGTAGTCAAGGTTCAGGCGGAACGAGCCGTCGTCCTTCAGGTCGATCAGGTTCTCGAGAATCCGGTCACGGTAAACGGGCCGCCCGTAGGGCGCGAGGCCCATCACCTTGTATTCGCCGGAGTTGACCTTGAAGCCGGTGTAGTACGTGAAGGCGGAGTAGAGAAGCCCCAGCGAATGCGGGAAGTGGATTTCCTTCAGCATCTGCAGCGACCGCCCCGTGCCGATCGCCGCCGACGTCGTCGCCCATTCGCCCACGCCGTCCATGGTCAGGACGCACGCCTCGTTGAAGGGTGACGGAAAGAATGCGCTGGCCGCGTGCGATTGGTGGTGCTCGGCGAACAGAAGGCGCTTCGCCCAATCGAATTCCGGGTCGAGCTTCTGCAGCTCCTTCCGCAGCAGGTCCTTCTGGAACAATTTCTCACGAAGCCAGACCGGCATCGCCATGGCAAACGAGGCGAACCCCCGCGGCGCAAACGCGAGGTAGGTCTCGAGCAACCGCTCGAACTTCAGGAAGGGCTTGTCGTAGAAGGCGACCCAGTCAATGTCGCTCGCCTTCAACCCACCTTCTTCAAGACAGTAGGCAATAGCGTTTTTCGGGTAAGCCGAATCGTGTCGCTTGCGCGTGAAGCGCTCTTCCTGAGCCGCAGCGATGATGCGGCCGTCCACGACCAGCGCCGCGGCGCTGTCGTGGTAGAAGGCCGAAATGCCGAGAATGCGCACGCGGCCGGCGTCAGAAGATCGTGTAGATGAACGGAGCGACAGCCGATCCCTGACTCAAGACGAGCAATCCGCCGAAGACCATCATCACAACGAAGACGGGGATCAACCAGTACTTCTTGCGCGCCCGCAGGAAATGCAGGAGCTCACCCAGGATCGACATCACCTACACCTAGAATTGCAGCGGCATGGATTCCGGCGACGGGCCCGGCGGATCGCGACGAATCCAATACGATGGAGAATTCTGGTCCCACTTCAAGCTCAACGGGTCCCGGCCCAAGAGTCGCATCAGTAGCGCCGTCGGCGTCACAACAACAAAAAAAACCACGCCCATTACGAATGGGTTTGCAACCCGCCCCAGCAACATTCCGAACGCGTGCCAGATGCGGTTCAGCGGTCCGAGGACGCCCGGCATGACCAGTGAAACCAGCACAAATGCGACTGAGAGACCACCCCAGACAAAGGGAGGGCGCCCTCTCCACAACGCCGCCGCAAACAGGATGGTGAAGAATCCAGCAAAAACGAGGCCAAAATTGCGGTCCGAGCCGCGCTCCACTTGGAGCGGCGCTATCCGTTCGTGACTGGCGTCGCGCTTGTACATTCGCCAGCAACATTAAGGTTCGGCGTGCTGCTTTTCAACGCATTACGCTACCGGTACCGCACAGGATGGGGTCGGCCCCGTGTGCTGCAACGGGATGGGCGGCCGCCGGGGTCTGTGAGCCTCCAGCGACTGTCGCCAGCGAACATAGAGGCCCCGTGAGAGCAAGGGCAACAAGCCCAAGTACACTAGCAGGACGTAGTCAGCCCGGTAGCGCACTGCAGTGCCGGGATTTGCCAGCCCGAGCGGATAGTTGGCGAAAACAATCCAGAACACTGTGAACAGACCTAAGATCGCCATGTACACCGGCGTTCTAGGCAGGCGAACCAAGACGAATACGACGAGCACGGCTATGAGCACGGAGCTTTCGATGAACGAAATGAGGTGAAGGACGCCGTCGGTCGCCTCCGCGAGCGTGGGACCAAAGAAAGCCCGCAGCATGCCTTCCGGGGCCTTCAGGAACGTGTCGTACTTCTCCGCAAGGAAAGCTACCGATCGGTTGCTATTGCCCGGCTCGCGTAGAACGCCCATGTAGCGCGCCTGCGCAAAGGCATCCAGCGGATCGCGGAACAGGTACAACGGAACAAGTGATGCGGCACCTGCCAGCAGCGCCAGAGTGGCTGGCTTTCGCGTGTACGCGCCCACCTTCGCCACACCGAAAACAAACACGATCGCCGCCAGGAAGTGGGGCTTGAATGTGAACAGGATCGCGCACACCGGAAGGAGGACGAACAGGTAGTACGCAACGCCGCGGTCACGCCCGTAGAAGATGTCGATGACGTGCTTGGCCAGAATGCCGAGCAGGCAGACAACTATGGCCTCCTTCGAGGTGATCGAGGTCCACAAGGTGAATGACGGAAACATCAACAACACGGCCAGCACTCGCCGGGCACTTGGCTCCACTGCCCTCAGGAACAGCAAGATGCCGACGAACGCTATGGACTGGAAGCCGATGTTGATCAAGATCGCGCTGCCGCCCGAAAACAAGCTCAACACAGCGGCGATCGCGCGGGTCAACAGACCGGCGTTGGCCTGCATTGCGAAGGTAAGGGAATACTGCTGCGCCTGTGCTAGCAGCGCCACTTCCGCAATGTTGGCGGCCTGATAGCCCGTGCTGTCGGGAATTGCCGTTATGCGCAGAACGACGACCTGTGCCAGCACTGAGAAGAAGCACCGGTACAGGTACAGCAGCACATAGTAGGCGTTCCACGTGAACCGCATGGATTCTGAATGCTACGCTGTGGAAGGCGTCTTCAGCGCCGCTCGCGTCGAATGAGCGCCACTAACGTAATCAGCGCAAAGGTGATGCCGCCGCCAGCCAACATGGGGCCGCCGAACATTAGAGGCAGATTGGGTTCCGTGCGGCTGCGCAGGACATGCGGCGCCTCGATGATCGTGGCGGTGTAGGGCGTCAGGTCCGATTCCAGGGTGAGGCTGCGGCTGATCTCGGCGCTCAGTTGCGAGCGCAATGCCTCTTGAACCTGAATCATCGGCCGCGTCGCCAATTGTCGTTCGATGTACGCTTGGCGCTCAAGGACCTGCGCGCGGTCTTTTTCTCGCAGCAGACTGTCCGCCTCGAAAAACACCGTATTGAGAATCCAAAGCGCGAATTGCGGATCTTGATTGGATACCGAAAGGCGCTGGAAGGCGGTTCCACCGGTGGGCTCGATGCGCACTGAACCACTGATGAAACCCGCCAGCGACTCGAGGCTTGGTGGCGACCACAGGTTACGGCGCAGGAATGCCCGCCGCTCCTGGTCACGCAGGAACTCTGGCGAATCGGGAACCTTCCACTCCTGCCTGGCCTCATCCCACGAGGAGGCGTAGAGGCGCTGAAGAAGCGAATACTTTGCCTGAAGCCGCTCTGCGAGGTCGATCGAACCGAGCACCAGCTTTAGCCGGTCGAATGGCGACACCGACGACGGCGACGCCACCAATTGAATCCCGAGGCCGGCCAGGCCACCCAGCGCCCCGCCTTGCGGTTGGGACTGCCCCTGGGCGGACGGCAGAACGATCATCGTCGCCTCGGCCATTGGCACGAACGACTGCAATCTTTGGTAACCGAAATAGGAGCATGCCAAGGCGAGCAGGACCGGCAGCCACGACCACCGGAACCAAACCCGCACGAGGTAAGAGACATCGACGACGTTGTCGTCCAGGTCGCTGACAAACGCGCGTTCGGCCCCGTTCGCCGAAACGATGCCCGCATCGCCAAAGGTTCTGCGGCCGGAATCAGTTGAAGTCACTTCCCAGCACCTAACAGCGAATCGTAAATGTCCATCGTGCTTGAGGCGATCGTCTGCTCGTCAAAAGCCGCTTCCGCACGGTGCCGGGCGTTGCGCCCCAATCTCCGGCGGAAAGAAGCATCTTCCACCAGCGCACGCAACGCCTGAGCCAGTCCAGCGACATCCCCCGGCTCCACCAGAAGGCCAGTAACGCCATCCTCGACCGTATGCCGGCATCCAGGGATCGAGGTCGTGACGACTGGACGGCCGCTCGCCGCCGCCTCGAGCAGCACCTTCGGTGCTCCCTCGCCGTACTGCGAGGGCAAGCAAAACACGTGCGACTGTGCTAAAATTGTCGACATGTCGGTGCGGAAGCCCCACCACTCGACCACCCCCTCCTTGACCCACTGTTCCAGCAGCGCCTGAGGCACAGCACGCGGGTTGCTGGGATGGGTCCGTCCGACCAGGACAAAGCGGGCGGAAACGCCGCTGTTCCGCAGGCGGCGCGCCGCCTCGACGAATTCGCCGACCCCCTTGTCCCAGATCAGACGGGACGCCATGACGATGACAACCGGGGGCGGTGGCTCATCGGTCGGCGTGAACGTGGCCAAGTCGACGCCGGCGCCTGACATCAGGGCCGTGTTGCCCGCTTCAACCGCGCCCCCTGCAACCAGCCGGTCACGATCCGTCTCGTTCTGAAAGATGACGACGGAGTTCGGATGGTGGAGGGCCACGCGCAGCAGCTGCTCGATGAGAACCCGCAACGAACCGAGCAAGAGGCCGCGGCCGGAAAACAGGTGGCCAAGGCCGGTCACGGCGAACACAACTGCCGGAACCCCCGCCAGGCGTGCGGCGAGCCCGCCGTAGAGGTTGGGCTTGAGCGTCACGAGGTGAATGATGTCCGGTCTCACCCTGCGGAATAGGCCGATCAAGGCCACCAAGGTCTGCAGGTCGTGGACGGGATTCATGCTGCGCCGCTGAAGTGGAATTGAATGGAACACGAATCCTTCGCGCCGCAGTGCCTCCACGTCAAAGCCACTCGGCGCCCAGACATGGTCCAGGGGAGCGGCCACGTGAATCTCGAAGCCTTCGCGCTGCGCTCGTCGCGCCAACGCCAACCGGTGCGACAACAGAAAGTACGCCTCGTTGATCACGATCAGCAGGCGTCGGCCGGCAAAGCGGCCGGCGCTCGCGCCAGCAACGTGAATCTCCTTGAGCGCGACCTCGGTCATGGAAGCCGCTGGGACCTTTCCTGCTCATCAAGCTCCCGAGCGGCAAGATGGCGCGCAATCGCCAGCTGACGCTCCCGGATGCGCGTGAGCGAAACCGTGAGCGCCACAACGATGCCCACCAGGAGAAATACGGCGAGAAAGACGACAGCGATCGGCGGGTAGAGAATACCGAGCTTCTCGCCGAGCCAATTGACGAACGCCGGCTGGGTGCTGGCAAAGCCCAGCACCACGATCGCGGCGAACCAGGCAAGAAACAGGTCGACCTGGATCAGCCTGAGGCGGACGAGAACGGCGAGAGACGCCGCTAGTCCGACGACAATCAGGATATGCGTCATTCCGGCCTCCTGGGACGGGGGCGCAAGGCCGACCGCCGGAACACCTGGCCGACCGCGAACACGGTGAACCGAAAGAAGAGCCGCAGCGCCGCCACGACGCCGAGCGTCGACCTGCCTTCGCGCCGTGGGCGCTGCTTGACGTCGACGGCAACGACCCTGAGTCCCGCCCGCACGGCGACGATGAACATTTCCGGCTCCGGGAAACGTTCGAAGGTCGTTCCCCGCAGCGCCGCCATGGTCGCCGCGTTGACGGCGAACAGGCCGCTGTTGACGTCGCGCGGCAGCGCCCCGGCGGTGAGCAACGCTGCGAAGGTGGTGAAGTACTGCTTCATCAAGCGCCGCGCGAGATTGTCCGGTGTCGCGCGACGCTCCTGGTTGCTGCGGGCGCCGATGACCAGATCCGTATCACCAGAATCGAGCAAAGCAACCATGCGTGCGATGTCGCGCACGTCGTGCTGTCCATCCGCATCGATCCGAACCACCACCGCATACTGGTGACGCAGTGCATGTGAAAAGGCGATGTGTGTGCAAAGACCCAGCCCGAAGTTGGCGGGCAACCGCACGTGCAAGCATTCCGCCTCGAGCGCCGGACCGACAACCGGAGTCGCCGAACCGTCGTCGATCAGCAAGGGCTGGAATCGCGGCCCCAAGGCGCCTAGCGACTGCACCAATCCCGGCAGCGCCGCTCCGTCGTTGAACGAAGGTATGAACACCAGCACGCGGCCGGGCTCACCTGGGGATCCCGTCATCGCGCGGCCTCTTGCGGTCGGCCAACGGCGCCGGGTTCCGCTCCGCCGGCCTTGGCCGCCAAGGCATTGCCGGCCAGCGCCGCTCCCGCCAGGACGATGCCGAACGATGCGACCGTATACACCTGTATGCGGGAATCGCCCGACAGAAGAAGGAGAAGAATGGTCCCGGCCAGAAGGCCGTAGATCGCATTCTCTGCCGCAACGAACTTCTGCCCAGCGGCAATCTGGGCCATTCGCACGCCAGCCAGAATCACCGTTGCGGCGAGCAGTGCAGTCAGGAAGGCGAACGGCGCGGCCCGGAACAGCGTGGCGACACTCGGCGACACGAATACCTGGACGACGTACCCAACCAGCATCCGGGCGCCGGCGGCAAACCCGGGCTCGCGAGTCTCAGTATGGTCGAGCAACTGCTCCAGCCCGCTCGCGCCGGCCGCCAGGAAGTACGCGGCCCCAAGCCCGACGGGAACCATGGCGCCCAAGGCGGCAGCCCCGACATCGGCAAACCTCCGCCGCCACATCAACTCGGCGGCCAGGATCACGGCGGTGCTCGCCGCCACGATGCCGACGTTCGGATGGCTCATCAACGCCGCGCCGAGCGCCAGGCCCGCTCCCAGATGCCATGACCGCGGGCGCGCTGACTCTGACCCGGCGACGTAGCACAGCATGCCCACGGTCAACGACAAGAGCCCGAATGCCTCCGGGCGCTGGTACAGCACGTCGATCGGAAACGGCGTCGCCCCGAGCGCGATGAGCAACAGGCCCGGCGCCGTCCAGGACATCGCCGGCCCGCCCGACGGAGCGGAGCGCCGGAGCAGAAGCACGGCGGCGAGGAGCAGTGCAGCCACGCAGGCGATGACGAACGCGCGGTGCGAATAGACGTTGAACGGCAGTCCGAGGCCTTCCCATAGCGCGAAGAACAGGCCCTGGGCCGCAGGAAACGCCGGCAGATTGGTATAGACGTCGTGCCACTCGCCGAAGAACGGGTAGGCAAACGACCCGTGCTCGAGAAACGAAACTACCTGGAACAGGTAGAAGGCATCATCGTTGCCGGGAGCCAGCCACCATATGCTGGTGACGAGGACAACTCCCCAGCCCAAGAGCAGGACGAGAACCGCTGTGCGGGACAATTGGAGCACGGCGCACCAGCAGAAAGACTAGCTTCGCTTCATGGCCGCGAGTGCCTGCGCCGCCAGTGCGTTTGCATCGAGGCCGAAGCGTGCGCGTGCCGCCTTCTGAGACAGCGCGGAAGGCCCGACTTCGGGAGGAACGCCGACGCCAATGTGGCGCGCGCGACTGCCCTCCATGCCGCTGATGATCTGCGCTACTCGCGCGCCGAGGCCGCCGGTTATGACACCTTCTTCGGCCGTAACGATCACGGCGAAGTCCTTAGCAGCCGCGGTCACGCGAGCGACGTCAAACGGGCGCAGCCACGGGTTGCTCCACACCGCCGGATCCAGCCCCGCGGCGACGAGTTGCTGGGACGCACGCAACGCTTCCTCCAGCAGGCCGCCCGTCGTGATGAACAGAACGTCACGCCCCTCACGGACTGGAACGATCGAGCCGACACCAAACGCGGGGGAATTTTGGTGAACCTTCGGCTCACCCGCCTTGCCCAGACGCAAGTATGCGGGGCCTTTCCGCTGCAGCAGCGTCTGCACCGCAAGCCGCGTTTCGATGGGATCGGCGGGCGCCACGACGTCGACACCGGGCATTGAGCCGAGGACACTAAGGTCCTCGATGCCATGGTGCGTATGACCCAGCGCCCCGTACGCGTAGCCGCCGCCGACGCCGACGATCTTGACGCTGGCCCCGTGGTAGCAAATATCGCACCGGATCTGCTCAAGGCAGCGCAGCGTCACGAAGTTCACGATCGAGTAGGCGACGACGGTCTTGCCCGACATAGCGAGGCCGGCTGCAACGCCCATCATGTTCTGCTCGGCGACGCCGACGTTCACATAGCGATCGGGAAAGCGCTGCGAGAAGACCTCGAGCACCGAGTAGCCAAGATCGCCGGTCAGGAGCCAGATGTTCGGGTCGCCGGCAGCCGCCTCGCAAAGCGACTCAATGAACGCCGTCCTCATACCACTGCACCAAGCTCGAGCAAGCCGGCAGCAAGCTGCTCATCGCTTGGAGAGCGATAGTGCCATTCGAGCCGGTCCTCCATGAAGCTCACGCCCTTGCCCTTTACGGTATGCGCGATCAGCACAGTCGGCGCAGCTTGGGGCAGTTGCGTCAGGGCACGAGACAACGCCGCGTGATCGTGCCCGTCCACCTCGACGACGTTCCAGCCGAACGCGCGCAACTTTGCCGCCAGAGGTTCGAGAGCAAGGACTTCCTCGACCCGGCCAAAGCTCTGAATCTTGTTGTAGTCGATAACAGCGAAGAGTCGGCCGAGGCGATGGTGGGCGGCAAACATGAGCGCTTCCCAAATCGAGCCTTCGTCGAGTTCGCCATCGCTGAGGATCACGAACGTGCGCCGATCCAAGCGTTCCGACTGCGCTGCCAACGCCATGCCGCAGCCAAGGGACAGTCCGTGTCCCAGCGACCCGGTCGAAGCATCGACGCCGGGCACCCCGCGATGGGTGACGTGCCCGGGAAGCGCGCCGTCCTGGCAATAGCGGTCCAGCCATTCCTCGGGGAAGAATCCGCGCACGACGAGGGCCGCATACAACGCAGCAGCGCCATGGCCCTTGCTCATAATCACCCGGTCACGGCCGTGCCAATCCGGGTTCGTCGGATCGACGCGCGCGACGGCGCCGTAGAGCACCGCCAGGACGTCGGCGATCGAGAGGCATGTTCCGACGTGCGAAGCGCGGGCCCGATGGGTCATGCGCAGTACGTGCACGCGCAAGCGGCGAGCAAACTCGCGAGTGGACTGCTCGCTAGCGCTGGTGAGAGGTTGTCCTGACGCCACCGCGGAATTGGGTCGTTCCGTGCTCATTCCGGACACACTACGAGGGGGACCGAAGCTTCGCTAGCCTGAAGTTGCCGACTCCATCCTGGTCGACAGCAAGTCGGCAACGCTTGCGGCAGGTGAGGCGGCGTCAATGCATTGGTGAGGCGGTGCCACTCGCTGGCCCACGAACGAACTAAACAACGAAGTGAAACCCCTCGAACGCACGGCGACGACGCTCCACCTCTAAGGTGGGTAGGCCCCGGCAATCAAGCATTGCATGCAGATCCGCCCTGGACCGCTTCGTGCCGGACCATTTGGCGCCGCAATCCGCCAAATCAGCATTCGCAAGCCGCTGGGCGAGGCGGGCGAACATCGTTAGAAGCCACTTCTCAGATTCGCGGCGCAGTTCTTGCGGACTCAGCGCGTTCGCCTCGAACAGATCAACTGCGACGATGCTCCCTTCATCAACCTTGGCTGTCATGCGGTGACAGGTGACTCCATACATCGTGACGCCATCATAAACCGCCCAATGATGAGGGTCGCGGCCGGGGTACTCCGGCGAACTGCCATGGAAGTTGTAGGCGCGTGCATACCGGGCCAGCACGTCGCCAGGAACGATAACGCCCGAGCCAAAAGCGAGTAGCACGCAGTTGTTAGGAACGTCGAGCGCGCGCAATTGCTCTAGCGTAGAAACTAGCACCATCCTGTCCACACCAACTTGGGCGCTCAGAATCTTGTGGTGGCGCTCCGGTGCAAGAATGACCGCCACGGTCACGTTGGAAGTGAGCGCACCTGCAGGCTCGGTCTCGATTTCCATGCCCCATCTAGCCCAGCTCAGAACAAACCGGGCCCGCGACTCGAGTTTGAATCGGCGGAGGCTCGGGTGCGTTGCCGTGAACTCAAGCAACGACCAAGAAAACGTAGCACTGCAGCTGCCCCCTTCCAATGGCTGATCTGTCGATCCCAACGAACTGCAAACCAGCGCATCGACGTACGCCCCATGAAACACAAGCTACATAGTCGCTGCGCTGTAGGACGACATGAGAATCTCCAGCGGACCATTCGACTGCGCAAGCTGCGACACCCTCGCGGGCTTTTGGCGTCCGAGGTCAGTCGTCTAGGATTCGCCCAACCCTGACGGGCCTCATGTGGGCAGCACGGTTGACCGGCCTACGCTGCCGGGGATTCGAGGCCGCCAAACTTCTTGCTTTGCCGGTTTAGATCGGTAACTTGAACTCCTTACTCGTGACCCTGTCCCCTCCAGCCATCCGCCCCGGCATCCTGAACGAGGACGCAGAGCGCATAGCCATCGCTCTTGGCCCTGCTGTTCACGCCTTTGAAGGCTCGCGCGTCCTGGTGACCGGAGCGGCAGGTTTCCTGCCAGCGTACGTCGTTACGGCGCTGGCGTGGCTGAATCGTCATGTGCTGTCGCGCCCGTGCCAGATTACAGCGCTCGTGCGGCGCCCACAGGAGCCTGCCGACCGGTTGAGCTTCCTGGCCGGGGCCGGCGACGTCCGCTTCCTTGTGCAGAACGTGCGCGACGCGCTGCCCGACGACGTGGCCGCAGACTTCATCGTGCATGGCGCGTCACCGGCATCGCCCAAGGCCTACCTTGCCGATCCAATGGCGGCAATCGACGCCAACGTGTGGGGCACACGAATGCTCCTGGAGCGCGCGCGCCAGTGGGACTCCCGCAGCATGGTGTTCCTGAGCAGCAGCGAGCCTTACGGCAGCCCACCCAACGACAAGATCCCGACGCCCGAGACCTATGCGGGCCAGGTCGATCCCCTCGCCGCCCGCGCGGTCTATACCGAGACCAAGCGCATGGGCGAAACGCTCTGCGCCACCTACGCGCGCTCCTTCGGCGTCCGGGCCAAGATCGCACGTCCATTTCACACCTACGGCCCCGGCGTGCAGCTCGACGATGGACGCATCATGGGTGAGTTCCTGCGGCAGCGCCTCGAAGGCAAGGCCATTGCCGCCAACAGCGCCGGCCTCGGGATTCGCAGCTTCTGCTATGTCGGCGATGCAACGGCGGGCTTCCTGGCCGCGCTCCTCTCCGACCAGAACGGCGAAGCGTTCAACATCGGCGATGACCGTGAGCCGGTGACGATCCGCGAACTGGCACACCTCGTCGCCGAGGTCGTCGAACCGAAGCTGCCGGTACAACTGGCCGCCGCGCCGAATGCGCCGTTGATGCAGGGCACGCCGGACCGCGTACAGCCCGACCTCGCGAAGGCCCGGCGCGTCCTGGGCTACCAGCCGCGGATCGGCCTGCGCGAAGGAATCGTCCGCACGCTGACGGCGTTCGCTCAGGCAAAGACGGCGGGACAGTGACCAGGACCGCGCCTGGCCGCGACGCGCTGATCGAGCTGCAACGTTCGTATCACGCCGGCCGCATAAGCCGTGACCAGCTTTGGTCCGGCGTGCAGGCGTGCAGCAAGGTGATCCTGCAGTTCGGCCCCCTCCTCCAGGATGGCGACGTGGAGGCGATGGAACTCGGTCGCGCCGGCAACCTCCTGCGGCTGCGCAACGGTCTCCGCTTCGAATGGAATCCCGACGACCTGCGCAGCCCGCCCAACATGGCGCTGATTCACGGCTCGTATGAGCCCGAGGAACGCACGCTGCTTGAGACACTGGCGCGTGACGCGCGCACCATCCTCGACGTCGGCGCCAACGTGGGCTGGTACGCGGTGCATTTGGCGAAGGCCACGAAGGCTGGTCACCTGCATGCCTTCGAGCCCATTCCGGCGACCGGCGCGGCGCTGCGGCGCAACCTTGCGCTGAATGACTGCGAGGCCAAGGTAACCGTTCACTCCTTCGGGCTGGGCGAGCGCAAGGCAACGGTCCCGTTCTTCATCCCCAAGGACGTGGGCACCGTCGCCGCGTCCCGTGCGCCCCTGTTCGCCGAGCAGGAGAACCAGGAGCTGCGGTGTGACATCGAGACCCTGGACGCATGGAGCCAAGCATCCGGCATCAGCGGCATCGACCTGGTGAAGATCGATATCGAGGGTTCTGAGCTGCTGTTCTTCCGCGGCGGGCTGGCGACCCTGGGCCGAAACCTGCCGGTCATTTTCTGCGAAATGCTGCGCAAGTGGTCGGCGAAGTTCCAATACCACCCCAACGACATCATTGCCGCGCTGGCGCCGCTTGGGTACGCGTGCTGGGAACTGCGACCATCGGGCCCGCGCCAAGTGGGGGCGGTAACCGAGGAGACGATCGCGACCAATTTCCTCTTCCTGCACACCGCGCGGCACATGAACGTTCCGGCTCAACTCAGCGGGCTACACGCACACTCATGACGAAGAAGCTGATCTCGATCGTC
>CAIUGU010000025.1 GCA_903898785.1 uncultured Pseudomonadota bacterium | reverse complement strand
TGACCAACTACCCGATCACTGGGCCCGTGTTCTCGGGACCGCACCAGTACCCGTTCGTCTGTAACACCGTGTCACAGGGGCTCGGCCAGCCGATCCCGGACGATCCGGTGACGGGCACCAAGGTGTTCGACGCCTCGAACAACGTGATTGGCCTCAGCCGGAACTGCTCGGCGCCGACGCTGGTGGTCTTCAAGTATCGTTCGACGGGCAACTCCTGGAAGGACTACACGCCGGGCATGGCGCGGCCGGCCGACATGGCGCAGACCACGACCATCGATGGCAAGACCGTGGACTTCATCGTCCGGTGGGAGCGCGGCACGATCGACCGCTTCATTTACAGCATCGCCATGCTGGCGCCGTTCGATCACGACGTCAACGAACGGAACCGCGACGCATGGAACAAGCGCGTCATCTTCCGGTTCGACGGTGGCGTGGCCATCGGGCACACACAGGGCAGCCTGAGCACCTCCGGTTCACTGTACGACGTGGGGCTCGCGCGCGGCTATGCGGTCCTGTATTCGTCCGGCAATCGCACCGGCACGCACTACAACCTGCAACTCGGCGGTGAAAACGCGCTCATGGTGAAGGAGCGATTCATCGAGGAGTACGACGTGCCGCTCTATACCGTTGCGGTCGGCGGCTCCGGTGGCGGAATCCAGCAGTACATCTACGCGCAGAACCACCCCGGGTTGCTCGATGCGGCCATCCCGCAGTATTCGTACCCGGACATGGTCAGCCAGGCCGTCCACGTCGGCGACTGCGAACTGCTCGAATTCTTCATGGACGCGCTCGACGGCGCGAATCCGCGCTGGATGACCTGGACCAACCGCTCGCTGCTCGAGGGCCTCAACGCGAGCAATACGCTGGCGAATCCCTACACGGGCAAGCTCGGCCTGACCGAGTGCATCAATGGCTGGCGCGGCTTGGCGCCGCTCGCGCTCAACTATCGATATGGCGCGGTGTCCAACCAGCAGAACTTCGAACCGCAATCGGCGATCGCCAGTACCGAGTGGACGCACTTCGCGGACATCGTGAACATCGTTGGACGGGGAGCCGACGGCTTCGCGCGCTGGTACTGGGATAACGTCGGCGTGCAGTACGGCCTGCAGTCGGTGGCCTCGGGCAAGATCACCCCGACCGAGTTCCTGCAGGTGAACGCGATGGTGGGCGGCTGGAAGCCGCAGTCCGCGATGGTCCAGGAAGGCTATCCGTTCGTGCCGCCAGCCACGCCGGCGAACTGGGACCCGTGGAGCAGACGAAACCAGGTGTACAGCGTCAGCCCGCTGGCGCCGGCGCCGCGTACGGCAGGCGACGTCGTCGCGATGCAGGCGCTCTACAGGGCGGGCCTCGTGTTCCGCGGCGACATCGACCTGCCGATCATCGACTGGCGCAACTACCTCGAAGACGAGCTGAACATGCACAACGCGCAGCAGTCGTTCGCGTCGCGCAAACGCATGCTCAATGTCGATGGCGACGCGAGCAACCAGGTGGTCTGGTTCACCGACGTGGTGGACCCGAACAAGGTCTTCGACCAGACGCCGGAGGCGCTCGAGGTCATGGACGAGTGGATGAGCAACCTCCGCGCGAACCCATGGAATGGTGTGGCGGCCAACAAGCCACCGCTGGCGACGGATCGATGCTTCGACGACAAGGGCGTCGAGATCGCTTACGGCGCGGGCGTCTGGGACGGCATCATCGACTCTAGGGCTCCCGGCGCGTGCACGCAGAAGTTCAAGATCTTCAGCACGTCGCGGCGCCTGGCGGGCGGGCCGTTTGAGCAGAGCATCTTCAAGTGCCAGCTCATGTCGGTCGACGACGCGATCGCACGGGGCTTCTACGGCGCATGGACACCGGCGGTGGCGGACGTTGCGAAGCTGAAGGCCATCTTCCCGACCGGGGTGTGCGACTACAGCAGGCCGGACGTCGGATTGCCCGCTGGCTGGTGAGTGGTGGACAGCCGCTGATCAGTTGGCACTGCCGGCGAACCTGACGCCAGGCGGTGGGTTTGAGCAGACAGCCCGGCGTGCAGCCGGGCTGCCTGCGTTAGCACGCTCGTCGGGTGGAACTGCCGCGACTGCCTGCCGAACCGGGTGCCGGGCCCCAACCTGGACCGGCGACCGGAAGCCAGTTGATCGACATGGTCAGGACAGCGGGAATCCCCGCAAGACTCGGACTTCCTGTGTCGGGGCGCGCGACTTTCAGGAGGGCACGCACGTTGCCGACGATGCGCATTGCACAGAGCAGAGGTCGGAATCGGGGCGGACGGCTGCGGGCAGGCGCATGCGACGAACGCCGGGTCTTGAGACGCGCGGGCCGAGCTCGCCGGGAGACCGGTGGCCCGCCCCGGACCACTCGCCCCTCTGCCGGGCCTCGGCCTCACGGGTCTGGGCCTTAACGAGGCGACGAAAAGCGTAAGCGACACGCTCGACGCAGCAAGAAGGACAGGAGCGCTGGCCCTATTGTTTCTGCACATTTTCGTATCAAGTTCGCGACGACACACTACGGCGCGCGCGGCGCTCTGACCGCATGAACAAGCCAACGAGATTGCAGAGAGGCGGCCGGGACTGTTTGTCGCGACTACTGGCCGAGCACCGGACCGCATTCAACAGCGGTAGTCCGCGGCATGATGCTCGCCGCGTGCGATAGCCTGGGCCCGCCTGCGGCGGTTGAGGAAACGGTCTGTGAACAGGCGCGGACGGTTCAGCAGATTGCGGGCCGAAGCGGTGTCGAAGCCTCTCCAGGCTGAACGCCCGAGACACACGGCGAATCGGCAGGTCAAGTCATGCAAGGGTGGTCAACCCTGGGCGCCGGCCGCCGGTCAAAGCTGGCCGCCCGTTGACGGCACGCCGCCCCGATTTGTGGCACTGTGTCGTTTCGGGTGCGGTGACTGGGAGCGGATCTTGCGGGCAGTCGCGCTGTTACTGGTTTGCTGGTCGTCGCTGGTGATCGCGCAGCCGGCGGCGCCGGTGCTGGTGCTGACCCAAAACGGCGCCATCGGGCCGGCCAGTGCCGACTACCTGCAGCGCGGCCTCGATAAAGCGGTCGAGCTCAACGCGCAGCTCGTCGTCATCAAAATGGACACGCCCGGCGGGCTTGATCTCGCGATGCGCGCGATCATCAAGCACATACTTGCTTCGCCGATACCGGTCGTGAGTTTCGTCGCGCCGAACGGTGCGCGTGCGGCGAGTGCGGGCACTTACATTCTGTATGCGAGCCACATCGCCGCGATGGCGCCGGCCACCAACCTCGGTGCGGCCACGCCGGTGTCGATCGGCGGCCAGCCCGATCCCGCAACGCCCGCAGGGCAAGCGCCGAAGGGCGATGCCGCCGGCAAGGATGCCGAGCCACAGCCGAATGTGACGACGACGATGCGCAAGGAGACCAACGATGCGGCCGCCTACATTCGCGGGCTCGCGCAACTGCGCGGCCGCAATGCCGCATGGGCCGAGCAGGCGGTGCGCGAGGCGGTCAGCCTCTCCGCACAGGAGGCGCTCAAATTGAAAGTCATCGAGGTGATCGCCGCCGACGTGCCGCAGCTCCTGACGCAGCTCGACGGCCGCAAGCTCACGGTGCTGGGCGTGGAACGGCAGCTTGCCACCGGCGCCGCCGAAGTCATCGAGTATCAACCCGATTGGCGCGCCCGGATCCTGGCCGTCATCACCGATCCGAGCATCGCCTATCTGTTGCTCATGATCGGTCTTTACGGCCTCCTGTTCGAGTTCTTCAGCCCGGGGCTCGTCGCGCCCGGCGTGATCGGCGGCATCTGCCTGCTGGTCGCGCTGTTCGGGTTGCAGCTGCTGCCGGTCAGCTATACCGGCCTCGCGTTGATCGCGCTCGGCGTGGGCCTGATGGTGGCGGAGCATTTCGCGCCGGGCTTCGGCGTCGTGGGGCTGGGCGGCATCACGGCCTTCGCGATCGGCTCGATCATGCTGATCGACACCGACGCCGCCGGCTACCGCATCCCGTGGCACACAATCGCTGCTGTGACGGCGGCGAGCGCCGGGTTCCTGTTCGTCGTGCTG
>CAIUGU010000024.1 GCA_903898785.1 uncultured Pseudomonadota bacterium | reverse complement strand
GCGCCAGTCCATGCGCGAAGCCACCCAGGACATCATCAGGGTGGTGATCGCAAGGCCCCACATCTCGGCAGAGGCGACGTAGCCCGCCTGTTGTTCGCTGAAACCGTAGTGCGCCACCAACCCCTGCACGAAGCCCGGTTGCACGATGAAGACCTCGGGCCCGATCACGCCGAGCAGCAGCGCAGCGGCCAGGGCGAGCGGGCTGTTGATGTCCACAGCGGTGTTCGCGTGCGCAGACGGTGAACGGCTCATCGGTGTTCCTCTTGCGTGTACTGGCGTGGGCATCGGCACCACGCCCGGCACCTCACTGCCAGCGGTACATCACCGAGGCGCCGGCCCAGCGCGGGCGTGCCCATGCCTGCTGGTTGAAGCCGAAGGAGGCGAAGTCGAAGGTATAGCCCAGATACTCTTCGTCGGTCACGTTGTTCACGAATCCGGCAACTTGCCAGCGATCGTCACCGCTCGTCCATTGCAGTCGCACATCGGTGACCACATAGCCGTTCTCGCGCGAAGTGCTGTAGTTCTGGATGTCGAAGTAGGTCTCGCCCTGGTACTTCGCTTTCACCAGCGCCGCCATCTTGCCGCTGAAGGCATCCCACTCGTAACGCGCCAGCGCGCTCAGCGTGATGTCGGGGGCCGACACCATCGTGCGGTCCTTCGGCGTGCCCGATGCAGCCGCGGGAATGTCTTCGGCGGTGGTGTCGAGCAGCGAGAGGCCGGCCGCGAAATCCCAGCCTTCCCACGGATTTGCCTGCAACTCGATCTCGCCGCCAAACACCTCCGCGTCGGTGTTGAAGATGATCTGGTTCAGCAGCTCGAAGCGGAATGTCTGGAAGTCCCGGTAGTCGTAATAGAACGCCGAGGCATTGAGGCGCGCCGCACCGTCGAACAGGGTGGACTTGAAGCCCACTTCGTAGGAATAGAGCGTTTCCTCGTCGAAGGGGATCGTCTCCACGGTGTTGCTCGCGAAGAGCAGGGTCGAGTCGAGGAAGCCCGTGTTGAAGCCGGCCGATTTCACGCCCTTCGAGAGAGATGCGTACCAGAGCCAGTCATCGTCGGGCTTGAAGTCGAGTTCGATCTTGCCCGTGACGTTGTGCCGGTCGTGCTCGGCGATATCACCCACCGAGGATTTGCTGAAGGCGAACGCGACGTCGTCGGGCAGGCCGATCACATCGGTGAAGAAGCCCGAGGTGTCGACGTTCAGGTAGTCGAGTTCGCGATTCTCCTGCGTGTAGCGCAGCCCGCCGATCAGCGTCCAGCCCGGCGTGAACTCGAATTCGTACTGCCCGAAGCCCGACCACGAGGTGGTGTCCTGCGTGTAGTTGGCGTCGAACACCACGAAGCCGAGGTTGCTGAGGTCGAGGTCGTACTGCGCATCGACGTTCTGGTCGTAGTAATAGGCCCCCACGACCCAGCGCGTGTCATCGCCCTCCCCGCTCAGTCGCAGTTCTTCGCTGATCTGGTCGGTGCTGGCGCCGAAGGTGGGAACGATCAGCGGCGCGGGGCTCGCGTCGGTGTCTTCCTCCTGCAGGCGCTCGACGCGATCGAAGGCCGCGATGTTGACCAGCGTGAGGCCGTCGGCAAGTTCCCATGTGAGATGCGCCGAGACGCCCTTCGACTCGACCTCCACGCTGCCATCACGGTCGAAGTCACCTGCCCATGGGTCGTTGTCGGTATCGCGGTAACCGAGGCAGTCGAGGCCCGGACCCGTCGGGCAAAAGGGGTTGATGTCGTCCGGGCCGATCTCGACGCGGCCGTCCCCGCCGTCGGCGAAGCCGACCGACTGGTGCTGCCAGGCGCCGACCTGTGCATCGTTGCGCGAGTAATGCGCCTGCACGAGCACCTCGGCTTCCTCGGCCGGCTGCCAGAGCAACTGCGTGCGCACGGCGCGGGCGTGGGCTGCGTTGTAGTTATCAACGCCCGGCGCGCGATTCTTGACGTAGCCGTCATGGTCATCGGTGCTGACCGAGATCCGCCCTGAAACATGCTCGCCGAGCGGGCCGCTCGCGGCGCCCTCGAACTGCAGCTGGCTGTATTCGCCTACGCTCACCTGCGCGTAGCCCTCCGGGGTGTCGGTCGGACGCTTCGAGATGAAGTGCACGAGCCCGCCCGTGGTGTTGCGGCCGTAGAGCGTGCCCTGCGGACCGCGCAGCACCTCGATGCGTTCGATGTCGAAGAGCTGCAACGACAGCCCGCCCATCGCGCCGCGGTAGACATCGTCGAAATAAGCCGCTACGGGGTTCTCGTTGGCATCGGTGAAATCGTTCAGGCCGACGCCGCGCAAAATGAAGTTGACCTGGCTGCCCTCCGCCTGCGGCGTGGTGATGTTCAGGCCCGGCGTGAAGTTCGCGACATCAGTCGTGGTGGTGAAACCGAGTTCGCGGACCTGCTCGCCGCTGAACGCAGTGATCGAGAGCCCGACGTCCTGCAGGTTTTGCTCGCGTTTCTGGGCGGTGACGACGATCTCCTCGAGCACCTCGGCGACGACGGGCAGGGAGAGGCCGCTGCCGAGCAGAGCGAGAGCGATGCCCAGGGGAAGTACACGTTGCTGCATGGCGGGTCTCCGGCGGTGGCGAGGTGCCTTGATTCGGTGTTCCCGCCGTGTGAAGGTAGGCCTGAAGGGCCGACGGCGGGTCGTCAAAGCTGTCTGCAGTGTCACCACATTCCCGGGCGCGGACCATCCACCGAAAGTATGACCCCCGAGACACCGCCCGACGACGAACCCGGCAGCTTCCACGAGCCGCCCACCGGCTTCCAGCGCGAAAGCGTGAAGCTGATCGCGAGCCTTATCCCCTTGAGCTCCTCGGCTTTCTACCTCGTGGGCCCGGACATCCTGAACCGCGGCGCAGTCCTGCTGAACATCGACGTTGCCGATGAACTCACCTACCAGCGCAAGTACCGGGAACTCGACCCGCTGAACCCGACGCTCTTCGCGAAGAGCAACGAGATACTCGTCTGCATCGATGATCTGCTCGACGAGCACGCCCTTTTCCAGAGCAGGTACTACCGCGAATTCATGCGCCCGCTGAACCACCGGCATGTGGCCGACATGTTCTTCCGCCAGGGCGCGGACATCATCGCCGTGCTCTCGATGTTGCGCGACGCCGCGCACGGCCCGTTCTCGGCCGCCGAGCTCGCACTCGCACGCAAGCTGCACCCCTTCCTGCAATACGCCCTGAATGCCGTCTACCGCCCGAAGCGCTATCACGAGCGCGAGACCCTCGCTGCGGTTTACCGCCTGACGGAGCGGGAGACCGATGTGCTCGAGTTCGTGCTCGGCGGCGCCAGCAACAAGGACATCGCGCGCGAACTCGGCCTTGGCCTGGCCACCGTGAAAACCCATCTGCAGCACGTCTTCCACAAGTTTGCCGTGCCCTCGCGCGCGGCGCTGATTGCACGCGCACGCTCGAGTATCCGGGGCTGAACGCTCATCCTTTTGGCGGATGGCTCCGCCGTCCGGCGCTGCGCTAGGCTGCGCCCCGCACTATCGTCCTAGCGCAAGGAGAAAAAACGATGTTGGGAGACATGCAGGGCAAGGTGACCATCGTGACCGGCGCAGGCCAGGGCATCGGCGAGGGCATCGCCAAGGTGTTCGCGCGGGCCGGATCCCGTGTGGTGGTGGCGGCACGCGCTGCGGGCAACGGCCAGGGAGTGGTCGACGCCATACGCACAGCAGGCGGTGACGCCCTG
>CAIUGU010000023.1 GCA_903898785.1 uncultured Pseudomonadota bacterium | reverse complement strand
TCTCAAGGCCCTTGATCATGATCTTCATCTTCGTGACATCCCTCACGCGCTTGATGAAGTCCCACGTGAGCGACGGCGACTGCATCCTGACACCCTTGGTCTCGATGCCCGCGAACATGGGCTTCGTTGCCACGATGTTGCCGTTGCCGCTCGGCCCCCCCGGCCCATGGCACGACTCGCAGGCGCGAGTGTCCTGCCTCATGAATCGCGACTGCGTGACCGTATTGCGGCCGGCGGGCAGGTCAATGGTGATGGCGACCACGGGGCAGCCGGCGCCCTCGGCCCGCTGCAGCAGCTTCGTCGTCACGGCAAAGCTGTCGGAGGTATAGAGCTGGTACCAGACCGGCTTGCCGCGCGCCTTGTTGACGTCCTCGATCGACCGCGTCGCCTGGGTCGACAGCAGCTGCAGGTGGTTACGATTCTTCGCGGCGCGCGCCGAAGCCACTTCTCCTTCGGGGTGGAAGGCGCCCTGGCTGCTCAAGGGACTCAGCACGATGGGCGAATTGAAGCTTTCGTCGAACAGCTTCAAGGTCATGTCGATGCGGCTTACATCGACAAAGCGGCGGGCACGCAGCTGGTACCGGGAGTACGCCGAACTATTGGCCTTGAGCGTGACGTCGCCGTCCACGCCGGTCGACAGGTAGCCCCAATGGGCCGGCGGCAACACCCGCTTCGCCATTGCCTCGAAGTCGAAGACATCGAGGCCATCGCCGGCCTTGGCCAGCTGGCCGTCCTGGGCGAACAGCTCCGCAGCGGGATACCCCGCGAGCAGCGGACTCGCCGCCAGGAACTTCAGGAATGCGCGCCGCTCGGACATCTCCCTTCCCCCCTCTTGTTATGCGTCGGTCGACCGTTCAGCGCGCTATTCTTGCACACGTTCCGGCTCCGAGGGGGCGGGGCCAGCCCCGTCCAACCATCGGGGACGGGGCTGGAGAGACCGGGAAGGCCGTCTCAGTAGTACTTGCTCTGAATCGGGCAGCCGGGATGACGGTTGCCCTTGGCAAGTTCCTCGGCGCAATGCTGCCGGGCACGCACGGTGCCGCCTTTCAGCAGGTCTTCGATCTGCGCGAGGGACAGCGTGGCCTGTCCTTCCGTCAGGCCGACTGGATGCACGGGCGAGATGCGCTGCACATCGATCTTGAACTTCGCGAGGATGTCGCGGAAGCCGTCCGGCCAATGTGCCCAGTCGAACGCCGCGGTCACGAGGTCGCCTTCCATCATCAGCTTCTCGGAAGGCACGTAAGCCACGATGGCATCCGCCATGTGCGCGTTGTTCTGCGCCCAGTAGATGTCCACGGTCTGCGTTTCATCCGACAGGCGCAGGTGATCGTCGACGGCCAGGAACTTCATCGGCTTCGGCGACTTCGCGAGGTCATCCGGATAGTCGGGCGCCGCATGCGCGACCATGTCGCGGAACTGGGTCTCGCTGCCCTTCCGCTGGATGACCGTCAAGCCTTCGGCCACGGCCTGGCGGAGGCCGGCCGTATGGTCGAAGTGGTTGTGGCTGACGATGTACTGCGTCACTGGCTTGCCAGGCGCGAGGGTACGGGCATGCGCGATGATCGCCTTCGCGACGGACACATTCACGTTCAGCTCATAGATCGCGAGGTGATCCTTGAACTCGATGACCGTCGTACCGCCCTGATCGACGCGCCAGAGGCCCTTGCCGATCGGCTTCGACGTGATGGTCGGCACCGCATACGACGGCGGCTCCGCCTGCGCGCGCACTGCGGCGGGGGCGGCGAGGTCCGGAATCTGGCTGTTGATCTTGTAGGCATCGACGTACAGCTTCAGGAAGTCGACATTGCGGTAGCTGAGGCGCGTCGTGTACGCGAGGGGCAGCTTGAGACCGCTGGCGCCGGTCGCATCCGACCAGCCGGTGAAATGCGTCGTGAAGTTCATCTGCCCGGTGTTGGTGTGCCGCGTCGACCAGCGGACCCACTGCGGCAGGCCGTCCTGTGCAAAGGCAGCGCTCATGCGGTCACCCGTCTTCAGCGTCAGGTCCACGACCGAACCGCTGCCTGCCGCGCGAGCCGTCATCTTCGTGGCCGGGTCCATCATCGTGCGGACCAGCACGATCGGGTTCGTCATCATCAGCATGCGGCGGACATGCACGCCGTCGACCTGCAGCGGGTTGTCGCTCATGGCGGCGACGCGAACGGCATTGGCGCCGTTGATGTCGTAGGCGATGGTGCCGTCCAGCACCTGACTATTGAGGCCCCACGCGTGACCGAAGGGTCCGAGGAACGGGAACAGCATGTTGCGCCGCTCGACAAGCTGGAAGCGGTCGTTCTCGAGGTCGTATACGCGGCTCAGCTCGTTGGCGGCGATGTACTTCTCGGGTGCTTCCGCTTCGCCGGTGATGCGCCCGCCGCCGAACTGGTAGGCGTACTGGCCGTATCCCGAGAGCGTGATGTTGCGGACGGTGCGCAGCTTCTCGGCTCCACCCAAGGCCGTGGCAGCGGCAGCCGTGACGCTGGCGGGCGTCGGCGCGGGCGCGGCGGCAAAGGCCTGGAGGGAGATCAGGAGCGTGGCAAAGCCAGACAGGATTCGGGATAGCACAGAGGCACCTGCTAGAGGGTCGGGACGGCCAGTACGAAGAACAGGGGCGCAGCTTCGCGAAGTGCGCCATGGGAAGTCAAACATCCCATGGCCCCAGGCAAGAATCATCGCGCGCAGAAACTAGTCTTGCGGTCCCTTGCCGTCCGGAACCGCACTGCTCATGTTGCATTGCGCTCCCAAATCAAGCCAGAGAGGTCCCGCTTGCCAGCCCTGACTGGGCAAGCAGGTTCTCATCGTGAAGGCGTGCTTAGCGAATCGCGATGGGCCGAACGGGTGAGCCGCTCGCGCCCTTGATGCGTTCCGGCAGGGTCAGGAACAGGAACTCATAGGCACGATCTTGCGCAAGTTCCCGCAACGCCATGTTCTCGAGCATCGGCACGCCGGCTGTCAGCAAGTCGTAGTGAACATTGCTGGTGCCCGGGGTGGGTCGGACTTCGACACAGCAGTTATCCGCACCGACCATAGAGACTTGCCGCTCGATCAGCCATTTGCCGACTTCCGCATAGATGCCCGGCGACCCCTTGTTCTCACCCTTGCCGACAAACGAGTCGTTGTACTTCGACGGATTGCCAAAGTTGGCAGACCAGCCAAGGTTGAACAACACGGCATCGCCTTCCCTGACGCTGGCTTCGCTCATCCCCTGCCGCGCGAGCGCACCCCTTACATCGGCCATCGTCACTTCGTAGGCCGCAGGCAGCGTCGGGACGCCCTTGTAGCCTGCGACATCGATCAGTATGCCGCGGGTGATGATCGGCTTCATGTGCTCGACGCCGAGCACCTCGAGCCCGCCCTGCCCCCGGTTCTTGCCTGTCAGCTCCTGCTCCGTGAAGCCGTTGTAATACACGGCCTGCTCCGAACCATCCGCCATCCGGACCTTGCGCCCCTGGTGGCCAAAGCCGTCGAACTGCGTCCCCATCTGGCCGATGAAGCCCGTGAAGTACTCGGTGTAGACCACTCCCGCGCCGGCATCCCGGCGGATCGACTGCAGGTAGTAGGGACGCACCCCGTACTGGGGCATGTTGGGCTCGTACACATGGCCGAGCTCGTAGGTCTTCCCGGTCTTGGCGATCGTGAGCGCTTCGAGGATCTTCTGCGGCGTCACCGTGTTGGTGTTGCCCGCCTGGTCAGCCGGGCCGTACTTCGACGGCCACCAGGGCCCTTTCTCCCGGGTTTGCGCCACGGCCGAGGACGATGCGATGGCCCCCAACGCAACGACCAACACGAGACTCGCCACACTTGTGTTCGCAATCATGCTGCTTCCCCCCCCAGTTACATTGGTCGGCACGAGGCCAGACACGTTACGCCATTCCTAGGCCGGCCCAAAGCGCTCGTCATACGGAAAGTCACTGCCCAGCTGCCTGAGTTCGTCGCGCCAGTAGTCGTCGATGCGCCGCTTCTGCGCCGGGTCCAGCAGTTCGTCGGCACTGCCTCGCTCACCCCGTCGCACCATCGCACCATGGGGACGCGTCCACGGCATCTCGATCATGTCGAACTTGTGGCTGATCGACTTCATGTGGGCAAAGCTCGACTGCTCGACGACCCTGTCCAGTTCCCCGGGTGACAACTCCACGCGCATCAGTGCTGCGATCTTCCGCACGGCGGCGGGAAGATCTGCCTTCATCTCTTCGTAGGTCAGGAACAGGACATTGTCGCGGTGCCGGTTTCGCCAACCGCTGTCGACATGGCGCGCCCAGGAACCGAACAGCGTGTGCGGCGACAGGAACAGCTCGAGCCATTGCTCGAGGGTCGGCATCAACCGACCGAGCGTGACCGATCTGATGAAGTGGTAGCTCGAGACGAACACATCCTTGGGATCCCGGACCACCCAGATGTAACGGGCCTCGGGACGGTAGGCAAGATGATCGAACCCCGCGTGCGTCTTGATGATGCGCAACCCGTTCGGGCAGTTCTGCCAGAGGGAGTCGTCCGTGGCCGGCACGGCGAAACGCGCCCTGGGGTCGATATCGATCCAGGGCACGAGGTCATGGATATGGTCGAAATGGGCCTCGCCGCGGTGGGCCACCTGCAGCGCTATCTGCATGGTCCAGTTGGTACCCGTCTTGAAGTACGAACACACCAGCACGTCGCGATCCGTCGGCGTGTACGTACCGGCCCTGACGAGCATCCGTCGCATCCAGGAACTGAGCGCTCGCGGCCAGCGCCCAAAGACTGCGAGGAGGCGGGTCAATGGAAAGCCCAGTCCGTAGAACAGCCCGTAGAGGGGCCACCGGCTCCACCGGGGTGGCGGCTTGCGACGCAGGCGGTGAGTCTGGCTACGCGTCGGTTGTCGCTGCATGCCCGGTGACATGGCGAACTACCCCCCGGACCGCTCCAGCCGTTCGATCTCGTCCATGATCCGCGTCATCCGCGCGACCAGCGCCTGGTACGGCTCGGGGCTTGCCATGTCGATCCCGGCCCGCTTGTACAGCTCGTACGGATAGTCCGAGCCGCCGGCGCGGAGCAGGTTCAGGAAGCGCTCGCGGGCGGGAGCGCCGCCACTCACGATGGAACTGGTCAGCATGGCCGCGCCCGCCATCGACGTGGCGTACTGGTACACATAGAAGTTGCGATAGAAATGCGGGATGAACGCCCATTCGATGCAGTAGCCCGGGTCGATCTTCGTCACCCCTTCGGCATCGCCGTAGTAGCGCTTCAGGATGCCGCAATACATCTCCGTAAGGCGCGCACCGGACAGCGGTCTGCCCTGCTCCACCTCCTCGTGGATCGCGAGCTCGAACTCGGCGAACTGCGTCTGGCGAAAGAACGTACCCCTGATCGATTCCAGCGCCTCGCCGAGATAGAAGATCTTCTCGTCGCGGGTGCGGGCATTGCGCACCATGTAGTCGCTCAGCAGCATCTCGTTGCCGATCGATGCCGTCTCCGCCGTGAACGTCGCGTAGTCGGCCTTGTCGAACGGCTGCGCCGCGTTCGCGAGCATCGAATGCACGGCATGCCCCCATTCGTGCGCGAACGTCGACAGCGAGCTGAAGCTGTCGTTGTGGTTGAGCAGCAGGTATGGATGCACGGCGTACGCGCTACCGTTCATGTAGGCGCCGGAGGCCTTGCCTTCGCTCGGCAGCACGTTCATCCAGTTGGCCGCAAAACCCCGCTGCAGGCTGGCAAGGTAGGGTTCGCCCAGCGGCGCAAGCGCGGCCAGCGTGATGCGCTGCGAATCCGCCACGCCAAACCTCGGTTCCGAGGCAATGGCAAACATCGGCGGATAGATATCGTGGTAGCCGAGATCGTCCGTGATGCCGAGGAGCCGCTTGCGCATGCGCAGGTAGCGATGCAGCACCGGCAGCGCAGCGTTCGCCTGCGTGACGAGCTGCCGGTACACCGCCTGCGGGATGTTGTCCGTGAACAGGGCTGCATCGAGCGCGCTGCCGTGCTTGCGCACTCTCGCAGCAAAGACCTGTCCCTGCACCTTGGTATTGAGCGTTGCGCCCAGCGTGCCCTGGTACTCCTGCCACTTGCTCCAGAAGGCATCGAATACCTTCTTGCGGTCGGCACGGTTCGCCGACTCGCGGTAGCGCGTGTAGCCCGCCTGGTTGATCGTGGCCTCGGTGCCGTCCGACAGCGTGACCTTCGGGAAGGGCAACTCCGCATCCGCGATCTGGCCATAGATCGAGCTCGGCTGGGCAAGTACAGTGCCCGCCGCGGCGAGCACACTCTCCGCTTCCTGCCCCAGCGTGTGGGGCGCGGCGCGCAGCACGTCGTCGAGGTAATGGTCGAACCGCGCCTTGAGTTGCGGTTGCTCCGCGATGAACGCACGCACCTGCGTCTCGCCGAGCACGAGCAACTCGGGCACCAGCCAGGACGTCGCTTCGTCGTAGCGCGTCCCGAGCGCCTGGATCTGCTGCCGCCGCTCCTGGTTCAGGGCCACCCTGCGATCTTCGTCGGCCTTCAGGCCTGCATACACAAACAGCCGGTAGAGCTCCTGCCGCGCTGCGCTCATCGTCTCGAGCGCACGCAGGAGCTGGGCCGACCCCTGGCCGAGCGTTCCCTTGAACGAGGCCAGTCCCTCCACTTCCGCCTTGTTGCGCTCGAAGGCCGCGGTCCAGTTCTCCGGCGTGGCATACAGGTCAGTGAGGTCCCACATCGTCGCCGGAGCGGTTGCTGCAGCCGGCGCCGCCGCCCGCACGGTCCCTGCGAATGCCAGGCCCATCAGTGCCGCGACGACAGCGGCGACCGGCACGCGCCGCACCGTACCCGCGGCTGGAATCCGCTTCAGTTCCCGCACGTCACCCTCTCCTTCAAGTTCCTGCACACGTGAAACTCGCCGCCGCATTCACGTCGCCCGTGCCGCTGTACTTCGGCCATTGGGGATAGACGCAGAGCGGCCGGGTGCGGCTGTTGTTGCCCTGCTTCGAGTCGGTCACCGCAAGGGTACCCGGTGCGCGGCCCTGCTCGACCCACGCCTCAAGCGCAGTGAGCGAATCCCACGACGCGATGAACTGTCCGGTGCCGTGGCCGAAGCCGGGCACGAGGTAGAACCGCACGAATCCATCCAGGTTCCGCTGGCCGAATCGCGCGACGAGGCGGTCGTAGTAGTCGATCGTGTTGTCGTGAGGGACCGCCGAGTCGACAGTGCCATGCATCAGGAGCATCTTGCCGCCGCGGGCCCTGAACGCATCGATGTCGGGCGAGCTCGCATCGACGATCTCGGAGACGGCCCGCAGGCGTTCGGCGTGCGCACGGGGATCGAATGTCAGCGAATCCACGGCTGGATTCCGCGTGACGAAGTAGCGAATCATGGGGTCGGCAAGGACATGCAATCCAAAGTCCGCGATCGGTGCGGGTGGCGAGGCCGGCACGGGCCGCGTGCCGAAGCCGAACAGGCCGGTCCAGTCAGCGCCCTCGAGGATCGGCCAGCGCGCGAAC
>CAIUGU010000022.1 GCA_903898785.1 uncultured Pseudomonadota bacterium | reverse complement strand
GTTCTCCCGCGACCTGCGCTTTCCTGCGGCGGTCGCTCGATCAACCTGGTGGACGCCTTCCTGTATGGCAGAAGGCTCGCGTTCCGGACTGCAAGTCCGGCGGTCACTCAGGCGAGCGGGGGAGCGCGCGGCGAATGCGCGCGGGTGATCGAGGGAACGACGGTCGCGTGGACATCTCGCGGTGTCGTTGCTTGATCCAGGTGACGTACCGCCGCGAATCCCGCGTGGACCACGGGGGGCGCGGACAGGCCGGCGGCGGTGAACCCGCAGGGCGTATGGTCGAACAGCGCACTGCCGCTGTCATGCGTTCCGCTTTCGGTCCCAAGGTCCACGACGACCGACTTCGTGCTGAAGCCGGAGCACAGCTGCATGACGATCTCGCCGTTCGGGGCCTGCGCGGGCATGAACCCGGCCGGGACCAGCGCCCGGAACAGCAGCGTAGCCATCAGCAACCCGATGATCGGGGTGCGCGTCAGGCAGCGGTGGAGGAATGCGTGCATTGCAGCGCGAATATACACAGACGATGACCGCGTCACAAAGCCCGACATGAAGGGGGCAGCCTCCGGTCTTCCCCCTAGCCGGCGACGGTGCGGCCCTGCTAGACTCGCGCCGTGAATATAAAGAAGTCTTTATATTCGTTTCTTCACGACTCTCCGGATATGCCACGAAAGCTACGTAACTTGCTGAATT
This sequence comes from uncultured Pseudomonadota bacterium, assembly GCA_903898785.1. Lineage (GTDB taxonomy): Bacteria > Pseudomonadota > Gammaproteobacteria > Steroidobacterales > Steroidobacteraceae > CAIUGU01. The sequence continues at coordinate 3,913 of CAIUGU010000022.1, read as the reverse complement.
TGCTTAAGGCAGCGGCGGATCCGACGCGGCTTCGGCTGTTGGCGCTGTTGGCCCCGGGCGAGCTGACGGTGGGTGAGCTCACGCAGATCCTGAAGCAGAGCCAGCCGCGGGTGTCCCGTCACCTGAAGCTCCTGTGTGATGCCGGCCTGCTCGAGCGGTTCAAGGAAGAGCATTGCGTGTACTACCGGCTGGCGCCCCTCGATGAACCTTCGCTGCGCTGGCACGAAGGCCTCGATCCCAATGACACCGAGCTCCGCAGGGACCGGGAGCGCCGCGACACCGTGATTGCCGAACGCGCGCGCCGCGCCACCGACCGCCTCGCCGAGCGGACGACGGCTGCAGAGGTGCACGACCCGCTGGGCGGTACGGTCGGCGGACTGCTCGTCGACGAACTGGCTGCCGAACCCATCGGCGATCTGCTCGATGTCGGCACCGGCGCGGGCTTCCTGCTGAAGACGCTGGCGCCCGCTGCCCGCCGGGCGGTGGGCGTCGACAACTCCACTGACGCGCTGCGCCTGGCTCGCAGCCAGTTACAGGGCGTGGGCCTCGGCCGCTGCGTCCTGCGCCGTGGCGACATGTACAAGCTGGGCTTCGGGGCTTCCGAATTCGACACCGTGACGCTCGGTCGCGTGCTGAGCCATGCGCACGATCCCGCTGCCGTGCTGGCCGAGGCGCTGCGCGTGTTGCGGCCCGGCGGACGGCTGGTGCTCGTCGACGACTTCGACGCGCTCGAAGAGGCGACCGGCTCGAATCCGATCGCCGGGGTCCGTCGGTGGCTGTTAGGCCAGGGATTCAAGTGTGAGCGCCTCCGCCCGATCGATACCGGTACCAGCCACCTGCTGCTGACGATTGCCCGACGACCGCTGCCACTCAAGGAAGCCGCCTGATGACCTCCCTCGCGCCGCTCAAGGACCACGTTGCCGATACGCTGTCGCGCCTGCGCCAGCCGGTGTCCGTGTCGTTCGAGTTCTTCCCGCCGAACGACGAGGCGATGGAGAAGACGCTGTGGCAATCCATCGAACGACTTGCACCGTTGTCGCCGCGCTTTGTGTCGGTCACCTACGGTGCGGACGGTTCAACCCGCACCCGTACCCACCAGGTGGTCGCGCGCGTCCTCAAGGAGACTGCGCTGACGGCAGCTCCGCATCTCACCTGCATCGGCGCGTCGCGCGACGAAGTCCTCGATATTGCCCGCGAGTACTGGGCCGCCGGCATCAAGAACATCGTCGCGTTGCGGGGCGATGCGCCGCAGGGTGCGAGCCGCTACGAGCCGAATCCGCAAGGCTTCGCGTATGCCGTGGACCTGGTGAAAGGCTTGAAGAGCGTCGGCGACTTCGATATCTCCGTTGCTGCCTATCCCGAGATGCACCCGGAAGCGCCCAACTCGCGCTTCGACCTCGACAACCTGAAGGCCAAGATCGATGCGGGTGCGGATCGCGCGATCACGCAGTTCTTCTTCGACACCGACCTCTATCTGCGCTTCCGCGACCAGTGTGCCGCGGCCGGCATCACCGCCAGTATCGTCCCCGGCATCCTGCCGATCACGCGGCTGCCGCAACTGCTGCGCTTTGCAGGCCGCTGCGGAGCAAGCGTACCGGACTGGCTCAAGGAGCGCTTTGCCGGCCTCGACGACGATGTCGACACCCGCAAGATGATCGCGGCGAGCGTGGCCATCGAACAGGTGGAACGGCTGTCCCGCGAGGGCGTCAGCGAGTTCCATTTCTACACGCTGAATCGGGCCGAACTCACGTACGCCATTTGCCACGCCTTGGGCGTGCGTCCGCAGGCAGCGGAGCGGTGACCTCAATGACCCGCACCGACCGCATCGCCGAGTTCCAGCGCCTGCTGCGCGAGCGCATCCTCGTGCTCGACGGCGCGATGGGCACGATGATCCAGTCGCACAAGCTCGCCGAGGCTGCGTATCGCGGCGACCGGTTCCGCGACTGGAAGAGCGACGTCAAGGGCAACAACGACCTGCTCACGCTCACGCAGCCGCAGATCATCGAAGGCATCCACGACCAGTACCTGGCCGCCGGTGCGGACATCATCGAGACCAACACGTTCAACTCGATCGCGCCGAGCCAGGGCGACTACCACATGGAGTCGCTGGTTCGCGAACTGAACCTCGAGGCCGCCCGCATCGCACGCCGTGCGGCAGACCGCAGCATCGCCGCCAGCGGCAAGCCGCGCTTCGTGGCGGGCGTGCTCGGGCCGGCCAATCGGACGGCGTCGTTGTCGCCGGACGTCAACGATCCCGCGTATCGCAGCATCACGTTCGACCAGCTGGCGGCGACCTATGAGGAGGCCGCGGCGGCCCTCGTGGAAGGCGGCGTCGATATCCTGATGGTCGAAACGATCTTCGACACATTGAATGCAAAGGCTGCGCTGTTCGCGATCCAGAAGGTGTTTGCGACGACCGGCGAAATGCTGCCGATCTGGATCTCGGGCACCATCACGGACGCATCGGGTCGCACGTTGTCCGGGCAGACGACGGAAGCGTTCTGGAATTCGGTCCGGCACGCGAAGCCGACGGTCATCGGGCTCAATTGTGCGCTGGGCGCGAGGCAACTGCGGCCGTATGTCGAAGAACTCTCGCGCCTGGCAGATTGCTACGTCTGCGCGCATCCGAATGCCGGCCTGCCGAATGCGTTCGGCGAATACGACGAGACGGCCTGCGAGACGGCTGACCTGATCCGCGACTACGCCGATAGTGGGCTGGTGAACATCGTGGGCGGCTGCTGCGGCACGACGCCGGATCACATCCACCACATCCGCGAGTCGGTGGCTGCCGTGCCGGCCCGCAAACCGCCCGTACTCGAGGTTCGCTGCCGCCTGAGCGGCCTCGAGCCGCTCAACATCGGCCCCGACAGCCTGTTCGTGAACGTCGGCGAGCGCACCAACGTCACGGGTTCGGCGAAGTTCCGCAAGTTGATCGAGGCCGACGACTACAACGCCGCGCTCGACATCGCCCGCCAGCAGGTGGCGAGCGGCGCGCAGGTCATCGACATCAACATGGACGAAGGCATGCTGGATTCGGAGGCCGCAATGGTGCGCTTCCTGAACCTGATTGCCTCGGAGCCCGACATCTCCGGCGTCCCGGTGATGATCGACTCGTCCAAGTGGACGGTCATCGAAGCCGGGCTCAAGTGCCTCCAGGGCAAGGGCATCGTCAATTCGATCAGCCTGAAGGAAGGCGAGGACAGCTTCATCGAGCATGCCCGCAAGGTGCGTGCGTACGGGGCGGCCGTGGTCGTGATGGCGTTCGACGAGCAGGGCCAGGCCGATACGGTCGCGCGCAAGGTGTCGATCTGCCAGCGATCCTACAAGGTGCTGACGGAGACCGTCGGCTTTCCGCCCGAAGACATCATCTTCGATCCGAACATTTTCGCCGTGGCCACCGGCATCGAAGAGCACAACAACTATTCGGTGGACTTCATCCAGGCCACCGCCGAGATCCGTCGCACCTGTCCGCATGCGCTGGTCAGCGGCGGCGTCAGCAACGTGTCGTTCTCGTTCCGCGGCAACGACCCCGTGCGCGAGGCGATGCACTCGGTCTTCCTGTACCACGCGATCAAGGCCGGCATGTCGATGGGCATCGTCAACGCGGGCCAGCTCGCGATCTACGAGAACATCGAGGCCGAGCTCAAGGAGCGGGTCGAAGACGTCATCCTCAACCGTCGGCCGGATGCCACGGAGCGGTTGCTGGAGATTGCCGGCCGCTACAAGGGCGAGGCGGGGCAGAAGCGCGTGGAGGATCTCGCGTGGCGGAGCCTCCCGGTGGCGAAGCGGCTCGAATACGCGCTCGTCAAGGGCATCGACGAGTTCGTCGTCGAGGATACCGAGGCTGCGCGCCTCGCGTTCGACCAGCCGCTGTCGGTCATCGAAGCCGGGCTCAAGTGCCTCCAGGGCAAGG
>CAIUGU010000021.1 GCA_903898785.1 uncultured Pseudomonadota bacterium | reverse complement strand
GCCCCGCCGCCCGTCGTCGTCATCACATCCCTCCGCGCGGCCCCTCCGCGACGGAGCGTGTCGCGCGTGGCTGCAGCCCATCCAGCAGCCAGTCCAGCACTTGAACACGGCGCGCTAATCGCATTCAATTGGAGTTACGACGGGATCGCGCAGAGGGAACCGCACGGCATGGCATCCAGGGGTTACGACTACATCATCGTCGGTGCGGGTTCGGCGGGCTGCGTGCTCGCGGGCCGGCTCACCGAAGGCGGCGCCAACAGCGTGTTGCTGCTCGAGGCCGGGGGCCCCGACAACCATCCCTACATCAAGGTACCACTGGGCCTGGGCAAGCTGCACGACCACAAGATGTTCGACTGGGGCTACGACTACGAGCCAGAGCCGCAGATGAGCGGACGCAAGGTCGAGGCGATGCGCGGCAAGGTGATCGGCGGCTCGTCGTCGATCAACGTGATGGCCTACGTGCGCGGCAATCGCGGCGACTACGACCGCTGGGACCGCATGGGCGCGAAGGGCTGGACCTACAAGGACGTGCTTCCCTACTTCAAGCGGATGGAGACGTTCGAGGACGGCGAGGACACGTGGCGCGGCGGCAGCGGTCCACTCGGCGTCATCGTCGGGCACGCGCCCGACCCGATCTGGGACGACTGGCTCGATGCAGCGAAAGACGCTGGCTACGCAGTCAACGACGACTTCAACGGCAAGGAGCAGCTCGGCTTCTCGCGCTCGCAGTACACGATCAAGAACGGACGCCGTTGCTCGGCCGCCGTCGCGTTTCTGCACCCCGCACGCGGTCGTGCCAACCTCACGGTCGAGACGAATGCTTTCGCGACGCGCGTGCTTATGGAAGGCACCCGCGCTGTCGGCGTCGAGTACGAGCAGGGCGGCGAGGTGAAGACCGTGCACGCCGACAAGGAGGTCATCCTGTCGGGCGGTGTGTTCAACTCACCGCAACTGCTGATGCTGTCGGGCATCGGGCCTGCCGAGCACCTGAAGTCGCACGGGATCAAATCGCTCGTCGATCTACCCGTCGGCCAGAACCTGCAGGACCACCTGGCGATGTGGATCATGTGGGCGCGGCCGGAGAATACGAGCCCATTCCGCGACCTGCTCCGCGCCGACCGCATCTCGACGGCGTTCGTGCGGGCCTATCTCACCGGCAAAGGCCCGGCGACCATCCCGCCCTCAGGTCTCGCCGCCTTCACGCGCTACAACCAGGAGCTGACCGCGCCGGAAATCCAGTTCCTGTTCCGCAGCGCGCCGAACCATCCGCACATGTGGTTCCCCGGTGTGACGCCGCCTTACGACGACATGTTCGGCATCCGGCCCGTTCTGCTGCACCCGGAAAGCCGGGGCGAGGTGCTGCTGCGCTCGGCGAACCCGCGCGATCACGTTCGTCTCGTACCGAACTTCTTCTCCGCGCAAAGCGACGTCGCCGTGCTGCGCGAAGGCTACAAGCTCGGCCTCGACGCGGTGCATCAGGGGCCACTGGACAAGTATCGCGGCAAGCGCGTCGATCCGCCCGACGTCAATACGGACAGGGAAATCGAGGCCTGGATCAAAGCGAAGGCCATCACCGCGCATCATCCGTGCGCGACCTGCCCGATGGGGGCGGCGAGCGACAAAGCTGCCGTGCTAGATCCGGAACTCCGCGTGAAGGGCACGCAGGGCCTGCGCGTGATCGATGCCTCCTCGATGCCCGATCTCATCTCCGGCAACATCAACGCCGCCGTGCTGGTTATCGCGGAAAAGGGAGCGGACATCGTACGCGGGCAACGTTTGCCGCGGGCGGAAGCTGCCTAGTCCACCGCAAAGCGAAAAGGTGTCAGACCCGGAGGGTCTGGCACCTTTTGAAATCAGAAGCCGTAATCAGAAGCAGATATTCAGAAGCAGACTTGGCCCTTGGGCGTGCAGTTGCCCTTGGCCATCAGGCCGTCGAAGCAGCAGTTCTGGGTCGCCTTGCAGCTGAACTTGACCTTCTTGCCGTCGATCGTGGTGCCGACGCAGGCCTTGTTCTTGGCCGAGCTGGCCTTCTTCTTGGCGTCGGCCTCGCCGCTGAAGCTCATCGAGAACGCGAGCGCTAGAGCGAAGCTCAGCGCGACTGCGGAAATCATGCGCATGGAAATCCCCTATCCTGTATTGGGTTGTAATGCCGCCTGAGATTGCCTCCGCAAGCGATCTCCATCAAGCGGAAGAAACTCTTCTGCCGCGGCATGATCTCTCTTTCTTAGCTGGCCGATGCGCAAAAGCCGCATGACGCAGCGCAATACGCGAAAAGGGCAGCCACGAG
>CAIUGU010000020.1 GCA_903898785.1 uncultured Pseudomonadota bacterium | reverse complement strand
GCGGCAAGGCGCTGCTGTACTTCGAGGTCGTCACCACCATCGCGCTGCTGTTCGCGCTGCTCGTCGGCAACCTGATCGATACGGGCAGCGGACTGAACGCCGATCCCGCGACGCTGGACACCAGCGCAGTCGAAACCTACACAGGGCGGGCCGAGTCGCAGACGATCCAGGACTTCCTGCTCAACATCATTCCGGAAACCGTCGTGGATGCGTTCGCCAAGGGCAACATCCTGTCGGTCGTGCTCGTCTCCATCCTGTTCGGCTTTGCGCTGTCGAGCGCCGGCAAGCGCGGCGAACCGCTGGTGGCCGTGATCGACGGCCTCACGCAGGTGGTGTTCGGTGTCATCCGGATCCTGATGCACCTGGCGCCGATCGGCGCGTTCGGCGCCATGGCCTTCACGATCGGCCGTTACGGCTTGAGCTCGCTCGGGCCCCTGGCCAAGCTGATCATCACGTTCTGGCTCACGTGCGCTGCTTTCGTGCTCATCGTGCTGGGCACGATTGCGCGGCTGGCAGGCTTCAGCATCATTCGCTTCCTCAAGTATTTCAAGGAAGAGATCGTGCTCGTGCTGTCGCTGAGTTCCTCGGAGCCCGTGCTGCCGGCGCTGATGGCGAAGCTGGAACGGCTGGGCTGCTCCAAGGGCCTGGTCGGGCTCGTGATGCCAACCGGCTATACCTTCAACACCGACGGCAGCTGCCTCTACATGGTGATGGCCGCGCTGTTCGTAGCGCAGGCCACGGATACCCCGCTGTCACTGGCGCAACAACTCACCCTCGTCGCGGTAGCCACGCTCACCTCGAAGGGCGCCAGCGGCGTGCAAGGCGCCTCGTTCATCGCATTGGTCGGCACGCTGATGGTGATCCCCTCCATTCCGGTGGCCGGCATGGCGCTGATCCTCGGGATCGATCGCTTCATGAGCATGTTCCGGGCGGCGGTGAACGTGATCGGCAACGGCGTCGCCACGCTGGTCATCGCCCGTTGGGAAAAGGAACTCGACCGCGAGACGCTGCAGCGGAATCTGGCGGAGGCGCCGTCCCGGGCTTGAGCTTGTGCTGGTGCCCTAGGCAGGATTCGCGGGGCGATTGCGCCCGGCGCTGCGCAACAGATCCAGTGCCTGACGTTCACGGTCGGGCGTCAACCAGCCGGTCCTCGCGCGACGCTCGGCAGGCTGGCTGCGCCACCAGTCCAGCGTCGCGTTCGCGGTGTCAGCGAGCGGACGGGTCGCGAGGCCCGCCGCTTCTGCAGCCGCCGTTGTGATGAACCACTGCGGCAGGTCCGACAGCACCAGCGGCTGGTCGATCCCGAGTTCGTCCAGGATCTCGACGGTGGCCGGAATGACCTGCGCGGCCTGGCCGCCCGCCATTGCGAGCGTGTTCAGGATGTCGCTCCATGGCAAAGGCCTGGAGGCCGCGTTGAACACGCCAGTGGTCCCCTGCTCCGCCATCGCGATCATCCAGGCTCCGAGATCCCGGGCATCGATCCACTGGAACTGCTTCGCCGGATCAGGAGGCCCGAGCACCTCCCCGCCGCGCGCCATGCGATCGATCCAGTAGGTGAAGCGGTCCGTTTCGTCGCGTGGCCCCACGATATAAGTCGGACGAACGATGATCGCGTCGGTGCCGTAGATCTCGCGCACGGCGCGGTCGCACACGGCCTTCATCGGACCGTAGCCGCTCAGCTCATCGTCGGGATCGGCCGCGTGCGACAAGGGACTGTCTTCGCTGATCGTTCCCCCTTCTTCCAGCCGTTCGTACGCAGAGATGGTCGATACGAACAGATAGCGACCGACTCGGCCACGCAGCAGCTCGGCGGAGTCGCGCACATGCCGCCCGACAAAGCCCGAGTTGTCGATGACGATGTCCCAGCGCCGCGAGCCGGCCAGCGCCTTCAGTCCCTGGTCGATCCTGTCGTCGCGATTGCCGATCAGCGTTTCGACCCGATTGCCATAGAGCCCGGGCTCCGTAACGCCACGATTGAACATCGTGACGCGATGGCCGCGCGCCAGGGCAGGCTCGATCTGGTGAGGGCCGAGGAACCCTGTGCCGCCTAGGACGAGGATATCGAGCTGCTCGTCAGCAGCGGGCTGCGTCGCGAAGCGGGCTGCACCGACGGCCCCGACGGCCATCGCGCCCAGTGCCCACCTGACCAGCGTACGTCGTTGCATCGGTGTCTAGTCGATGACGATGGCCCGGAAATCGTTGACGTTGGTCAGCGTCGGGCCGGTGATGACCGAGTCGCCCAGCGCGCGGAAAAAGGAGTGGCCATCGTTGTTGTCGAGGCTCGCCCGCGGGCGAATGCCAAGACTCCAGGCACGACTCAACGTGTCCGGAACGAGAAAGGCCCCCGCGATGTCCTCCACCCCATCGACGCCATCGGTATCGCCTGCAATCGCATGGACGCCGGCCATTCCTTCCAGCGCGACGCCAAGCGAGAGCAGGAACTCCACGTTGCGTCCGCCGCGCCCTGTTCCCTTGAGCGTCACCGTTGTCTCGCCACCCGACAGCAGCACGCAGGGGCGGCCGAACGGCTGGTCCCGCAACTTCACCTGTCGGACGATGCCGGCCATGGCTTTGCCGAGGTCGCGGGCCTCGCCCTCAAGGCTGTCACCGAGGATGTAGGGCGTATAGCCGGCAGAGGCTGCGATTCGCGCGGCCGCTTCGAGTGCGAACTGCGGCGTCGCGACGATCTTCGTCTGTGCCCGCTCGAGCCGACGGTCTCCGGGTTTGACGGACTCGCCTTGTCCGGAGGCCAGCACGTGTCGAACCGCGTCAGGCACGTCGATCTTGTAGCGTTCGAGCACGGCCAGTGCGTCGGCGCAGGTACTGGGATCTCCGACCGTCGGGCCGGACGCGATGTCCACCGGGTTGTCGCCCGGAACGTCCGAGATCAGCAGCGTCACCACCCTCGCCGGATGACAAGCGGCGCCGAGTCGGCCTCCCTTCACCGCAGAGAGGTGTCTGCGCACGCAGTTCATTTCCGAGATGCTGGCACCGCTTGCGAGCAGCGCCGCGTTGACGCGCTGTTTGTCTGCGAGCGTCAGGCCGGGTGCGGGCGCCACGAGCAGAGAAGAGCCGCCACCCGAGATCAGCGCAATCACGAGATCTTCCGCCGTCAGGTTCTGCACCAGGCGCTGAATGCGAGTCGCTGCCTTCAGGCCGGCTTCATCAGGGACAGGGTGGCTCGCCTCGACAATGTCGATGCGATCGCAAGGCACCGCGTGGCCGTAGCGGGTAATGACGATGCCTTCCAGCGGCCCGCTCCAATGCTCCTCGAGCGCACGGGCCATCTCCGCAGACGCCTTGCCAGCGCCAATCACGAGGGTCCTGCCCTTCGGCGGCGGCGGCAAGTGGGGCGGCAAACACACGGCGGGCTGCGCGGCCGCCACCGCCGCGTCGAACATCGCGCGTAACAGGAGTCTGCTCATGACCGTCAGGGTTGCATAGCCGCGACGGTTGCGAAAGAGGGAGAGGGTCGGAGTCGGTGACTGCAACGAGGCCTTCCGCCGGCGGCCCCGCCCCCTGCTATGCTTCGGCTCCCCGTTAGCATGCCCCTCGACAGACGAACCGCCACTGCGTTGCTGGTCGCTGCCGCGTTCTTCAGGAGAACCTGGACGCCACGGTGATCGGCACGTCGATGAATGCCGGCATGGGCATCGCCGTGGGCGGACTGGCGTTGTCGGTAGCGGAGATCCTGAACGGGTCGACCCCGGGCCTGGCCGCCCTCCACGACTTCCGCATTGCATTCTGGATCGTGGCGGGTCTCGCGCTGCTTGCCATCGTCGACTGCGTGGCGCTGCCTCCCGGTGCTGGCGCGCGAGTATTGAAGGCACGCTAGACGCCGACTCCCGGGCTGCGTTCCAGCACCCGCCCCCAATGCAGCAGGGGTCCGCTACTGTGCCGCCAGCGCGCAGTTCTTGAGTATCCCGACATAGTCCTCGTAGCGTTGCACGCCGATGACCAGCGGATTCGGGCCCTTGGGGTTGGCGCGCAGTTGCTCCATCCGCGCCAGGCTGTCGTCCACGAACGGATGGTTGCTGAGCTCGACGTCGACTCCAAGCTTGCGGGTGAAGGTAGCGAAGTGGTCGAAGGCGGCCAGGTACTGGCGTTGCGCTTCCGGGTTGGCCGGAATGTTCGTCCCGCCCCACATTGCCAGCATGTGCCGCTGGCCGCGGTGGAACACCGGCAGGATGAATGACAACGTGCCCGGCGTATGGCCCGGCGTCAGGACCATGGTGATGGACGTATCGCCCAACGTGAGCACCTCACCGTCGGTTGCCACGACGTCGCGAGAGGGCGGCGGCCCCCAGTTGGGCGGAGGACGCCCGTTCGCACCACCGGCCCGCGCCGGCCGGGGTTGGCTCATGACGTCCCAGTCGATGCCACTCGCCACCACTCGGGCGCCGTAAGTCTCTGCCAGCCATTTGGCGCCGCCATAGTGGTCCCCATGGCCATGCGAAACGAGGATGTACTTGATCTCGCGCGGATCAAGGCCGAGGCTCTGCATGCCGGCGACGATGACCTGCTTCGCATCGTCCGCCGTATTCAGCGTATCGATCAGAATCAGGCCTGCGCTGGTCCGGAGGACGTAGGCGCCCACGCTGTTGAGGCCGACATAGTAGAAGTTGTCGAAGAGCTGCGTGGGCGGAGGAGCGCCGGGCTGAAAGAGCGCCGGGGGCAGCTCATTCCCCTGCCGGCACTGCAGGGTGTAAGTACCCATGAATCCGCTGCGCTCCGCCAGCTTGCGGGCTTCTGCACGATACGCATCGCCACTCGCATTCTGGGCCGCCGCCGTGGCCGCAAGCAGAACACCCACTACCGCTATGCTGATACGCATTGCCGACTTCTCCTCCAATGGACGGGAACAACGGCTGGACTCGTGTCACCGCGACGCTGCTCTATTCAGGTAGCCGCAGCCCCCGACGGACGAGCCAGGGGTTCCGCCGCGCGTGTACCTGCTGCGCCAACACCGATCAGCGCCCTCCACAGACAGGTAGCCAAATGATTCATTTCGCGTTCACTTGCCCGCTTCCGCCTTCAACTCAAGGTAAGCCGCCTCGACGAATCTCTCCGCATTCCAATTCGACCCCGGGATGGGATGGTTGTAGATGCCGTCGTAGTCCAGCGTCGGCTTGGCGTTCTTGACCTGCTGCAGCGTCATGCCGTCCGCAACCATCTTCTGGATGCGATCGTGGACGATGGTGACCATGTCGCGATACTCGACGACATCCATCTCATTGCAGATCCGGCCGCGGGCGGGAATGATCCTCGTGCCTCCTTCCTGGTTGATGAGCGGCACGGCGATGTCGATCACCAGGTTCAATCCCTCCAGCACGCCCTTCAGGCTACCGCCCCGCTTGGGATCGATGACGGGATAGGACATCGTGCTGAAGAGCTCGCCCGTGCTGATGACGTCGGACTTCCTGAACAGCACGATGACATCGCCGGTCGTGATCGCATTCGGCACGTGGATCATCTCGATGGGCTCGTTGTTGTAGGCAAACAGCTGCCGCTCGGTGAAGAACGTCCGGTTCGGCAACAACGCGCGATCCGTCGGCGGTGCCCCGGGCGTCACGCGCCCCATCTGCGTGGCTGCGTTCTCGTGCGATCGGGTCACCGCGCCCTCTCCCCGCATGATGAAGGCTTTCTGCTGCGCGAGGCTGCCGCCCGTCGACCCGTCGGGCAGCAGGGTCTTCTCGGGTTCGTCGGCCGCGAGCGCAGCGTTGCCGCCGATGTGCGCCGTGTCCGAGCTGGTGTTGATGATGTGGTTGATCTTTTCCCTGGAGAGCTTCTGCAGCTCCTTCAGCACCGCTGCGTTCTGCTTGCCGTCGCCTGAATCGACAAGCAGCAAACCGTCTTCACCGACCTGCACCGTGATCAGTGCCCCGGCGCCTGCCAGGACATGGACGTTCCCCTGCACGTGCAGGACTTCCAGTGCCTGTGGAGGTACGACAGCGCTCGTCGCCTTCGGCTTCGGGGGAACCGGACTGGTGCTTGTGGCTGGCGACCGTGCCCACTCCGGATACATCGTCTGCGCGCCGCCGAACGTTGCTTCGAGCGAGATGCCGAACCGCTTGCCGAACTCGTCATGCACGGTACCGAGCGGCCAGTGGGGAATACGCCCGCGCTCCATGACACCGAATTCCTCCGCGGGCTCGGCACGCGTACGGGCTGGAATCCGCAGGGCGGGAGCCAGTTTCCAGTTCGCCGAGCGGACCAGCGGCTCATCGAGGTACACCGGATCGTGCACGATGAACAGCGACATCAGCTGGTCGCCGTGGCGGACGAAATGCTCCTCCAGCGTCGCGGACGGACTGCTGGGGACGCCGTTTCTCTGGATGAAGCCCATCTTGATGTGCGTCGTCTTCACGACCAGCACGTTGCCTTCCCAGCGACCGGTCGAAAACCCGGTAAACGTATGCTCGGCAAGGTCCGACGGATGCGGACGCCCGTCCATCCAGATCGTCCGCTCGTCCGCACGCTGGTAAAGCCCCGAGATCCGGTACGCCTTGAGGATCTGCGTTTCGGGATCGATGAGTTCCTCGATGCGCAGGTCGGGCCGCGGACCATTCATCGCATACGTGACGGGATGCGGCGTGGTCTGCCGTTCCGGAACGGACAGGATCGTCGCATCCCACGCCTCTGCCTTCTGCCGGGCGGCGGCGTTGATCGGCAGTCCGGTGTAGTCGCCGAGATCCGGTCCGTCGCCGCGGACCAGCCGTTCCTCGTGGCGAAACGACCGCCAGTGCCCCGCGATATCCACGGACGCGAATGATGCGGACGAAATCAGCAGCGGCATCAGCAGAGCGAAGGCTTTCATCGCGCGTTCCCCACAACCTGTCACAGGTACGAAGTGCTTCATGGCTTTCACTTGGCCACGCCGGGCTTGCCGCGCAGGCAAGGCTCGGGCTTCCACGAGGCCGGCCGCGGATCCTTCATCAGGTGCGTGCTGGTCGTGAACGGCTCGTACAGATACTGCGGATCGTCGACGAGGGTCGTGACCACAAGCCATTCCTCGCCCGTGCTGGCCTTGAAGCGGTCGTAGTATTCCGTGACCACGGCCTTGTCGCTGACGGGCACGCCGTTCTTGCGCAGGTATCCGGCGAGCAGATTGGAGGTCGTGACCTCGAGCGTACCGAAGGTCTTCTTGCCGACGGCCTCGCCTTCCTGCACCCACTTCGCGAAGGAATAGCCTTGACGCGACGGGGCGGCTGGCTGGGCGGCGGACTTCGAGAAGTTGAGCCGCCTCACCTGCATGCCGGCGTCGCTTTCGATCTTGAGGACGTCGTCGGACTCCCAGGAAATGCGGAAGCGACTCGGCATGCGCATGATCGAAGCCGCGCCGTAGGCCATGCACGCATCGGTATCGGTGGCGTCGGGATTCCAGGCGTCAGCCACTTGCCGCCCGATGCCGTTCAGGGGCATGGACTCATAGTCGCCTTTGGGCGCCGTTATCATGTACGAGCGCCAGTCTTCGGTGACGACCGCAACCCACTGCCCTTCGAGGTCGAGCAAGGCCGCCGGTTTGCCGATGGGAGGCGCGGGCGGCACCTGGCCAGTGCGAGGCGGCCGGCAACCGACGTCACCCTGCGCGCAGTTGGCCTGGGCGCTGGCCTCATGCAGCGGCGAGAATGACAGGAACCCCAGAAGCAGCAGCGACCCTGCCAACTGCATGGGCACACCGTCCCTGGCGGTGCTCGTGGCACTTGCCTTCATCATGCTATTCCCCCGAATCGAAGACGCTTGATCGTTTGTATATTGCGTCGCGGCAACTTTCTCGTGCGGTTGCCGGTACCGCTTGAAGGTAACCCGTTCGCCACTACTACGTCCAGCGCGCCGGGTGCGACGCGGCAGCATTCAGTGGCAGGCTCGCCGCCGGGTGGCCTCGGCAGATTCAGCCCGGACGCCCGCGATCGTCACCGCATGGATTCGTCGCTTGATCTCGGCTACTGTCCGTCGGAACTCACAAGGAAACCGGCATGTACGCAACCCGATTCAAGCGGACAGGAGACGGCATTGCGCGCCGGTCCCTGTTGACGATCGGCCTGCTCGTCCTGTCTTCGCTCAGCAGCGCGGCACAAAGCCCGATCCCGACGGGTGGTCCGCTGCCGGATCGCCGGGGGTTCAACAACAGCGTCAACAATCCCGCGTTGACGTCGCAGGTCGAGGTGATCGTGCGTCACGTGGCCGGCAAGGTGTACGTGATTGCGGGTGCCGGCGGGAACATTGCCGTCCAGGCAGGCGACGACGGACTCCTGCTGGTCGATGACAACTTCACGGTGTTCTACGACCAGATCATGAAGCGCATCCGGGAGATCTCGGACAAACCGGTGCGCTTCGTGCTGAACACGCATTCGCATGCCGACCACGTGCAGAACAACGCCAACCTGGCGAAACAGGGAGCGACCGTCGTCGCGCATCCGAACACGAGGCTTGCGATGGCGCAGCAGGCGAACAGCCCGGCCCCCGCCAATCCCAACGCGCCGGCACCCGTGCCTGCCGCGGGCTGGCCGGTCGTCACCAGCGCGGAGCCGATGACATTCCACTTCAACGGGGAGGACGTGCTGTTCATCCCGCTGAAGCCGAGCCACACGAACGGCGACATCGCCGTCTACTTCACGCGCTCCGACGTCTTTGCTTTCGGCGATGTCTACACCACGGATTACCCGGCCATGAACGTCTCGCAGGGAGGCACGGTCGAGAACTTCATCGACAACTACAACCTCGCGCTCAAGATGACGACTCCGAACACGGTGTTCCTGCCGGGACACGCACAGTTGTCGTCGCGAGCAGACCTGATTGCCGCCCGCGATGCCGTCAGCACCATCCATGACCGGTTCGTGGACATGGTGAAAAAGGGCATGACGCTGGACCAGATCCGCGCCGCCCGTCCGTCAAGGGAGTTCGACGCGCGCTTTGCCACCGAAAGCTTCGCTCCCAACGACATGCAGAACAGCACGCGCTGGTACGAGCAGATGTACAACGAAGCCAGGACGCATCTGCCCGCGCGCTGAGCGAGGCGTCACGAGTTGACGCGGTATGCGGCCGGAGGGCCGTGCGCCGCGCACGAGTCGACTGCTCCGGTCTGCAGGAGCCGATTGATCTTCACTTCGGCGTGAAACGCGCGATGCGATCCTGGTTGCTGCCGACCCAGATCTCGTTGCCGACGCGGATGGCCGCGCTCGCACGCTGCATCACGACGCTGCCGTCCGCACCGCCAACACGCGAAAACGCGAGCGTGTCCGGATCCATCTCGACCACCGTCCAGCCCGTCGGGCACGGCGCGCCGTTGCAGGTGGCAGGGCCCGGGGGATTCGGTCCGGCGATGATGAGCTTGCCGTTGGCCTGCAGGTGGACGTTGTCCGGGCCGAAGGGCAACGTCACTGCGCGCCTTGCCATCGGGGTTACGCTGCGGTCGAGACGCAGCAGTTCCTTCGTCCCGGTCACGGCGACATATACATAGCGTCCGTCCTTCGATGTTTCGATGCCGTTCGGCAACGACAGCTCCGTGCCGGCCATGACCGTGAGCGCCCCGCCCGGATGCCACTCGAAGAGACGACCGCTGATCGCACCCGGTGCAACGGCATTCGTCGGGACGTTCGTGTCACGCATCCGGGTCGCGACGAAGCCGCCGTCCGGAAGCCGTGCGACGGCGTTGAAGTAACCGTCCTGCTGCAGCGGCACGCAACCGGTCCACGTGAGGGCAGGCGCCGCGCCGCGAAGATCCAGTTCGTAGACCTCGACCGCCTCGCGTTCGCCGTGGCTCGTCGTGTAGAGCACGAAGTGCTTTGGGCTCGTCTCGGCGATGCTAAGGCCGTGGGTGTCAAAGGCCGCGAGATTGAGCGGACCCGGGCAGGAGGGATACGCGCTCTTGTCATGCCGCTGCCGGAATGCCGGCACCTGGATCAGCTCCTCCACTTTGGCCGTAGCAGGATCGATCAGGTAAAGATGTCCCGGCGCCCGGTGGCCTGAGGCCAGCACGAGGCCCGTCGAGCCGACGTTCACGACATCCTCGGGCAGGACCAGACCGCAGATGTAGGTCAGTCCCTGCTCGGGACGACAGTCGGTCGCGCTGTTCGCGGGTTGCGCGGCGTTCGAGGGTAACACCTGGAATGACAGGACAATGACGGAAACGGCGACGCCCAATGCCCCAAGGCTCTTCTTGACTGACGACATGTCTTTCCCCGCTTGTGTTCCTGGTCTGGATTCTTCCAGCCGCGATGCCTACGAGTCCTGCCTGTCCGCTGCTTGCGTTGACATGACCGCATCAAAATCGCTGGCTTCGTGACGTTCGCGGAGCTGCTCGGACGGGTCGCCCCGCATATTGTTGACCATCCGGCCGCGCCGCACGGCCGGTCGCGCAAGCAGCATGTCGGCCCAGCGCTGCACGTTGCGGTAGTCCTGCACGCTCAGAAACTCCGCTGCGCCATACGCCCAGCCTTTCGCGAGTCCGCCGTACCAGGGAAAGACGGCCATGTCGGCGATCGTGTAGTCGTCGCCGCCAAGGTATTCGCTCTCACCGAGGCGCCGATCGAGCACATCGAGTTGCCGCTTCACCTCCATGGCGTAGCGGTCGATCGCATACTCGATCTTGGTTGGCGCATAGGCATAGAAGTGACCGAAGCCGCCACCGAGGAACGGTGCGCTGCCCATCTGCCAGAACAGCCAGTTCAGCGTCTCGGTGCGCGATGCGAGGTCCTGTGGGAGAAAGGCGCCGAACTTTTCGGCCAGGTACAGCAGGATCGAGCCTGACTCGAACACACGGATGGGCTTCGGCGTGCTGCGATCAAGCAGCGCCGGGATCTTGGAGTTCGGATTGATCTGCACAAAGCCCGAGCCGAACTGATCGCCCTTGCCGATGTCGATCAGCCAGGCATCGTATTCGGCACCCGAGTGGCCGAGCACCAGCAACTCCTCGAGCAGGATCGTGACCTTGACGCCGTTCGGCGTGCCGAGCGAATACAGTTGGAGTGGATGCCGGCCGACGGGGAGCGCTTTCTCGTGCGTGGGGCCTGCGATCGGGCGATTGATGTTCGCAAAGGCACCGCCGCTGGGCTTGACCCAGGTCCAGACTTTGGGCGGCGTATATTCCGGGGATTCAGCCAACTTCGTTTTCTCCGCAGGAACCAGTCACACTCATGCAGCCGACAAACCCGGCAGCCGCTCCCTGTCGACGAATCAAGGCTTCGGCGTCAAGCCTTCGGTCATCTCTACGTAGGTGCCTACCGGGTCGGTGAGGTAGGAGATCTTCAGCGTCGGCGACGCGGGACTCGTCTGGTACTCGCGGTCGAGCTTGATGCCGGACGCCTGCAAGCCCTTCAGGTAGGCCTCGAGGTTCCTGATCTCGAAACCAATGTGGTCGATCACGCGTCCTTGCGTCCTGGCCATCGGCCCGTCGGACTTGCTGAACGTCAGGTTCACGCCCGGCAGGTCCGCCGCATCGAAGTTGGCCCGCTTGCCCGGAATGGCGCCGTACGTCTTGACGTAGAACGCCTGCAGCGCGAGCGGATCTTCGGAGAAGAAATGGATGTGGTGGAACTTGATCGGCGTTTCGATCGCCTGGTCCTCGATGATCTCGACGCGCACGCCGCCCGGACCCATCAGGAACAGCTGCGTCGGACGCGCCGTCGTTTCGATGCTGAGCCCGGCGGCCTGCCACTTCGGCAGCCAGTCGGACATCTTGCTCACATTGAAGCCGATGTGGTTCACCGTGGACCCGACCGAACCCAGCGTCGTCTCACCCTGCCGCAGGTTCACGAAGGCACCGGGAAAGCGGACGATATCAAGCGTGCCGTTCTTCATGGGCTCCCCGCCCAGCAGCACCAGGAACCTCTTCTGCGCCTCGACATCGCCGACCAGGTGGACATGTCCCATCGCAACGCCATTGGCATTGGGGGCAGCCAGCTGCGCCAGGGCAGGCGTTGCGAAAGCATACAGGGCAAGAACGAGCAGGGTGCTGCGCGTCATCAGTCGGTTCTCCAGGCAAGCTGCGGTTGGGAGCGCGAAGAGACTACCACCGGCTGCAGCCACCGGAACAGCCCTGCTTCGTTCACGCGGATTGCCCGGCGGATACCCTGATGTGGCTCTGGTCGGGACCTTGCAGTCGCGAACATCGCGTGAGGAAGCCCCGGCCAGGCAAGTCGGAAGACCACGACGCCCTAGGGTCTTTCCCGTAATTCGATAAAAGTTGCGTTGGGTATGATGACTCCCCGCATGCCACGAGCATGCGCCCAACAGCACAACAACAGGGGAGACAAGCCGCATGTCAGATTTCTTGGCGGCGATCGAGGACAGCGGCATCGCTACCTGGATCAGGGAATCACCGTCGGTCCTCGCCTATACGCTCATCCTGTCGGTGCATGTCATCGGCCTGGCCCTGATTATCGGCATGAGTACGGTCATCGCACTGCGTCTGCTGGGCTACGTCCAGGAGCTGCCGCTGGCGCCGCTCAAGCGGGCCTTTCCGATCCTGTACGTGGCGTTCTGGTGCAACGCCATTTCCGGGTTGCTGCTGTTTGCCGCCGAGACCTCGAAGATGGTCTCGTTCCCCGTGTTCTGGATCAAGATGGCGTTCATCGCGGGCGGCATCCTCGTGATGCGCGCGCTACGCAATCTCGTGTTCGACGATGCCGTGCTCGCGGGCGCCGCAGCCGGCGCAGTGCCTGCCATCGGGCGCAAGCTCGCTTACGCATCGCTCGTCTGCTGGCTGTGCGCGCTCGTCGCAGGACGCCTGACGTCCTACCCGGAGCTCCTGAGCAACTCCCCTGGCTTTCAATAAAGGTTCACAAACATGGAAGCACTTTCAGAGTGGCTCGCGTCGCCCCTCGCGGGCGCACTCATTCGCAGTAACGGGTTTGTGTGGCCGATCGCCGAGATGCTCCACTATCTAGGCATGGCCTTGCTGCTCGGCACGGTCGGGTTCTTCGACCTCAGGGTCCTCGGGGTCGGCAAAGGCATTTCGATGGGCTCGCTGGCGAAGTTCGTGCCGCTCGGCGTCATCGGCTTCGTGCTGAACATCGCGACCGGATGGCTGTTCGTCAGCGGCAATCCACTTGGCAAGCCGATCGACTACCTCACGAACATGGCGTTCCAGATCAAGATGCTGCTGGTCCTGCTGGCGGGCCTCAATCTGTTGCTGTTCTATGTCACGGGTGTAGCGCGCAACGTAGAAGGCATGCCGGCCAACGCGGATGCGCCACCGGTGGCGAAGGTCTTCGCCGGCCTGTCTCTCGTGTTCTGGGTGGGCGTGATCTACTTCGGCCGCATGATCATGTACAACGGCACGCTGCTGTACTCGCTGGGGATGTAGTTACGCCGGCACCGGGGCTCAACCAGAACCGGCGCGCCCCGACATCACTGGCCTATCCTGTGCTCCCGTTGGCGACAGGCCCCCTTCAGGCCAGACCCGAGATCGCCCAGCCAGAAGCCGTTGAATCGGCTTCTGGCTGGCATGTCTCCTGATCAGAACCGCAGGTTGAAGACCACGCCCCACAACCGGGGATCACCCAGCGTCGCGGTCTGGTGACCGGTGGTCGAGCTCGCAGCCGTGTTCCGGTTGTCGTTGAAGTTGAGGGACTTGATATCCAGCTCGTCGGTCGCGTTGTTGAGGTAGGCCGTGATGTCCCACGCATCGCTGGGCGGCGCGAACTTCACCGACACGTCGAGGATGCCCTGGGAGGGGATCGTCGTGTAGCGCGGATCGAACGGCCTTTGATACACCACGCCCGGGCCGATGATCGTCCTCTGGATGGTCGAGGCGTTGTACTTCTCGCTCTGCCACTGGTACTTCGCCTGCGGCATGATCGTGGTTCCGCCCGGCAGCGTGAACGTGTGGCCGTAGCGTCCGATGAGCGAGAACTTCGGCGAATCCTGGAGTCGCGCCCCGTCCTGAAGAATCTGCTCGCCGGTTTTCGACGACCGCCCATCCAGGATCTGGCTGTACACGTAGGTGAACGACAGGCCCAGCTGGTCGGCCTCCGTGAACAGCCAGTCGGCGTCAATCGTGGTGCCCGCCATCCGGGCCTCCTTGACGTTCGTGACCGTAGCGACCGAGAACACCGGCTGGCCAGTGGCATTCAACGGGAACGGAGGCGAGAACGGGAGGCTGTAGTTCGACTCGAGGTCCGTGTAGTTGTACAGCCACGCAGCGACGTTGAACTGCAGCGTGTTGTCCAGGAAGCGGTTCTTGGTGCCGACTTCAAACGCGAGCACGTTCTCGGGATCGATGCCGCCCGTGGGTCCGAACACGAAGCCGCCTGACTTGTATCCCGTCGAGACGGAGCCGTACACCCGCGACCGGTCCGTGACTTCGTACTCGACGCCCAGCTTGTACTGAACCCCATCCCAATTGCCACTCAGGTTGGGGAAGCGGTAGTAGTACCCGGGAGGCAACGGCCCGGCACCGTCTTCATCCACCGTCGGCTTGCCGGTCGGCGTACCGAGGTCACCGGTCTTCTTGTCATAGCTGTAGCGCAGCCCCAGCGTGAAATGCCACTGGTCCAGACCCGCGGGCGTCCACGTGGTCTGTCCATACACCGCATAGGACTTGGCGGTTCCGCTGTTCGGGTCGAACGTGCCCCCTAAGCAGGGGCAATTGTCCGCAGGCAGACCCACCGGCATGAGGGGGCCACCCGCCGCGCCCTGCACCACGGGGCCGAAAGCCTGCAGGCTTTCCTGGTTGGCCCGCCCGCCGTACGGCCCGATCGGCACGGCGTTGAAGGCTTTGGAACTGCTGCGGAATGCGAACAGGCCGCCGACCCATTCGAACGCGCCGCCGCCCGTCGAGATGAAGCGCAGCTCGGCGGAATCGCTGGATACCGTATTCGGCGTCAGGTTCTCGCTCCAGCTGGTGATGGTCTTCTCGACGCCGCTCGCCCGGCCGTCGAGGGCGCGGTGCCCGTACAGCAGGCTCGCGTCGAAACTGTCGAAGCTCCGCGTGTACTGCACGTTGGCACCCCATTGATGCTGTTGCGTGCGATTGCCCATGTAGAGGATGCCGTTGCGACGCTGATCGGTGGTCAACGGCGCTGCGACGAAGTAGCCGGCCGGAGAGGCGGTCACCGTCTGGAAGGCACGGTCCTGCTGATAGTCCAGGTTGTTGTAGGGATCGCTCGAGACGCTGTAGATGCCACCGGGATTGGAGAGCGTGGGCTGCAGCACCCCGGGCG
>CAIUGU010000019.1 GCA_903898785.1 uncultured Pseudomonadota bacterium | reverse complement strand
GCTCTTACCGCACCCTTTCACCCTTACCGGCACCCTCTTGCGAAGGTACTTAGGCGGTTTGCTTTCTGTTGCACTTTCCGTGGGCTCACGCCCCCCAGGAATTACCTGGCGCCTTGCCCTGTGGAGCCCGGACTTTCCTCCATGCCCACCCGTGAGGATGGACACCGCGGTTGCCTGGCTGACTCCCGGCGCGCATGGTGGGCGCAGAGCGCAGGCAGCGCAAGCGATCGTTGCATGCGTGCTCTCGCGCTTCGCGCGAATCGCCGGTGGAGCGCTATTTCTGCAGCTGCACGGCGCGTTCGTACAGCGCGGCCCGCTTCTCGCCGGTGATGCGCGCGGCGAGCTTTGCCGCCTGCGCAGCCGGCAGCTCGTCCAGCAGCGTCCTCAACACCTTGTCTACGTCACTGGCAAGCGGCGGCGCCTGCGCGGGATCGACGCCTGCAACCACGATCACGAGTTCGCCACGGCACATGTCGGCGTCCTGTTTCACCCGCTGGCCGAGCTCTGCCAGCGTGCCGTAATACATCGTCTCGAAGCGCTTGGTCAGCTCGCGACCAATGCTCGCGCGACGTTCCGGGCCCAGCGCCTCGGCCATGTCCACGAGTACCTCGCCCAGTCGGTGGGGTGCTTCATAGAAAATGAGGGTCCGCGCTTCCTGGGCGAGCTGGGCAAGCGTGGTCCTTCGCGCCCCGGCCTTGGCGGGCAGGAAGCCCTCGAAGGCGAACCGGTCCGTGGGCAGGCCCGACGCCGACAGGGCCGCAACTGCCGCAGTGGGCCCGGGGATCGGCGTCACCTTGATGCCGGCGTCCAGGGCCGCACGGACGAGACCGAACCCGGGATCGCTCACAAGGGGCGTACCCGCATCGGAAACCAGCGCCACGGCTTCGCCGCGCTGCAACCGTTCGATGAGCGGCCCCAGGCGGGCGGCCTCGTTGTGCTCGTGCAGCGAGACAAGGGGCGTGTCAATGCCGAAAGCCTGCAGCAAGGAACGCGTATGACGGGTATCCTCGGCAGCTATGAGTGCCACGCTTGCGAGCGTCTCCCGGGCGCGACCACTCAGGTCGGCCAGGTTGCCGATCGGGGTGGCGACGACATACAACGCGCCGGGCAGCGCACCGCGGGGGGCGTCGGTCGCAGGCGGATGCTCGGACACGGCTTGGGTAACCTTTGTTCTACATGAAGACAATGGCTGAGTATTTCACATCGTTGCCGGCGTTACAGAATGCGTTCGCCCGCCGCAACGCAGCGGGCGCCACCCCGACCCCGGGGCAGCGTGTCGTGGGAGGCTGGCTGGTGCAGCCTGCAGCGACCGCGACTTTATTGCTGCTCGCCGCCGTGGCGTGCACGAGTCCGGCGCCGACACTGCGAGGGGCCGGCACAACGGGCACCCCATCGGCATCGCAGGCTGCCGACGTCCGCAGCAGTGAACCGGCGACCACAGCGCTCCCTGCCCAACCAGACGCAACGGCACCCGCGGGCTACCCGCGGCAGGTTGCGTTGCTGCTGCCGCTGTCGGGCCGCCAGCAAGCGGCGGGCGTAGCGGTACGCGACGGTTTCCTGGCGGCAGTCCTCGCGCAGGACGTCACGCAGCGTCCGACCGTCAACATCTACGACTCTGCCGCTCTCGGCGCTGCAGCGGCCTATGCACGCGCGATCAGCGAAGGTGCGCAGTTCGTGGTCGGCCCGCTGACCAAGGAAGAAGTGCAGGCGGTGGCCGACTCGGGATCGGTCTCCGTCCCTTCGCTCGGACTCAATTACCTTCCCGACAGCGCCCTGCCACCCGGGCTGCTTTACCAGTTTGCACTGGATCCGGAGGACGAAGCGCGTCAGGTCGCGCGTCGCGCCATCGCGGACGGCCACACGCACGGAGTTGCCCTGGTCCCCGACAACGAGTGGGGACAACGCCTGCTGCGCGCGTTCGACGCGGAATTCGCCGCCGCCGGTGGCACGCTGGTGGGCAGGACGTTGTACGACACGGCGGCCCGCGACTACTCGCAACCCATCACTCGCCTGCTGCTGATCGACCAGAGCCGGACTCGCTCCAACGCGCTGTCAGCCGCCCTCGGAACGCGACTTGAATTCGAGCCTCGCAGCCGCAGCGACGTGCAATTCGTCTTCATCGGTGCGCAGCCGCTACAGGGCCGCTCGCTCCGCCCTGCTCTCCGGTTCCATCTGCCGCAGGACCTGCCGGTCTACGCGACCTCGGATGTGTTCGAGCTCGACTCCGAGGCCAATGCCGACCTGGACGGCGTGATCTTTCCCGACATGCCGTGGATCGTCGCCCCCGATGCCACTGCGAACAACCTGCGGCGATCGATCGCGTCGTACTGGCCCGCGCGGTCGAAGGGCCGCGGCCGCTTGTACGCCTTCGGTTATGACGCCTTCCAGCTGATCCCGGTCCTGCGCAGCTCACGACCCACTGCCACTCCCCTCGGCGGCATGACGGGCCGGCTGGCGGTCGACGACAGGGGCCGGGTCCGGCGCGAACTCGACTGGGCGCAGGTCGAGAACGGCCGTCCTCGCGCCATCGCCGTCGTTGCGGGCGGAGGGACGGCACCCTGACGGCTCCCGGTTGAGGACTTCCCATGCATCGCAAGGACGCGGGCGTGGCAGCAGAGGCGGCGGCGTGCCGGTACCTGGAAGCGCAGGGACTCACGCTGCTCGAAAGGAACTTCCGCTGCCGCAATGGCGAGATCGATCTGGTCATGCGCGACGGCCAGGTGGTCGCACTGGTCGAGGTGCGGTTACGCAGCAGCGCACGGTTCGGCGGTGCCGCGGGCTCCGTCGACTGGAAGAAACAACAACGGCTGATTGCCGCGGCGCGCTACCTGACACTGGTACGTCGCGACCTGTGCAAGCATCCTTTTCGATTTGACGTGATCGCCCTCGAACCGGCGGGACCCGACCTCAAGGTCCGCTGGATCAAGGATGCGTTCAGGCTGTAACGGAAGAATGAACAACGTGAAACCCTGGCAACTCAAGACAACGCTCTGCCTGCTGCTGACCGGACTCGGCTGTTTCGCGGAAGCCGCGGAAGCACCCCAAGCCCTGACGAAAGCGGTGACGATCTCCCGCCCGGCTGCGGCGAAGCCCGTGATCGACGGCCGCTTCAGCCCTGAGGAGTGGGCTGGCGCGACGGTGATCGAGGACCTGCACCTGACCCAGCCTACGGAATTCGCCAAGCCGTCGCAGCGCACGCAGATCTACCTGCTCTACGACACGGATGCGCTCTATGTCGCCGCGCGCAACTGGGACACGCGGCCGGTCACGGCCCGTATCCTGCGGCAAGGCGAGTTCCTGCTGGGCGACGACCATTTCGGCCTCATCATCGATCCGCTCAACAACCGCCGCAGCGGCTACCTGTTCGTCGTGAACGCGAACGGCGTGCGCGTCGATGCCATCTACCAGAACGTCACGCAGCAGGAATTCAACTGGGACGGCATCTTCGAGGGCGCCGGATCGCAGGACAGCGAGGGCTGGACGGCCGAGATGGCCATTCCGTACAAGACCATTGCCTTCAACAGGGACAACGACACCTGGGGCATCAACTTCTTCCGCGTGATCGCCAGCACCAACGAGCGCATCGGCTGGGTGTCGCGCAACCGCTCGCAGGACCCGAGCATTGCCGGCACGGTCAGCGGATTCTCCGGCCTCGAGAACGGCATCGGCCTCGACGTCGTGCCGTCGGTGAGCGTGCGCCAGTCGCGGACCTTCGATCCTGCGCACCGCCGGACTGAAGTCCGCCCGTCGATGGACGTGTTTTACAAGATCACGCCGTCGCTGAATGCCGCGCTGACGTTCAACACGGACTTCTCGGCGACGGAGGTGGACGATCGCCAGGTGAACCTCACGCGGTTCAACCTGTTCTTCCCCGAGAAGCGCGACTTCTTCCTCAAGGACCTCGACGTGTTCGAGTTCGGCAACATCGGCTCGGGCAACTTCGGCCAGCCGGGTCCGGCAGCGCCGACGACGGCGGCACGCCAGAACGGCCGCCCGTTCTTCTCGCGCAACATCGGCCTCTCACCGACGGGCGTGCCGGTCGACCTCAACTACGGCGGCAAGGTCAGCGGGCGGATCGGCCGCTTCAGCGTCGGGGCCCTCGGCATCCGTCAGGACGAGTTCGCCAACACCAACGCCAGCAATCTTTTCGTCGGGCGCGCTTCGGCGAACGTGCTTGCAGAGTCCAGCATCGGCGTGATCGCGACGCACGGGGACCCGCGCAGCAACCTGGACAACAGCCTCATGGGAGCGGACTTCGTATACCAGAACAGCCGACTCGCGAGCGGCCTCAACCTGCAGGCGGAAGGCTGGGTCCAGCGCAGCGAGACCACCGGCATGGACAGCGGCCAGGGGGCCTACGGATTCGGCGTTCGGGTGCCGCGCAATACCGGCTTGCAGGGGTATGCGGGCTTCAAGGAGATCGGGGAGAACTTCAACCCGGCGCTCGGCTTCGTCAGCGAACGCGGCATCCAGGATTACTCCGCGGGCGTGGGCCATCACTGGCGGCCGCGGACGGGGCCCTTCCAGTTCCTGTTTACCGGCATCGATGCGCGCCGAGCGGACGTGCTGGACGGCGGACTGCGATCGCAGAGCACCGTGTGGCGGGCGCTGCATTTCAACACGCGACCCAACGACAGCTACCGCTTCAACCTGTATCGCAGCCGCGAGGTGCTGGCGATCCCCTTCCAGATCTCGCGCGGCATCTTCGTGCCGACGGGGGATTACACCTTCGACGAGTACAGCGGCGAGTTCGCGTCGTCGGCCAGCCGTTCGGTGAGCGGCGGCTTCCTCTTGCGCGCGGGCGACTTCTACACCGGCGAACGCGTAAACCTCGTGGGCAAGCTGACGTGGCGGCCGTCGAAGCACTTCAGGACGTCGCTGACCTACGACTACAACGATGTCGAGCTGCCCCAGGGCAACTTCATCGTGAGGCTGACCAGCGTGCGCGCTGACGTAGTGTTCTCGTCGAAGCTGTCGTGGGTGAACCTGGTCCAGTACGACAACGTGTCCGGCGTGATCGGCATCAACAGCCGCCTGCACTACGTGCCGGAGGACGGTCGCGAAGCCTTCCTCGTGCTGAACCACAACCTGCAGGACCCGGCGACGCCCGGCGGCTTCCAGACGACCTATGCGGAGCTGACTGCGAAGGTGAATTACACGTTCCGCTTCTGACAGGCGGTCGGGCGCGGCGGGATCGCCACGCCAAGCGGCTACTTGACGACCTTGAGGTGGGACTTGCGCGGTCCCCCGGGGGGGGGCGACGCCGGCGGTGACGGTGTGGGCGGCTCGGTGGTCCCGACGGGACCGTCGTTGTCGCCGAAGATCATGCCTTGCCCGGACTCGCGCGCATAAATGCCGACGATGGCTGCGATGGGCACCACGATGTCCTGGCTCACGCCGCCGAACCGGGCACGAAAGCTCAAGGCCTCGTTGCCGAGGCTCAGGCCCTGGGCGGCACTCAGGCTGATGTTGAGGATGATCCTGCCATCCTTCACGTGCTGCACAGGTACCCTCACGCCCTCGACGCCCGCATCGACGACGATGTGCGGCGTCTGGCTGTTGTCGGTGATCCACTCGTGCATGGCACGAAGGAGATAGGGCCTGCGCGAGGTCACGGGAGCATCCGGCATCGGTACGCTGCCCTAGAGTCGCAAGTCCTGCTCAGCCTCGGAGAGGCTGTGGCGGAACGCGGGCCGCGCAAAGACGAGGTTCGCGTAGCGGATCACCGGTTGCGCCTGCGCAGGCAGTTCAATGCCCCAGGAGTGCAGCCGCCACAGGATCGGCGCAATCGTGGCATCGACCAGCGAGAACTCGTCCGACAGGAAATAGGGCTTGGCCTTGAAGACGTCGGCCGTCGCCAGGATGCTGTCACGCAGGATGCTGCGTGCCTTCAGTCCGAGCTTGCGATCGACGGGATCGTCGATCTGCGTTGCGAGGCTGTACCAGTCCCGCTCGATGCGGAACAGCGCCAGGCGAAACTGCGCGCGAGCCACGGGATCGACCGGCATCAGGGGCGGATAGGGGAAGCGTTCGTCGAGGTAGTCGATGATGACGCGCGAGTCATAGAGCACGAGGTCCCTGTCCACCAGCGTCGGCACGCTGTGATAGGGATTGAGGTCGAGGAGGTCTTCGGGCAACTTGCCCTCTTCCACGTCGATGATCTCGACGGGAATGCCTTTCTCCGCGACGACCAGCCGCGTGCGGTGGCTCCACGGATCGAGCGCCTTGGAAAAAAGCGTCATCAAGTGAGGGACCCTCTGACCACCCTCAATGCGACTCGCGGCGCGTCAACGCAGCGGGCCGCAGCCATGCTGCGGCCCGCATGTGTCACTTGACGTCCTTCCAGATTTCCTTCTTCAGGAAATAGGCAAAGAGGAAGAAGACGAACAGGAAGCCGAGCACGCGGAAGCCGAGATTGCGCCGCTGCAACTGCACCGGTTCGCCGATGTACGACAGGAAATTCACCGTGTCACGCACGAAGAGGTCGAACTCTTCGGGCGCAAGCTTGCCCTTGGTCGCCTGTTCGAAGCCCTTGAACGTCTTGTGGACGTTGCCCTGTGCATCCGTCTCGCCCTCGTACACGGCCTTCTGGAAGCCCTGCAGCTCCCACAGCACATGGGGCATCGCTGCACCCGGCAGGACCAGGTTGTTCACGCCCGTCGGACGCGAAGGATCGAGGTAGAACGACTTCAGGAACGAGTACAGGTAATCCACGCCGCGGCTGCGCGCGATCAGCGACAGGTCGGGCGGAGGATTGCCGAACCAGACCCGGGCCTGTTCCGCCGGCATCGCGATCTGCATCGTGTCGAACGGACGCTCACCCGTGAACATCAGGTTCTCGACCACCTGCTGCTCGGACAGGTCGAGGTCGCGGCCCAGGCGGTTATACCGCACGAACTTCGCCGAATGGCAGCCCATGCAGTAGTTCACGAAATTACGGGCGCCGCGCTGCAGGGACGGGATGTTCGCCACGTCCACGTTGGCGTGCCCGGCAGAGGCGCCTTCGGCCTCCATCGCAATCACGGCTGCCGGCGCGAACACCGACACGCCCGCAGTCAGTCCAAGGGCGGCGAGCCGCAGCAGTGCCTTCTTAATGTGCATCGTAAGTCACCCGTTCCGGAACCGGCTTCGTCGCATCGATGCGCGTGTACCACGGCATCAGCAGGAAGAACGCAAAATAGACGATCGTGAATATCCGCGCGACGAGCGTGCCGGTCGGCGTCGGCTGCTGCATGCCGAGGTAACCGAGCACCACGAAAGACACGGCGAACGCCGCGAGGAAGGCCTTGTACAGCCAGCCGCGATAGCGGATCGACTTCACCTTGGATTTGTCCAGCCAGGGCAGGAAGGCGAATATGACGACCGCGGCACCCATCACCAGCACGCCCCAGAACTGCGTTCCGAGGAACGATGGGACGGCGCGCAACATGGCGTAGTACGGCGTGAAGTACCAGACCGGAGCGATATGCGCCGGCGTCTGGAGTGCATTGGCCGGATCGAAGTTCGCATGTTCGAGGAAATACCCGCCCATGTCCGGTGCGAAGAACAGCACCAGCGAGAACAGCGCGATGAACACGATCAGGCCGACGATGTCCTTGATCGTGTAGTACGGGTGGAACGGGATGCCATCCAGCGGATGCCCGTCCGGGCCCTTGTTCTTCTTGATCTCGATCCCGTCAGGATTGTTCGAGCCTACTTCATGCAATGCGAGGATGTGCGCGATGACGAGGAACACGAGCGCGAGCGGCAACGCGATGACGTGCAGCGCGAAGAACCGGTTCAGCGTGATG
>CAIUGU010000018.1 GCA_903898785.1 uncultured Pseudomonadota bacterium | reverse complement strand
GGACGGCATCAAGCTGGCCGAACTCGGCATGGGTGATACCTTCGGCGAGGAAGCCCTGATCTCTGACGCGAAGCGCAACGCCAGTGTTGTCATGGCAAGCGAAGGGACGCTGATGCGGCTCGGCAAGGACGACTTCCGCACGCTTCTCAACGAGCCCATGCTGGAGTGGGTCGAGTTCGAGCAGGGCAGCGACCTGGTTGAGAAGGGCGCGAAATGGCTCGATGTGCGCCTCCCGAGCGAGTTCGAGAACTACCATCTGCCGGACGCGCTCAACATTCCGCTGTACTTCATGCGGCTCAAGCTCAAGAACCTGGACTCGAGCATCCACTACATCGTGTGCTGCGATTCGGGCCGACGCAGTTCGGCCGGTGCCTACATCCTGAGCGAGCGTGGATTCCATGCGTCCGTGCTGAAGGGCGGCCTCGCCGCGACGGACCTGACGCGCAAGTAACGGCCTCCCGGGCCGCTGGCGCTACATCGTGTGGGTTGGCTTGTCGCCGCCCAAGGCGCCGGCGAGATAGCTCTCGATCTTCCGCTGGGTATTGCCGCGATCCTGCTCGCTGAACTGGACGCCTATTCCTGCCGTCCGCTTGCCCTGCGCTCCCTTCGGGGTCATCCAGATCACGCGGCCGGCCACCGGCAATTTTTCTTCCTCTCCCATCAGGTTGAGCAACATGAACACTTCGTCGCCGAGGCGATAGTTGCTGTTGGTGGGAATGAAGAGCCCGCCGTTCTTCACGAACGGCATGTAGGCAAGGTACAGCGCGCTCTTGTCCTTGATGGTGAGCGTGAGGAGTCCGGGCTTACTGCTGGGCTGGCGCATTGCCATGCATTGTCTCGTGCAGTCTTCTGCGTAAAAAAGCGGCTACTGCGGCTGCCTGCGCGTGAAGGCAGTCAGCAGCTCGGCGAGCAGCAGCTCGGCCGCAAGGTCGCGGTTGAGCGCCGTGCGCTGTAGTTGGGACTTGAGTTCACGGATGCGGTCCGCCAGTCGATACAAGTGGCTTATGTTCAACACATTGGCGTTCGTTGGCAAGGGCACGGGCTGCTCGGGGAACGTGACGAGGTCTAAAGTTCCGGCAATTGCCTGTCGCGCCAGGCTCATCAGCCACAAGTCGAGCCAGGCAAGGCGGTCCGGCAACGCCTCCTTCGCCCAGAACTGGGCGACGCGCGTCACTTCCGCCCGGCCGGCCAGCACATCGGCCAGCGACGAGCGCATCTCCTCGTCCAGCCGGGCGAATGCCTCGTGGACTTCCAGCGCCCTGAGCGGCGCTCCCCCCGTGAATTCCAGGACCTGCGCAGGGATCGCCTGTGACGAGGTCTCGTGCAGCCAGCCGAGCGCCAGCGCAGTCGGCGGACGCGGAATGGCCAGACGCTGGCACCGGCTGCGCAAGGTTGCAGGCAAGCCCTGAAGACTCGATGCGACGAGGATCAGCAGGCTGCGGGCGGGAGGCTCCTCCAGCGTCTTCAGCAGGCTGTTGGCAGCAGCCACCGTCATGAGCTGCGCCGGATCGATGATTGCGATCTTCCAGCCCTGCTGATGACTGGTCATCACGAGCCACTCCGAGACTGTGCGAACCTGGTCGACCGAGAGCTGTTGCTTGCCCTCTTCGGGGGTCACTACTGTCAGGTCGGGGTGCGAGCCCGCCTTCGCGAGCCGGCACCCGTTGCAGTGTCCGCAGGCAACGAGATGGTCACGTGGAGCCTCGCAGAGCAGGCCTCGCGCCACCCACTCCGCCAGGCGACGCTTGCCGAGTCCCGGCTGGCCATGCAGCAACAGCGCGTGAGGCAATCGATCCTGCTGCCACGCCGACTCGATCTGCTTGATGAGCGGAGTGTGCCACGGGAAGGTCGGCGGCAGGTCTGCGGGCAACGCGGCCGGTTCAGCCATGTCGCTTCGCCTCCGCAACGTAGGTCGCCAGGAGGGAGCGCAACGTCTCGCTGACATCCTTGAGCGGCCTCGAAGCGTCGATTACGCGAAAGCGCTGCGGCTCCTGCGCTGCGCGGGCGAGATAGCCCGAGCGAACCCGCTCGAAGAAGCCGGCCCGCTCCAGTTCGAAGCGGTCGGTCTGCTGGCCCTGGTTGCGCTGTCGGGCCCGCTCCAGGGCTACTTCCACCGGTGCATCGAGCAGCAACGTGAGGTCAGGCCGCAGCGACCGCTGGACGAGGTCCTCGAGCACCGCGATGTCGGCAACCGACATGCCGCGTGCCGAGCCCTGATAAGCATAGGTCGCATCGGTGAAGCGGTCGGAAACCACCCAGGCACCGCGCTCCAGCGCCGGCTTGATGACATTCTCGAGATGGGTTGCGCGCGCCGCGAACATCAACAGCAGTTCGCAGGTCGGCGGCATGGGCTCCTGCGTAGGCGTCAGCAGCAGCTCGCGAATCTGCTCCGCACGGGGCGTGCCGCCCGGCTCCCGCGTCATGACGCACTCGACTCCGCCCTCCGCCAGGACCTGCTTGATGACCGAGAGCTGGGTGGTCTTGCCGACGCCTTCGCCTCCCTCGACGGTGATGAATCTGCCCTTCACGAATCAGTCCTGGATCAGCTCGCCGAGTCTGTCTGTTGCTATTGCTGCCGCAGCCGTTGCAGATACCGCGCCACGGCGGCATCGTGTTCCGCGAGTGTACGGGAAAAGTAGTGGCTACCGTCCCCCAGGCCGGTGGCCACGAAGAACAGGGCGCCCGTTTCCTCCGGATGGACTGCCGCCTGTAGTGCGCCGAGGCCGGGCAGCGCGATCGGCGTCGGCGGCAGGCCGGCCCGCGTGTACGTGTTGTAGGGCGTATCCCGTTGCAGGTCGGCACGGCGCAGGTTGCCGTCGTAGCTGTCGTCGAGCCCGTAGATGACCGTCGGATCCGTCTGCAGGCGCATCTGCCGGCGCAGGCGCTCGATGAACACACCACTGATCTTGCCGCGTTCGGCTGCGCGCGCCGTTTCCTTTTCGATGATGGACGCGAGAATCAGCGCTTCATAGGGTGAGTTGAGGGGCAGGTTTGGTGCACGTGCAGCCCACGCTGCGTCCAGTTCCCGCTCCATGCGCTCGTAGGCCATGCGCAGCACGTCCAGATCGGAGGTCTCTTTCGGAAAGCGATACGTGTCGGGAAAGAACAGCCCCTCGGGATGACGGTCCGGAGCGCCCAGTCGTTTCATGATGTCGGCGTCCGTCGCCTTGCCGGCTTCCTGCTGGATGGCCGGATGCCGCGCCAGCACCTCGCGCATCTCGTCGAAAGTGGATCCTTCGATGAACGTGATCGAGTGCAACATGACACGACCCGACACAAACAGGTCGAGCAGGGCCTGCGGCGACATGCCCGGCAGGAGTTCATACTCGCCGGCCTTGAGGTTCTTGCCCTGCCCTGTCAGCCGCGCCCAGGCCACCAGCAACCGGGGCGACTCGATCAGGCCGCGATCACCGAGGTCGCGCGCCAGCGCCGCGAACGACGTGCCTTTCGGAATCTCGTAGGATTGGCTTTGCGTGAGCACCGGGATCGGACTGTGCAGCCACGACAACGTCGATCGCGCTACGACGATCGCCCCGGCCGCCGCCACCACGACCACCAGCAACAACGCCGTCCAGACTTTACTGCGGAATGCCATGTCGACAGATCACCAGAGTCCGAGCGACGTGGCAAGTCGGGTCGTCACATCGCCGACCGGCCAGCGGGTGCCCTCAAGCCCGACGATCGGACGAATCCCGCGGACGGCATTCGTGACGAACGCTTCGGTGGCGGATTCGATATCGTTACGCCAGAGCGGCAACTCCTCGACCGGGATGCCCGAGGAGCGCGCCGCGGCAAGGACCCGCCCGCGCATCACGCCGCGGATGCCGCAATAGCGCAGGTCGGGCGTGCACAGCATGCCCTCGCGGACCACGAACAGGTTCCCGGCGGTCGCGGCTACGACTTCGCCTTCGGTATCGAACATCAGGCCCTCCGCGATGGCCGGGTCGCGCCATTCACCTTGCGCCAGCACCTGCTCAAGCCGGTTGAGGTGCTTTATGCCCGCCAGGCCGGCATTCCGCCCAAGGCGGGTCTCGCACCACCGCACCACGATCCCGGTACCTGCGGGCGCCGCCGGGTCGACCGGTGGATACACCGCCACGATGCGGGTGGACACGGCTTTGTCGGGTGGGCGGTACCCACGGCCGCCAGCGCCCCGCGTGACGATGATCTTGAGGATGCCCTCGCCGCGACCGGCGGTGAGTACACCCAGGTCCTTGAGCAGCAGTGCGCGCTCTGGTCCCGCGATGCCGAGGCGGTTGCAGCCGGCCTCCAGGCGCTCCAGGTGATCTTCGAGGAAGCGAATCCGGCCGCCCGTGAGGAGCGCGGTTTCGAACAGGCCATCACCGTATTGCAGGCCGCGGTCGTCGAAGGCCAGCGCGTGCATACGATCGGTTGGTTGGAGTCCATTGACCAGCAACGCGACATTCATGGTGTGTCCGTCCCCGCTCGCAATGCACGGAGCAGGCCCTGCGCCTTCGCCCGCGTCTCTTCCAGCTCCCGTTGTGGAACGGAGTCCGCCACGATGCCCGCGCCTGCACGGAAAGTCAGTCGCGTGCCGACGATCGACAGCGTCCGGATCAGGATATTGAGATCCATGCTGCCGTCGCGATTCAGGTATCCCATGGACCCTGTATACGCTCCCCTTGGCTCGCGCTCGAGTGCGCTGATGACCTGCATGCACCGCACCTTGGGGCAGCCGGTGATCGTGCCCCCCGGGAAGACGGCGGCGATCGCCTGGCCCGGCGTCACGTCACGGCGTAATGTCCCGCGAACGCTGGAGACGATGTGGTGGACGTGCGCGTAGGACTCGATGGACATGAATTCGTCGACTTCGACGCTGCCGGCTTCGCAGACGCGCCCGAGATCGTTGCGCTCGAGGTCGATCAGCATCACATGCTCGGCCTGTTCCTTGGGATGCTGGCGCAGCTCGCGCGCGAGTCCGGCATCGGCGAGATCGTCTGCCGACCTCGGCCGCGTCCCGGCGATCGGCCGCGTCGAGATCTGCCTTCCCCGGACTTCTACCAGTCGCTCGGGCGAGGAACTGACGATGACATGGCTTCCCAGGTCGGCGATCCCGGCAAACGGGCCGGGATTCGTGCGACGCAGGCGCCTGTAGACTTCGGGAGGCCGGACACCTGCCGAGAGCGTCGCATGCCAGGCGCGCGAGAGATTCGCCTGATAGAGATCCCCTGCCGAGATGTGCTCCAGGGCAGCGCTGACTGCCGAGAGGAAGCCTTCGGGAGCCTCTTCCCCCATCTCCCCTTGCAGGATGGCTTCGCCTGCAGTTTCGCGGCATGGCGCGTGCGTTGCGACGACTCGCAAGTCTTGGTCCATCAGGGCGAGCAGCGCCTCCTGGCCGGCTTCTGCAACCAGCCAACCCTGCCCCGTCGCGTGCGAGAGCACCAGGGCGGCCGGCATTCGCAATGCAGTGGCGATGGGTCCCTGGTCCGGAGCGGGCTGCCGCAGGGACGGTTCGATCTGACCCGCAAGCTCGTAACCCAGAAACAGGAACCACCCGCCCGTAAACGGCAAGGTGCTCGATCCGGGCGGGAGTTGTTCCCGGTGCCACCACGCATCCAGAGTCTCGAGGAACGTGCCGCTCTGGAGGACAGGCGCCGTGCCCGTGAGCTTGCCGTCGGCGCCCAGGTCCAGACGCTCGCCTGGGCAGGCCAGCAGCATGCTGTACTGTCCGAGCGCGCCGCCCGTGGCTGTGCTTTCAAGAAGGACGGGATACCGCTCCCGGAGCGCCGAATGCAGCGCGAGGAGCAGCGGGGCGTCGAATGACGCCGGCTTTACGAGCGGAGCGCCGGGAGCATCAGGAGCCGACCCCACGGCGCCGGCGTCAGTCGAGTACGCGGAAGATCAGGCTGCCGTTGGTGCCGCCGAAGCCGAACGAGTTCGACAGGGCTGCCTTGAGCGGCATCTGCCGGGCCACGTGCGGAACGTAGTCGAGGTCACACGCCGGGTCCTGGTTGTCCAGGTTGATCGTCGGCGGCGCAACCTGGTCGCGAATGGCGAGGATCGAGAAGATCGCCTCGATGGCGCCGGCGGCGCCGAGCAGGTGCCCCGTCATCGACTTGGTCGAGCTGACCGACAGCCGCTTCGCATGGTCGCCGAAGCAGCGCTTGATCGCGATGGTCTCGGCACGGTCACCGAGCTCAGTCGACGTTGCGTGCGCGTTGATGTACTGGACATCCTCCGGGTTCAGCCGTGCGTCCTTGAGGGCATTCGCCATGGCAAGGCGGGCACCCTCGCCATCTTCCGGCGGCGCCGTCATGTGGTGCGCATCGCCGCTCATGCCGAAGCCGGCAAACTCGGCATAGATGGTCGCGCCGCGCGCCTTGGCATGCTCGTACTCTTCGAGAACGAGTGCCGCCGCTCCGTCGGACAGCACGAAACCGTCGCGGTCACGGTCCCAGGGCCGGCTGGCACGCTGGGGCTCGTCGTTGCGCGTGGACAGCGCCCGCGCCTGGCTGAAGCTGCCGAGGCCAAGCGGTGTCGTCGCCATTTCGCCACCGCCGGCGAGCATGACGTCCGCATCACCATACTGGATGAGGCGCGCGGCAATGCCGATGGCGTGGGTGGACGTCGTGCAGGCGGTCACCGTGGCGATGTTCGGACCGGTGAGCCCGAGGTGCATCGACACGTGTCCCGAGATCATGTTGATGATGCTGCCCGGAACCATGAACGGAGAGATCCGCTTGGGGCTCTTCGTCTCGTAATACTTCTGTGCGTTTTCCTCGATGGTCTCGAGGCCGCCGATGCCGGCACCCATCGCAACGCCGATGCGCGCCGCGTTATCCGGAGTCACCGAGAGGCCCGCGTCCCTGAACGCCTGCACTGCGGCTGCGAAGCCGTAATGCATGAAGGCATCCATCTTCCGCATCTCCTTCGGCTGCAGGTACTCCTCGGGATTGAATCCCGCGACAGCACCGCCGATGCGGGTCTGGAAATTGCTGACATCGAACCGCGTGATCGGTGCGATCCCGCTGTGACCTGCCAGCACGTTCTGCCATGCACTGGCAATCGTGCTGCCGACTGGCGAAATGATGCCTAGTCCGGTAATGACGACGCGTCGCCTGGACAACGGGTTACCTCGATCTGGTAGGAGGGACGGGAGCAGTCATCGAAGAGGCGCCATCCGTGGCATCTCCTTGGGGCCGAAAGCCTGCCCGCTGGTTGCGGTGGGCCAGGCTCAGGCTTGGCTGCGGCGTTCCGTAACGTAGTCGATCGCCTGCTGCACGGTGGTGATCTTCTCGGCGTC
>CAIUGU010000017.1 GCA_903898785.1 uncultured Pseudomonadota bacterium | reverse complement strand
GCCGCTGCCGAGCGCATTCGCGAGCATGACGCGCCCTGCCCGCGCCGCGGCCAGCAGGCCCGGCACGCCGAGTGCAGAATCGGCTCGCAGCTCCACGGGGTCGCAGAAGTCGTCGTCCAGCCGTCGCAGGATCGAGTGCACGCGACGCAACCCGGTCAGCGTCTTCAGATACACGGTGTCGCCGCGCACAGTGAGGTCCGAGCCCTCGACGAGCGGCAGGCCGAGCTGGCGCGCGAGGTACGCATGCTCGAAATAGGTTTCGTTGAACGAACCGGGAGTCAGCACGACGGCCAGCGGGGTTTCGCCTTCGGGTGCAAAGGCAAGCAGCCGCTCGCGCAGGTTGGCAAAGAAGGTATTGAGGGGCCGTACGCCGAGGTCGCGGATGAGTTCCGGCAACACGCGCGCAACGATCTGGCGATTCTCGAGCGCGTAGCCGTTGCCGGACGGCGCCTGCGTGCGATCCGCCAGCACCCACCACGATCCCTCCGGCGAGCGGGCTAGATCCACGGCGTAGAGATGCAGCCACTGTCCGTTCGGCGGCGACATGCCGTGGCAGGGCCACAGGAAATTGGGATGCCCGAATGGCAGCTCGGCAGGGACGACGCCGGAGGTCAGGGTCTGCTGGGCACCGTAGAGATCGCCCAGCAAGGCATCGAACAGCCGCGCGCGCTGCGCAACGCCCGCCTCGATCTGCTTCCATTCCTCTGCCGCCAGGACCATGGGCAGCGGATCGAGCACCCACGGGCGGTCCTTGCCCTGCGGATCGGCGTAGACGTTGTAGGTGACGCCGTTCTCGACGATGAGCCGCTGCGTCAACTCCACGCCCCTGCGGGCCGCGCGGGCACCGTCCGCCGTCAGGCGCTCGATCAGCGGACGCCAATGCGGGCGCAGAGCGCCGGTGCGATCCCGCAATTCGTCATAACGGTGCGCATCGGTTGCGTAGGATTCAAGACTGTCGGCCGCCATCGATGCTCTTCAGGATGTCGCTATTATTTCCTGAGGTCGAGGGTAAACGGAAAGTCCGCGTTCGTCGAATCCCGGGGCGACACGGCCATGACGCCGGGCGTATGGCCAATACGGAAGAAGCGCGCCAGCCGGCGGCTCTCCGCCTCGAATGCGTTGACCGGGAACGTGTCGTAACTGCGGCCACCCGGATGGGCCACGTGGTATTGGCAGCCCCCCATGGAGCGCTGCATCCAGGTGTCCACCAGGTCGAACGTCAACGGATTGTGGCTGCCGATGGTGGGATGCAACGCGGCGGCCGGTTGCCACGCGCGATAACGCACTCCCGCAACGAACTCGCCGACCGTTCCCGTCGGCTGCAGCGGCAGGCGCCGGCCGTTGCAGGTGAGCGCGTAGCGATCCGGCGCGAGTCCCGCGACCTTCACCTGCATGCGCTCGACAGACGAGTCCACGTAACGCACGGCCCCGCCGGCAGCGCCCTCCTCGCCCATCACATGCCAGGGTTCGAGCGCATGCCGCAACTCGATGTCGACCCCGCGTGTGGCGAAGTCGCCGACCTTGGGGAAGCGGAATTCGAAATGCGGCGCGAACCAGGACTCCTTCAGGGGGAATCCGGCCAGGTGCATCTCGGCCATGACGTCGGCAAAGTCCTGCTGCACGAAGTACGGCAACATGAAGCGGTCGTGCAGCTCCGTCCCCCAGCGCGCCAGGCGCTCCGGCTCGTAAGGCTGCTTCCAGAAGCGCGCCACCAGTGCCCGCAGCAACAGCTGCTGCGTGAGGCTCATGCGCGCATGCGGCGGCATCTCGAATGCCCGCATCTCGAGCAACCCGAGTCGTCCCGTCGGCCCATCCGGCGAATACAGCTTGTCGATGCAGAACTCGGTGCGGTGCGTGTTGCCGGAGACATCGATCAGCAGGTTGCGCAGCAGGCGGTCGATCAGCCACGGCGCAGGCAGTTGCCCAAGCGGCGGCAACTGCTTGAAGGCGATCTCGAGTTCATACAGAGAATCGTTGCGCGCCTCGTCCACACGCGGGGCTTGCGATGTCGGGCCGATGAACAGCCCCGAAAAAAGGTACGACAACGATGGGTGGTTGTGCCAGTAGCTGAGCAGGCTCCGGAGCAGGTCCGGCCGCCGCGGGAACGGCGAATCGTTGACCGTCGCGCCGCCCAGCACGAAGTGGTTGCCGCCGCCGGTACCTGTGTGCCGGCCGTCGAGCATGAACTTCTCGGTCGACAGACGCGTTTCCCGCGCGACGTCGTACAGGTGCGTCGTCCGGTCGACAAGCTGGTCCCAGCTCGAGGAAGGATGGATGTTCACTTCGATGACGCCCGGATCGGGCGTCACGCGGAACTGCTGCAGTCGCGGGTCGCGTGGGGGCTCGTAACCCTCGAGGATCACCGGTTGTCCTTCGGCTGCCGCAGTGGCTTC
Organism: uncultured Pseudomonadota bacterium; assembly: GCA_903898785.1. GTDB lineage: Bacteria > Pseudomonadota > Gammaproteobacteria > Steroidobacterales > Steroidobacteraceae > CAIUGU01. The sequence continues at coordinate 25,520 of CAIUGU010000017.1, read as the reverse complement.
GACAGCCGCGACGAGTTCGAGATAGTCCTCAAGGCGCTGGGTCGGTGGCATGAAGATGTACAGCACGCCGTTGCGCGGCTCGGCGCTCATCGCCGTCCGCGTGATAAAGCCGGCCGACTTGAGCGGCTCGATGCGGGGCTCCGCCTCAGCCTTGCCCTTGTTGCCCTTGTCCCCCTTGTCCCCCTGGCCGTGTCCCTGGTTGAGCGTCGCCGCCGACAGGGATGACTGGAACTGCTGGCGCAACTGCGCATAGGACTGCAGCGCCGGAAACGGCTGTGTCGGATCCGGCGGATACACGTACGGGAAATCCGCCGCCGCAGCCCACGGCAGCGAGTCGAGCGGCAGGCGATAGCCCAGCGCCGAATCGCCCGGGATCAGGTAGCACCGCTCCGACCGCAGGAACCACGAGCCACTCTGCCAGCCGGTGCCGGCCGCGTTTCGGCTGACAGGCAATACGTGCCCGACCGGCTTTTCCAGACCCTGGCTGAACACGTTCGCGAGCCGCGCACGCTCGAGGGGGTCTTCGAGTTTCGAGTTGAACGGATCCACGTTGGCGGGAAAGCGCCGTTCGCGCCACAGGTAATAGAAGGCATCCTCGTAGGCAGTGAAGACGAAGGCCGGGTCGACCCCGAGGCGCTTCGCCACTGACGACAGGAAGCGTTTTGCCGCCGCGTCGTCGGCACCGTAGTCGACGGCTTCATCCGCGAGCAACCCGGGATCCTTCCAGACCGGCTCGCCATCGGTGCGCCAGAAGCAATTGAGCGACCAGCGCGGCAGCTGCTCGCCCGGATACCACTTTCCCTGGCCGAAGTGTGCAAGGCCCTCGGGCGCGTACTTGTCTCGCAGCCGGTGATAGAGCGTGGCCGCCAGCTTGCGCTTGTTCGGGCCCAGCGCCGACGTGTTCCACTCGGCGCCGTCGGGATCGTCACCCGACACGAAGGTGGGCTCGCCGCCCATCGTGAGGCGGACATCGCCGTCCGCGAGATCCGCATCGATACGGTGGCCGAGATTCTCGATCTCCGCCCAGTCGAGGTCCGTGTAGGGCTTCGTGACGCGCGGCGCTTCCCAGACACGGCTGACCTTCATGTGATGTTCAAAGGTCACTTCGCTCTTGTCCACCGCACCCGTCACCGGCGCGGCGGACGTGGGTTCGGGCGTGCACGCGAGGGGAATATGGCCTTCGCCCGCGAGCAGGCCGGAGGTGGGATCGAGTCCGATCCAGCCACCGCCCGGCAGATAGACTTCCACCCAGGCATGCAGGTCCGTGAAATCCTGCTCCGGCCCCGACGGGCCATCGAGCGACTTCACGTCCGCCACGAGCTGGATCAGGTAGCCGGAGACGAAGCGCGCGGCAAATCCGAGGTGCCGCAGCAGTTGCACCAGCAGCGCGGCGGAGTCGCGGCACGACCCTGACGTCTTCTGCAGCGTTTCCTCCGGCGTCTGCACGCCGGGCTCCATGCGGATCAGGTAGCGGATGTCGGCGGCCAGCTTGCGGTTGATCGCGACGAGGAAATCGATCGTGCGGACCGGGTCGCGTGGAACTTCCTTCAGGTACCGCGCCAGCAGCGGCGTGGCCGGCGGCTTCACGAGATAGGGCACGAGGTCGCGCTTCTCGCCGGCGTCGTACTGCACCGGAAACTTTTCGGCGTGCGGCGCAAGGAAGAAATCGAACGGGTTGAGGACCGCCATCTCGGCGACGAGATCGACCTCGATGCGGAATTCCTGCGTCTTCTCCGGAAAGACGAGCCGCGCGAGGTAATTGGCTTCGGGATCCTGCTGCCAGTTGATGAAGTGCTTGGCCGGCAGGATGTTGAGCGAATACGACAGGATGCGGGTACGGCTGTGCGGCGCCGGGCGCAACCGGACGATCTGCGGCCCCAGCGAGATGGGCCGGTCGTAGCGGTAATGCGTAACGTGGTTCAGCGCGACGTGAATGGACAAGCCAGGTCTCCTACCCGAAAGACTGGAAGACAGGATGCAAGAGTCACTCCAGCGTGGCCAGGAACCAGCCCGCATCGGAACGGGCGCCGGAGGGTTCTACGGCGCCTCTCGCCGCAGCCTTTGCACCAACAGCGGGCAGCGGCCACCCGGAGCGCACCATCGTGGGAAGGCAGCCGGCCGCGGAGGTCACTCCCGCCAGAGCGCCGACTCAGGAACGGATGCGAAAACGGGCGTCGGCCTGCACTTTTGCCAACGTGAGGTCGAGGCAGCGCCGCGCCTTCTCGACGAGTTCATCGATCTGTCCGCGCGTGATGATGAGCGGCGGGGAGATGATCATGGTGTCGCGTACGGCGCGCATGACCAGCCCGTTCTCGACGCACAGGTCGCGGCACCACGTCCCTACTTCGCCGCCCGGCGTGAACAACGTCCGGCGGCTCTTGTCGCGCACGAGTTCGAGCGCACCGATGAGCCCGACGCTGCGCGCTTCTCCAACGAGAGGGTGGGACGCCAGCTCGGACCAGCGCTGCTTGAGATAAGGACCGACATCGGTCTTCACGCGCTCGATGAGCTTTTCCTCACGGTAGATCCTGAGCGCGGCGCTCGCGACGGCGCAGGCCACCGGATGACCCGAATACGTGAAGCCGTGATTGAACTCGCCGCCGGGTCCGAGCAGCACGTCGGCCACGCGGTCGGCGATCATCACGCCACCGATCGGCTGGTAACCCGACGACAGCCCCTTTGCAATGGGCATGAGGTCGGGGCGGATACGGTAGTAGTCGGACCCGAACCACTCGCCCGTGCGGCCAAAGCCGCAGATCACTTCATCGGCCACCAGCAGGATGCCGTAGCGGTCGACGATCCTCTGGATGGCGGGCCAATACGTGGCGGGTGGAATCACGACGCCGCCCGCACCCTGGATCGGCTCGGCGATGAATGCCGCGACACGCTCGGGTCCCAGCTCCAGGATCTTGTCTTCAAGGGCCTGGGCCGCGACGAGCCCGAACTCTTCGGGTGAAAGATCGCCGCCCTCGCCATACCAGTATGGCTGGCGGATGTGCACGATGCCGGGAATCGGCAAGCCGCCTTGTGCGTGCATCGGCGCCATGCCGCCGAGGCTCGCGCCGGCGACCGTACTGCCGTGATAGCCATTGTGCCGGCCGATGATGATGGAGCGTTCGGGTTGCCCAAGTGAAGTCCAGTAGTGGCGCACTGCGCGCAACACGGTGTCGTTCGCCTCGGAGCCGGAACCCGTGAAGAAGACATGATTGAACTGCGGCGGCGTCACTGCCACGAGCGCCTGGGCGAGCTCAATCGCCGGCGGATGGGTGCACTGGAAGAAGCTGTTGTAGTAAGGCAGCGTGCGCATCTGGCTGTACGCGGCGTCCGCGAGTTCGATACGGCCGTAACCCAGGTTCACGCACCACAGGCCCGCCATGCCGTCGAGTAACTGGCGTCCCTCGACGTCATAGAGATACACGCCCTCGGCGCGCGCGATGACACGGGTGCCTTTCTTCTGGATGGCGCCGTGGTCGGTGAATGGATGCAGGTGCGCCCGGTCGAGCTGCTGCCATTCCGCCAGCGTGCGCTGCGGGAGCGGAGGCGTCGTCGCGCCCCGCTCAGACATGGCGGCGGAACCGACGGGAGTCGATGGAAGCGGGAGGCCTCGCGCCGGAGGCCGGAGTCAGACAGCAACGAATCCCGATCTGCACGTTCGCACCTCCGGTCTCAAGCCCCAAGCCCTGCTGCCAACCGCCTCAGACGTTGAGCAGCAAGTGTTCGCGCTCCCACGAGCTGATCACGCGCAGGAAGGTCTCGTGCTCGTTCTCCTTGACGGCAGTGTAGGCCAGCACGAACCGCTCGCCGAGGATGTCGATCAGCGGACGGCAATCGCGCAGCAACCGCAGCGACTCCTCGAGGCTCCGCGGCAGCGAGAAGGGCAGGTCGTACGCGCTGCCCGCAATCGGTTCGCTCGGGTTCAGCCCCTCGATCATGCCGAGATAGCCGCAGGCCAGCGACGCCGCGATGGCGAGGTAGGAATTGGCATCGGCGCCGCCCACGCGATTCTCGATCCGCCGGTTCTCGGGGCTTGCCACCGGAACGCGCAATCCTGCGGTCCGGTTGTCGTGTCCCCAATGGGTGTTGATCGGCGCCGAACTGTGCCGCGTGATGCGGCGGTATGAATTGACGTTGGGCGCGAACAGCGCCATCGCGCCCGGCAGGTACTTCTGCAAGCCCGCGACGTGCGAGTAGAAAAGCGACGACGGCTTGCCGTCCGGATCGCTGAAGATGTTCCGGCGGGTCTTCCTGTCGACGATGCTCTGGTGGATGTGCATCGCGCTGCCAGGTTCGCGGGCCATCGGCTTCGCCATGAACGTGGCGTACATCTTGTGCCGCATGGCGGCTTCACGCGCGGTGCGCTTGAACAGGAACACCTGGTCCGCAAGCGACAGGGCATTGCCATGCAGCAGGTTGATTTCCATCTGCGCCGCGCCGTCTTCGTGGATCAGCGTGTCGATCTCGATGTCCTGCGCTTCGCAGAACGCATACATGTCGTCGAACAGCGGATCGAATTCGTTGACGGCCGCGATGGAATACGACTGCCGCCCGATCTCGGGCCGGCCCGAACGGCCGACCGGAGGCTTGAGCGGATAGTCCGAATCGATGTTGGGCTCGACCAGGAAGAACTCGAGCTCGGGCGCGACCACGGGATCCCAGCCTCGCTGCGCATACAGGTCGAGCACCTTCTGCAGCACGTATCGGGGCGCCATCGTTACCGGGCGTCCGTCGGAATAGAAGCAATCGTGGATGACCTGCGCAGTCGGCTCGGCGGCCCACGGCACGACGCGCACCGCATTGGGATCGGCCTTGAGCACGATGTCGATTTCGGACGGGCTGATCGCGCGGTCATCATCGGGATACTCGCCCGTGACGGTCTGCAGGAAGATGGACTCCGGCAGTCGCATGCCCTCGTCCTCGGCGAACTTCTCCGCCGGCATGACCTTGCCCCGGGCCACGCCGGCCATGTCGGGAATCACACCCTCGACCTCGGAGATGCCGTGCTCCCTGAAGAACTGCTGGATCACGCCGGTTTTCGTACTGCTCATGATGTCTGCCTCGCTGCGCGGGCTCGTGCCGCGTCACCGAATGCGCCGAACAGCGCACGCGAAAAATCGTTGGTTTGCATCTTCCATTCCGGGTGCCACTGCACGCCGACCGCGAAGGCCGGCGCGTCAATCACCCTGAACGCTTCAATGACGCCATCGGGTGCCGTCGCTTCCACCGCGAGTCCGGCCCCGAGTTGCTGCACGCCTTGCGAATGCAGCGAATTCACGTCGAGCGTGGCCCGCCCCGCCAAGCGCGCCAGCAGGCCGCCCGCGACGAACTGGACTGGGTGGGCCGGCGCGTACTGGACCTCCACCGGCTGGTCCTTGTTCTCGCGGTGGTCGCGGAACCCCTCGACCTCCTGCAGCTTCTGCCAGAGCGTGCCGCCAAACGCGACATTCATTTCCTGGAAGCCGCGGCAGATGGCCAGCACCGGCATGCCGGCCGCGATGGCTCGCGGGATCATCGGCAGCGTCGTCGCGTCCCGCTCGGGATCGTGCAACGTCCCCGGGTCGCTCGCGGGACCGCCGTAGTGGTGCGGCTGCACGTTCGACGGGCTGCCGGTGAGCATCAGCCCATCGAAGCGCTCAAGCAGGTCCTCGAGATCGAGGCCGTCGCCCAGCGCGGGGATCAGCACGGGGATGGCGCGCGCCCCATCCGCCACCGCAGCGATGTACTTCTCGCCAACGCAGTGAAAGTAGTGGGCCCCCAGCAGACGCCGGTCTGCCGGGATGCCGATGAGCGGCTTCGACTTACGCACGTTTAATATCTTTAACAGCCGGAGGAATCCCCGGCGTCTCAATACGGGAGCATTTAACCACACTCCCCGCTCCCAAGTCCGCCGGGACCAGACGATTTTTGGCCGAAAACAGGCATAATGTGGCCAACCCGACGGCCCGACATGGCGCATTGGAGCGACGCCCTGCGGAAATCCGTGGCGATTCTGGGGCTTGGCGGCGGAGCCCGGCCCTTACTAAATATTAAACAGCAGGTCTCTTTATGGTGGCCCAGAACCCCCTTGCCGAGATCGCGAGCCACCTCGATCGCTACCCCGATACGCGCTTTGTCGACGTGTTGCTGGCAGATAGCTGCGGAATCCCGCGCGGCAAGCGCCTCACCATCGAGGAGCTGCCTGGGGTGTATCGCGGCGGGTTCCTGCTGCCGGGGTCGATGTTTGCGCTGGATGTCCTCGGCGACACCATCCAGGCCACGGGTCTCGGCTTCGACGAGGGCGATGCCGACCGCCCCTGCCTGCCGCTGCCCGGATCGCTCCTGCCGGTGCCTTGGGTAAGAGAACCCGTCGCCCAGCTGCAGGTGGCGATGCATGAACGCGACGGAAGTCCGTTCTTCGGCGATCCGCGGCATGTCCTCGCGAATGTCGTCGACCGCTTTACGCAGCTCGGCCTGCAGCCGGTCGTCGCAATCGAGCTCGAGTTCTATTTCGTGGATCGCGAACGGACTGCGACAGGCGCAGCTCAACCCCCCGCCGGCCCCGAGTCCGGCCGACGCGAACATCGCATCCAGATCAATTCGATGTCCGACCTGGACGAGTTCTCGCCGCTGCTCTCGGAGATCTCGAGCTACTGCGGGATCCAGCGGGTCCCGACAGGCACCGCGCTCGCCGAATACGGCCCCGGCCAGTATGAAGTGAACCTGCACCACGTGGCGGACGCCTGCCTCGCCTGCGACCACGCGATTCGCCTGAAGCGCATCGTGCACGGCGTGGCGATGCGCCATGGCATGGAAGCGACGTTCATGCCGAAGCCGTACGCGGACATGGCCGGCAGCGGCGCGCATATCCACGTGAGCCTGCTGGACCGGTCGGGTCGCAACGTGTTCGCGAGCGAAGACCCTGCCGGCAGCGAAGCGCTGCGCCACGCGATCGGTGGCCTCGCCGCGCACATGGCGGACTCGATGCTCGTCTTTGCGCCGACGATCAACGCCTACCGGCGCTTCCGCCCTGAGGCGTATGTCCCGTTGACCGCGTCATGGGGCGTCAACAACCGCGGCGTTGCGCTGCGCGTGCCCGTGAGCGACGCCGACAACCGCCGCATCGAACATCGCGTGGCCGGTGCCGATGCGAATCCCTACCTGCTGACGGCCTGTGTACTGGCTGCCATGCTGGACGGCCTCGACAAACGGCTCGATCCCGGCGCGCCCGTCAACGGCAATGCGTACCGGAATACGCCGGACCTGTTGCCGCACACATGGCCGGATACGCTGCGCGCCTTCCGCCAGAGCACCTTCATTCGCGAGTACTTGGGCGCCGACTTCCAGCGCCTGTACTCGACGACCCGTCACGGCGAGTTCCGGTCTTTCGAGGCGCAGGTGTCGCCGCTCGATCACCAGTGGTACCTGCGCTGCTGATGGATCACATCGACTCCTACTACGCTGCCTCCGCGAATGCGGCCCCGCTCGCGGCGCCGCTGTCTGGCGACATCCGGGCGGACGTCTGCGTTGTCGGCGGCGGCATTGCGGGACTGTCGACCGCACTGCATCTCGCAGAGCGCGGCTATCGCGTAGTCCTGCTGGAAGGTCATCGCATCGGCTGGGGCGCATCGGGACGCAGTGGCGGCCAGGCCATCTTCGGCTACGCGTGCGGCCAGCAGAAGCTCGACGCGGCCGTCGGCAAAGCGGCTGCGGGACAGCTGTGGGACTTCTCGATCGAGGCGCTCGACCTCCTCAAGGAACGAGTAGCCCGGCACCAGATCGACTGCGACCTGCATTGGGGCCAGATGCACGCGGCCATCAAGCCGCGGCAACGCGATGAACTCAAGGAGTGGCAGCGCGAACTCGTCGACGACTACGGCTACACCAGCGTCAGCTTCCTGGACCGCGCAGACGTGGAAGGACTGCTGGCCACTGATCGCTACTGCGGCGCACTGTACGATTCCCGCAGCGGCCACCTGCATCCGCTCAACTACACCTTGGGGCTCGCAGCCGCTGCGCGTGCAGCGGGAGTCGTGATCCACGAAGGCTCGCAGGTCACGGCCATCGACCGCGACGATCCGGCACGCGTCATCACCGCGAAGGGCAGCGTCCGCGCCAGGCACGTGGCCTTGTGCTGCAATGCCTACATCGACGGACTCGAACCCGGCCTGCGTGCACGCATCATGCCGGTCGGCACGTACATCATCGCGACGGAGCCGCTGGGGGAAGCGCGCATCACTCAGTTGATGCGAGAGAACGTTGCGGTCACAGACATCAATTTCGTGCTCGATTATTTCCGCCGCTCGGCCGACCACCGCCTGCTGTTCGGCGGCCGCGTCAGCTACTCCGGCCTCGACGCATTCAACACCGCGAAGGCAACACGCAAACGCATGCTTGCCGTCTTCCCGCAGCTGGCCGACGTGAAGATCGACCATGCGTGGGGTGGCTACGTGGACATCACGATGTCACGCGCGCCGGACTTCGGTCGCGTCGCGCCGAACATCTACTACCTGCAGGGATTCTCGGGCCACGGCATCGCACTCACCGGCATCGCCGGCAAGTTCGTCGCGGAAGCGATTGCCGGTCAAGCGGAGCACTTCGATATCTACACGCGCATCCGGCACCGGAACTTCCCCGGCGGCAAGCTGCTGCGGACGCCGGCGCTGATGCTGGCGATGCTCTACTACCGGATGAGGGACTATCTCTGAGAAGAAGATGCAACCGGCCGACTCTGTCGGCAAGGGGGCCGCTGGCAAGTAGGCCGCTTCGCGGCAGGGGGGCTCGGACGAGCAGGCCAGAGGTTTCGAACGGGTCACATCAGACTCTGACTTGCCGACAGGCCATTTGCTGACGAAGTCAGCCCACTTGCCAGCGGCCCCCTTGCCGATTCATGCCCTAACCAGGGTACGGAGTCGGCCGGTCGTTCAGCCGCTTTGCAAGTGGCGGATGACGTGATCGACTTCGTCGGGGCTGCCCATGATCACGGGTGTGCGCTGGTGAATGTCCGTGGGAGGCACATCGAGCAACCGCTGGCCCGGCGCAGCGAGTGCCTTGCCGCCGGCCTGCTCCACGATCATGCCCATCGGATTGGCTTCATACATCAGGCGGAGCTTGCCATTCGGCGCTTTCTTGGTCGGCGGATACATGAAGACGCCGCCCTGCAGCAGGATGCGGTGGACATCGCCTACCATCGCGCCGGCATAGCGGCTTGAGTAGCCGTTCTCCTGCGCCCAGTGCAGGTACTTCTGGTAGCCCTCGGGGAACGTCAGGCGGTTGCCTTCGTTCAGCGAGTAGCTCTTGTTTGCACGCGGGATGCGCATCTGCTGCTCGACGCGCACGAACGCACCGATCGAAGGATCGAGCACGAACATGTCGACGCCCTTGCCGAGCGTCAGCGTAAAGACGGTGGATGAGCCATACAGCACGTAGCCGGCCGCCACCTGCTGGGTTCCCGGCTGCAGCAGCGAGTCTTCCTGCTTCGCCGAGCGACGGTCCTGGCGCAGGATGCTGAAGATCGTGCCGACGGCCCCGCAGACATCGAGGTTGGACGAACCGTCGAGCGGATCGAACAGCACGCAGTACTTGCGGTCGCCCGTCTGCTCGTCGCGCAGGATGACCGGCTCCTCGTTCTCCTCGGACGCCACGATGGCGACGCCTTCGCGGCCGCTCAAGGTCCGCAGCAGGATGTCGTTGGCGATCACGTCGAGCTTCTGCTGCTGCTCACCCTGCACGTTCTGGTTGCCGACGCCACCCAGGACATCCTCGAGCCGCGCGCGCCGTACCTGCGAGGCGATCATCTTGGCCGAGATCGACAAGGCCGACAGGATCCAGGAGAAGTCGCCGCTGGCCCCAGGGTGCAGCGCCTGCTGCTGCAGGATGTGGGCCTGCAACGTCACGATCTGGCGACGCGGGGCGGTGGCGGACAACGGGAGTTCGGAGGCACTCATGCGGTCGGGTCTCGATGGTGGATGGCGGGGTTGATCGGAGGCGCCATCTAATCGCGTTGCAGGTGGCCGGCGCAAGGATCGGATTCTCAGGATTTCCACATTGCCGCGACCGCCAGATCGCAGGGCTGTGCGAGAATGTACCTAAATTGCCAGCCAGACCCGGCCCGCCAGAGCAGGGCGCGGTTCCATTTAGTCCGTGTGGACCGACTCCCCGCACATGCCGCTGCCCGTCCTGCTGTCCGATCCCCACTTCTATCTCGCCGGCGTCACCGCCGTGCTGATGCTGGGCATTGCGAAGAGCGGCTTTCCAGGCAGCTTCGGCGCCATGGGCGTCCCGCTGATGTCCCTCGTGATGTCGCCGGTGCAGGCGGCGGCGATCGTGCTGCCCCTGCTGTGCGTGATCGACTGGTGGGGCGTCAAGGTGTACTGGGGCGCATGGGACCGTCCCACGCTGAAGACGATCCTGCCGGGGGCGCTCGTCGGCATCGGCGCCGGCTCGCTGCTGTTCGGCACCGTGAGCGACAACACCATCCTCGTGCTGGTCGGCTCCATTGCCGTGCTGTTCACGCTGAACGCCTGGTTCCGCCTCGCGGCACGCCAGGCAGCGGCTCCCCGCTCCGTGCTCAAGGGCGGGTTCTGGTCCGCCGTCTCGGGCTTCACCAGCTTCGTTGCCCACGCGGGCGGTCCGCCGATGATGGTGTACCTGCTGCCGCTGAAGCTGCCTCAAAGCCGCTTCATCGCCACCATGGGCGTCTGCTTCCTGATCATGAACGCGATCAAGCTGGTGCCCTACGCATACCTCGGCCAGTTTTCCGCCGCCAACCTCCTCACAAGCCTCGTGCTGGTACCCGTCGTCCCGGTCGGCATCCATCTCGGGCGCTGGCTCCAGTCCCGCGTCAGCCACGCCGTGTTCTACCGGATCTCCGAAGTCAGCCTCTTCCTGAACGGCCTGCTGCTGATCTACGAGGGCGGCTTCGCCCACTAGCTAATGGGGCAACAACGCCGGTTGCGTCACCCTGCTGGACAGCCTCGTCCCGGTTAGTCAGCGCTGCGCAGGATCGGTATCATGCCGCCCGCCGATTCCCGGCGACCGGGGCAGATCGCCCGGCCGTCGCGGGCGCTCATTGGGCTGGCCAGAGGTTCGTTCCATCATGGTTGTGCTGATTCTGGGGTTGATCGTGTTCCTCGGGACCCACTCGGTCTCGATCGTGGCCCCTGCATGGCGCGAGCATATGGTTGCCAGCTTGGGCGAAGGCCGCTGGAAAGGGATGTACTCGCTCGCAAGCCTCGTCGGCCTCGTGCTGATCGTCTGGGGCTTTTCGCTGGCCCGCCACACGCCCGTCGTCGTCTACATCCCGTCCGCCGGCATGCGCGTCGTCGCACCGCTGCTGACGCTGCCCGTCTTCCCGCTGCTGGTCGGCGCCTACGTACCGGGCAAGATCCGCGCGATCTTCAAGCACCCCATGCTGGTCGCGGTGAAGCTGTGGGCCCTGTCCCACCTGCTGGCGAACGGCATGCTGCACGAGGTGATCCTGTTCGGTGCGCTGCTGGCATGGGCCGTGGTCCTGCGCATTTCACTGAAGCGTCGCCCCCCGCGGCCGGCGCCGAACATCCCGGTCAAGCGCTTCAACGACGCATCTGCGATCATTGTCGGTATCGTGATCTATCTCGCCACCGTGTTCGTCCTGCATCGCCTGGTGTTCGGCGTCTCGCCGCTGACCTGAGCCAAGAGTTCGAACCCAGGCACCCCGCCCTTCAAAGAGAACAGTCATGGGACGCATATTCGAAACCCGCAAGCACGTGATGTTCGCCCGCTGGAACAAGATGGCGAAGCAGTTCGCGCGCATCTCCAAGGAAATCGCGATCGCCGTGAAATCGGGCGGCAACGATCCGAATTCGAACCCGACGCTGCGCCGCGTGATCCAGAACTCACGCGCGCTCAACATGCCGAAGGACAAGGTGGAAGCGGCCATCAAGCGCGCCTCCGGCAAGGAAGCGGAGAACTATCACGAGGTCGTGTACGAAGGCTATGCGCCACACGGCGTGGCGGTCCTCGTGGATGCCGCCACCGACAACCCGACGCGTACCGTCGGCAATGTCCGCAACATCTTCTCGAAGCACGGCGGCAACATGGGCAGCACGGGCAGCGTCAGCTTCCTGTTCAAGAAGATGGGCGTGTTCCGCCTGAAGCCGGACGGCATCGACAGCGACGACCTCGAGCTGTACCTGATCGACCACGGCCTCGAGGAGATGGGCGAAAGCACCGACGAGAAGGGCGAGCCGCAGATCGTGATCCGCTGCGCCTTCGGCGATTTCGGCACGATGCAGAAGGCGCTCGAAGACCGTGGCATCACGCCGCTATCGGCCGAGCAGGAATACGTGTGCCTGACGCCGACCGAACTGCCTGAAGAGCAGGCCACGGAAGTCATGACCCTGATCGACAAGCTCGAGCAGGACGAGGACGTGCAGAAGGTCTTCCACACCCTGGTGTGACCCCAGGGGAAAGGCTACGCCAGCAGTGAACGCTTGAGCTCCTGCTCGAGCCTCGTCTTGCCGTCGATGTCGCAGACCTGCAGCACGACTCGCGGATCGCGACCGCTCCAGTCGATCTGGATCCAGCCGAAGTTGGGCTCTCGCAGCACTTCGCCGACGCGATTGGCATTGGGCGGCACGACCGGCCAGACTTCGGTCAAGCCGCTCGACGTCAAGTCCCACAGCGGATAGGGCACGTTCACGTCGAGGTGCGACAGTTCGGCGTAGTGCGTGTCGCCACTGATGAAAATAACGCCCCGCGCACTGGTCTGCCGCAGCAACTGGACCAGCCGCTGGTGATCGCGTGCGTAGTTGATCCACGCCTCCCATCCCGGCGGATCCGCGAGGACCTGCAGGCTCGAGGCAATGATGCGGATCTCGGCCGGAACCCTGAGCTGCGCCTCGAGCCATCGCCACTGGCGCTCGCCGAGCATCGTCGCGTCCTGTGCCGGATTGCGGGCATAGGGACCGGGCACCTGCAGGCCGGCCTCCGCCTTCTGCCTGGCCCAGTCCTCGTACTTGGCCCCGGCCAGATCCGTGGACAGGATGGGAGTCCGGTTGTAGCGCAGGTCCGGCATGATCACCTGCACGCGTCGGCCCCGCGGTCCGAAGACCCACGAAGCGTAGACGCCATCGCGCGCACGGCGAGGCGAGCGCTCCGGCTCTTCCCAGAAGTCGAGGAAGATCTGCCGCGACTGCTCCTTCATCGGATAGTCGCTGCCGGCGTCGTTCTCGCCGAAATCGTGATCGTCCCAGACCGACACGATGGGCGTCGTCGCCTTCAGCTTCTGGAACCCGGGCTTGGCGGCGAGTTGCCCGTACTTGTCGCGCAGGAGCCCCATGTCACGGGTGTCGCCATAGATGTTGTCGCCCAGAAACAGGAACAGCTCGGGCTTGCGTGCCAGAATGGCCTCCCAGATGGGTTGCTCCTTGGACTCCTTGGCGCAGGAGCCGAAGGCGATGCGCGTGAGCGTTCGATCCTGGGCCCGATGTGCGTCCGGCACACCCATGGCCGGTTCACCGGCGTGCACCAGGCGCGGCGCAACGCCCGCCGCTGCAGCCCCTGCCAAAGCCAGGGACTGCAGCAGCCATTCGCGCCGGCCTGGATCGTGGTCGGCCATCAGAACTTCGCCGTCAGCGTCAGGAACATCTGCCGCGGGGCGCCGTTCAGCAGCGTCTGGCGGTCACCGCTGTTGCCGAAGCCAGCCGACCCGACGGTCGAGATGTACTCCTCGTCAGCGAGGTTGGTGACGTTGAACTGCGCAGTCAGGTCCTTGACGCGGGCGATGCCCTTGAGGCGCAGGCCCACGGTCAGGTCGAGCAGCGTCCGCGCATCGACCGACTGGTCGTTCAGGTACGTGAAGAACCGCTCGCCGATGTAGTCCACGCCGAGCTTCGCGAACAACGTGCCGTTGTCGTAACCCAGGTCGGCCTTGAGCATGTTCTCGGGGGAGTCGACCGCCTGCTTGCCGGCCGTGGCCGTGACGGCGCCTGTGCCGCTCACGACATCATCCTGGTACTGCGAGTCGTTGAAGCTGTAACTACCGAACACGGACCAGTCGGGGATCGGCTGCCACAACAGGCCGATCTCGATACCGGTTGTCTCCACCTTGCCGACGTTTGCCAGCGCAGAGGGCGCACCGACGATGCCGGCACCGAGAGAAATCGCGAGCAATCGGTCGTCGAATTGCACGTAGTAGGCCGATATCACGCCCTGCAGCGTCGCATTGCGGAAGCGCCAGCCGAGTTCGACCGTCTGCGACGTCTCCGGCGCTAGCGAATCGCGGATCGCATCGAAGCCGGCTTGCGTCGTGCTGAATGGTCCGGCAGTGGCGGCGGACACGAAGGCACGGACGTTCTCGGCGTACCCGCCGAACAGCTCATGGCTGTCCGACAGCGCCCACGTGAAGCCGGCTTGCGGCAGGAAGGATTCCTTCGCTTCGATTGAGCTCTGCTGGTTGACTGTGTTGCTGGCAACCAGCACGGGGATGGCTTCGTTCTCCACGCTGACGGACTTGAAGCCGAAGTTGAGCTTGAAGGCATCCGTGACGGTCAACGTGTCCTGCAGGTGCCACTGCAGCGTTTGCGTATCGAAGTCGTACTGCCATTGCGTCAGCAGCGGATTGCGCTGGAACTCAACGAAAGAGCGCGTCGGCCCGGCGATGTTCGGCTCGCCGTAGAAGCGCCGAGCCTGGCTGAAGTCGTTCGCTTCGACCCAGAAGCCGCCATTGATCTCATGCACTCCGGCCGTGAAGGTCAGGGCGGACAGGATGCCGTTGCGGTCGATCTCGTATTCGGTGGAACGGACAGACATCGGCGCGCCGCCCGGTGTCGGCGTGTAAGGCGTGCCCCAAAGGCCCTGGCCTTCGTTCTGGTGCAGGTAGGCCGTCGTATTCCACGACAGTGCATCCCCGATCGGCAGTGCAAGGGCCAGATAGGCCAGATCGTCCTTGCGGAGGCCCGACGCATTCCAGTAACTGTCATCGCAGATGGGCGCATTGAAGGCAAGGGCCGCACAGACGTTGGCGGCACCGACGGCGGCATTCCAGTCAGGATAGAAGTTGTCGGTATCGGCGCCCCGGCGACGGATGATGTCGAGCGACAGGTCCTGGTAGTCCTGCTCGGCGCGATCCGAAATCGCGTAGTACCCGGTCAGCGTGGCAGCACCGATGGGCTGCACGACCTTGAAGTTGACCTGTTCCTGCTTCTGGACACCCGCCCCCTTCCACTTGTCGGCTTCCTGGTTCGTGTAGCTCGCGAACAGTCGCGTGCCGGACAGGAACTCGCCGCTGTCGAACCGTACATGGGCGCGAAGCGTGCTCTCGCTACCACCGGTCAGCGCCGCATTGACGCCGAGCATCTGCGCCGGATCTGCGGAAGTGAACGCAAGCGTACCGCCGAGGTTGCTCGCCGATGCGGTATCAAGCGCGCCCGAACCCTGCGCCAGCGCGACGCCGGCGACGTTCTCGGAGGCAATGGCGCGGCTCACGTGCAGGCCGTTGTGGTTGCCATAGGACATGTCGCCGAGCGGCACGCGATCCAGCGTGAAGCCCATCTGGTTCTGGTCGAAGCCGCGAACCTTGATGCGCGTCGACCACTCGTAGGCACCATAAGGATCGGCCGACTGGAAGTTCACGCCGGGCAGCTTCTCGATTGCCTTGAGAGGGCTGGTTCCCGGGGTCAGCTGCTCGAGCTGTTGAGCGGTGACAGTCTGTACTTGACGTGTCTCGCCACGGCCGAAGACAACGATCTCCACGAGCTCGTCGTCGCTGCCTTGCTGCGCGACCGCCGCGTTGGCGGCAAGAATGGCCCCGATGACCACAACCAATGTCGAACGATAGGATCCTGGCCGGAACCCGCTCTTGGCGATACCCTGCATTTGCTTCTCCCGCAGCGAGTGCCGCAGTCCGGCGTGGACTGCTGACGCGTGAATGTCACGCAGCGAAAGATAGGCAGAGGTTGTTGCAGTGCGATGAAGGTGGCGTTGCGGGGATGTTTAAGGGTGGGACGCGCGGCTTTCCCGGGCATCCCGTGCCGACCACGTCAGTGGCCTACTTCTCGAGGAGGCTGCGCAGCATCCACGCGGTCTTTTCATGCACCTGCATGCGCTGCGTGAGCAGGTCTGCCGTGGGCGCGTCGTTGGCCTTGTCGACGACCGGAAACACCGAGCGCGCGGTCTTGGCCACCGCTTCCTGGCCCTCGACCAGCAGCTTGATCATCGTGGTCGCGTTCGGGACGCCTTCGGTCTCCTTGATCGACGACAGCGCAGCGAACTGCTTGTAGGTGCCAGGCGCCGGGAACCCGAGCGACCGGATGCGCTCCGCAATCAGATCGACCGCGAGCGCGAGTTCGGTGTACTGCGTCTCGAACATGAGGTGCAGCGTCTGGAACATCGGGCCCTGCACGTTCCAGTGGAAGTTGTGGGTCTTGAGATACAGCGTGTAGGTGTCCGCCAGCAACCGTGACAAGCCCTCGGCAATGGCTTCCCGGTCCTTCTTCTTGATCCCGATATCGATATCCATGGTGCCCTCCGTTACCGCAGCCTGCCGCCCTCATTGCGGCGGACTGGCTGCAATTCAAGTCCCGGATGATGCTACGTGCGGCGGCTGCCCGCGTGCAAATCGATGCTGCCAATCGGGCCGATTGCCGTCGACGATGGGCAGGACTGCGCCAGGAAAAAGGGCCGGGTCGCGACTGCGAACCCGGCCCTGTAGCCCGTACCTAGAGAGCGGGCGGACCCGCGAATCCGTTACTGGATGGCGACCCGCTCGATGCTCGGTGCGACCGTCGCATCGCCCATCATCGGGTGCACGACATAAACGGCATCGCCAGCGACGGCACCGGTCGTGGCCTGGCCCGTGAACATGCCGGTCCCGGCGATGGTGGCCGATTCCCAGTCGTCAGACGTGCGCAGCGCGACGACCCGCGTCGAGTCGTCGTTGCGCACGACCAGCAGGTCGCCGTTGGCCGCCCAGACCAGGCCGTCCACGCCCTTGACGGGCTCGGGCAGGGTTACTTCTCCCATGTCCGCAGGGTTGCTCTCGGAGACAGCGAGGATCTTGCCCTCCACCGACTCGCCGATCAGCAGGTAGCCGGACGGGTGGTACACGATGCCGTTCAGCACATGCTCCTTCTTGTTCGCAAAGCCGTTCGGCAGGAAGACCGACGGTGTGTACGCCGGGTCCACCTTGAACACGACGCGGGCCAGCGAGTCGGTGACGTACACCGAGCCGTCCGTGCCGACTGTCATGTCGTTGGCAAAGTGGGCCTTGGCGCCTTCGGGTCCGAGCGCGCCGAGGTCCACCATAGCGATGCGCATGCCGGAGTCGAGGTCGTACACGCCAAGCTTCGCATGGCCGGGCACCTGACCGCCGAACGCGGCCGCATCGGAGTTCGCGACCAGCAGGCGGTTGCGCTCCTCGTCGACTTCGATGCCGACGCTCGACTTGAGGTCCGGGTCCTGGATGAAGGGCGTGAGAGTGCCGTCATTGGCCACCACGAACACGGTGCCCTGCGTGATCGAGCCGACGAGGAAGCGGTTGTTCTTCGTGTCGTACTCGATGCCTTCGGGAGAAAGGCCCGGCGTGTTGATCGTGATGCTGGCAGGGAGGTCCAGCGCGGGCGCAGCAGCAGGAGCCGCAGCCGTAGCTTCCGCCTCCGGCGCCTTGGAACCGCCGCACCCTGCCAATACCAGTGTAATCGCACCTGCCATGAAACCGTACTTGCCTGTCATCTCGATACTCTCCTCAAGGAACACTAACGGACCGGCGCGCCCTTTCCCGTGACCCGGGAGCGCGAAGGCGGGGATCGTAGCAAACCGAAACAGCGGGATCACCCTTTCGCCACCTGCGCTTGCACACAGGTGCCATGTCAACAAGCCGTTAACATCGACGCAACGCCCCTCCGACTTTCCATTGCAACATGAGTGCGCCAGACTGCTCCGCCACGAAGACAGCTGCCGCTTCACCCCGAGGTCGTCAACGCGTCACTGCAGTGCCAAAGAACTCCCGATGCCCACACCCACGCGGCTAATGCCCCGTCTCTGGACTGTCTCGATGCTGCTGGCTGGACTGGCCGTCAGCGCGTGTGCGATCCAGCCCGGAAAGGCGTCGAGGAACATCGCGAGCATCCCCGAGTCACCGCGTGCGATCGTCATCGGCCATCGCGGCGCCAGCGGCTATCGGCCCGAGCACACGCTGGCGGCCTATACCCTCGCCATCGAGCAGGGGGCGGACTACATCGAGCCGGATCTCGTGATGACCGCGGACGGGGAACTGGTCGCGCGGCATGAGAATGCGATCGGCATGACGACAGACGTGGCACGCCGCCCGGAGTTCGCGAACCGCAAGATGACGAAAACCGTCGACGGCGAGGCCATCACCGACTGGTTCACGGAGGACTTCACGCTGGCGGAACTGAAGACGTTGCGCGCCGTCGAGCGACTGCCGCGACTGCGTGCGGACAACACTGCGTTCAATGGGCGATTCGAAGTACCTACGCTCGCGGAGATCGTCGCGCTGGTTCGTTCGACCAACGAGACGCGACTCGCCGCTGCGACCGCACGGGGAGCCGCAGCGCCGCACCCGATCGGCCTTTACATCGAAATCAAGCATTCGAGCTACTTTCGCGGCATCGGCAAGCCGATGGAGGAAACGCTGGTTGCGCTGCTCCATCGCGAGGGCCTCGACAGTGCGGAGGCGCCGGTTTACGTCCAGTCGTTCGAAACCGCGAACCTGCGCATGCTGAAGCAAATGACCCGCGTACGCCTGTCCCAGCTGATCGGCGATACGGGTGCGCCCTTCGACTTCATCGCCGCCGGCGACCCACGCACCTACGCCGACCTGGCCACGGAGGCCGGGCTGCGGGAGATCGCGACCTATGCGCACAGCATCAATGCCGCCAAGGCGCTCATCATTCCCCTGACGCCCGACGGACGGCTCGGCACGCGCACATCGCTCGTCGACGACGCGCATCGCGCCGGCCTTGAAGTGCATGCATGGACGTTCCGCCGCGAGAACAGCTTCCTCCCCGCAGACCTGCGCTCGAACGACGCACGCAGCGCCAGCGGCGCGCTCGACCGCGAGATTTACGCGTACCTGCGCGCCGGGGTGGATGGCGTCTTCTCTGACAATCCGGACATGGCGGTCGACGCCCGGCGACAGTTCCAAGAAGCAACCGGCAGCGGCAGATAGAGCGCCTGCCTCCGGCGGGCCGGATCCGGGTCGCCGTTGCTATTGACCCGCCCGAAACACTGCACCAATACTGTTGCCAGTACTGTTGCCCGCCCGGCGACGGTCATCCCGACCCGCGGCATTGCGGGTCCCTGCGGCTGCAGACCAGGTTTCAAGACTCATGAACCGGATTCACGCCCTCGTCGCTGCCATCTTCGTGTTGCTCGCCGGGACTGCCTCGCGCAGCCTCGCGGCAGAGGCCGCGCCTGCGACAGCGACTCCGTCCCGCTATACGTTCTCGTGGCCTTTGTCAGCCGATCCGTCTCTGGGCCCCCGTGGTGGTTCGACGCGCGGGCCGCAGATGACGTTTGATACGCGCCCCAGCGCGGCATGGCAGGCATTGCAGGCGACAGGCCTCAGCGACTTCGAGCGCGACCGCCGCGCGATCCTGGCCATGGCGGGAGGCTACCGCGTCGCCTTCGACTTCCTCGAAGTCGCCGATTTTCGCGCGGAGCCGAAACGCGATCGCCCGTACCAGTCGTGGGGAACGGAGTATGTCTACGTTGCGGCGGATCGCGGCTCGTTCATCAGCCTGCAGCACCTGCTCGTGATGCGCATCGTCGGGCGCGACGGCAAGGTGACCGAGCCGTTCGTCACCAAGCACTGGCGGCAGGACTGGACGTACCAGGACACGGAGATCGTCGAATACAGCGGCATCAACCGCTGGCAGCGACGCACGCTGCCGCCGGAGCGCGTGCAGGGCACGTGGAGCCAGGCCGTGTACCAGGTCGACGACTCACCCCGCTACGCAAGCCTCGGGCGGTGGCAGCATTCCGCCGGTGCGTCCACATGGATCAGCGGCGACACCTGGCGTCCGCTGCCGCGACGGGAATGGTCGGTCCGCAAGGATTACAACGTGCTCATCGGCACGAACCGGCACACGGTCATTGCCACGGGCTGGCTGCAGGAAGAGAACAACGTGAAGGCCGTCATCGACGCGGCCGGCACGCTGGACGCAACGCTCCCCTACCTCGCTCGCGAGTACGGGATCGCGCGCTACGAGCGCATCCGCGACTACGACTTCACGGCCGGCGACCGGTACTTCGAACGCACCCGCAGCTTCTGGGAGGCGGTGCGCGCAGCCTGGGATCGCAGGTTTGCCGCCAGTCCGAGCCTCACGCTCGTCGCCGCCGTCGACCAGGCAGACCTGTATGTGCCGTTCTTCGAGCGTGCCGAAGCGATCGCACAGAACCCGTCTGCGGCTGTCGACGCGAACGAGCAAGGTGCGTTCATCGAACGCACGATCGACGCCATGCTGGTGAAAGGATCACCCGCGCGCTGACTGCGACGCCGGCTCAGGCCGGATACGCGTGGCTGATCATGCTGCGGGCGATTTCCCGCTCGCCCATGATGACGATGTTCGCGCCCTTGTCACTCAGGTGCGTCACTTCCGCATCGGAGTGCGCCCGCGCAATGATCTCGAGCGACGGATTCATGCCGCGCGCGAAGCCCACGATCTGCCCCGCCTCGAAGGCGTCCGGAATCGCGACGAACAGCCGGCCCGCATGCGCGACGTTGCCGGCTTCGAGCAGCTCGGGCGTGGCCGCGTTGCCGATGATCGCGTCGATGCCCTCGCGCCTCAGGTGCTGGACGCGGCGGTCCGCGAACTCGATGACGACGAAGGGCTGCTGCAGCCGCTGCAGCGATTCGACCACGAGGCTCCCGACGCGTCCGTAGCCGATCACCACCGCGTGTCCCGTCAGTTCGGAGCGGTGCTGCACCTGTTCCGTGTCGCCGATGGCCACCTCCGGCGGCGCCTGCAGCTTGCCGGACTTCGCGAGCAGCCAGTCGTTGAGGTTGAAGATGAAGGGATTCAGCACGATGGACAGGATCGCGCCCGCCAGCACCAGGTCGCGCCCCGCTTCGGGCAACAGGCCAAGAGACACGCCCAGCCCGGCAAGGATGAACGAGAACTCGCCGATCTGCGCGAGGCTGGCCGCGATGGTGAAGCTGGTCGACAGCGGATGCCTGAAGGCCGCTGCAATCACGAAGGCGACTGCGGACTTGCCGATCAGGATGATGAACAGCACGCCGGCCAGGGCCAGGGGCTGCGACACGACGATCATCGGGTTGAACAGCATGCCGACCGAGACGAAGAACAGCACGGCGAAGGCGTCGCGCAGCGGCAGCGATTCTTCGGCCGCCTCATGCGCGAGCTCCGATTCGTTCAGCACCATGCCCGCAAAGAACGCACCGAGCGCGAACGACACGCCGAACAGCTGGGCCGCGCCGAACGCGACGCCGAGCGCCACCACCAGCACGGAGAGCCGGAACAGTTCGCGCGAGCCGTAGCGCACCGTGTACTGCAGGATCCACGGGATGACGCGCCGTCCCACCACGATCATCAGGACGACAAACGCCCCGACCTTTCCCAGGGTCAGGCCGAGGGTCGCGAGCACGTCGCCCGTCGCGACTTCCGCCTGCCCGTTCGCGCCGGGCGCCAGCATCTCGCCGATCGGCGGCAGCAGCACGAGTACGAGCACCATGGCGAGGTCCTCGACGATCAGCCACCCGACCGCGATGCGCCCCCGCTCCGTATCGACGAGCCGTCGCTCCTCGAGCGCGCGCAGCAGCACCACGGTACTCGCCACCGACAAGGCCAGCCCCAGCACGAAGCCGCTGTAGAGCGGCCAGCCGAGCAGCGCACCGAGCCCCATTCCCATCAGGGTGGCCGCGGCGATCTGCGCAATGGCGCCGGGCACGGCAATCGCCTTGACCGACAGCAGGTCCTTGAACGAGAAGTGCAACCCGACGCCGAACATCAGCAGGATGACGCCGAGCTCCGCCAGCTCCGTCGCGAGCGCGCCGTCAGCCACGTACCCCGGCGTGAAGGGACCAACGACGACACCGGCCAGCAGGTAACCGACGAGCGGCGAGAGCCTGAGTCGGGCTGCAATCGTTCCCAGCACGAACGCGAGGCTCAGGCCGATAACAATCGTCGCAATCAACGGTGTACTGGCATGAGGCATCGATCGTGGTTCCTGCAGGGGCGCCAGGCAGTCACGGACAGCGCGAGCCTGGCTCAAGTTTTAGCACAGCACCACGGCAGGCGTACCGCTCATTGAGGGGCGCGCTGTCCGGTCAGCGCGTCCGAGGGCGTTGAGACAGGAAGGCGCCAGGCTTCGTTCCAGAAGGGCCTACGTGGCCGAGCGCACGGAGAGGGCCATGCAGCGGCCGGCTTGGAATCCGGCGCTCGCTTCAGGGCTTGTGCCGCGGGGGCTCCATGGCGTTGCCCTTGCGACCACCGTGGGATTGCGGGCAATCGGCCAGTGCGCCCCCGAGGAGCAGCGCGGCCGTTTCGGTGCAGCGCGTGACGAGCGCAGTGGCCGCTTCGTGCAGCAACGGCGATGACTGCACCGCCCGCATGTTGTTCTCCATGTCCTCGGCGCTCCAGCCTCGCGTGTGCGCAATGTACGGGAACGACGGGAACTGGCAGCCGACCTCGGCAAAGAACCCCAGCATCTGTCCCGCCACGGCCTGCACGCCGTCCTGGCCGCCGGTGACAATGAAGCCGGCGACCTTGTTGTTCATCAGGCGCGTGTCGTGCACCGTCATGTGGTTCTGGACGCAGTTGAGGCGCTCCACCATCTTGTAATAGAGGCTGCTCGCCGCGCCCCAGCGGATGGGCGTCGCGACCAGGATGACATCCGCCCAGTGCACGAGCCCTTCGTAGACGCGCTCCATCTGATCGTTGGCGTCCATCTGCGTGATCGAGCAGGGCCAGGTGCAGGCACGCGCCGACTTGGAGTAGAAGCCTTCGCAAGCGCGGAAGCTGAGATCGCGCACCCGAAGCAACCGCGTCTCGCAGGCGAGTTTGTCGCTCGCATGCTTGAGCGCCGTGCCCAGCAGGTCCTCGGACGTGCTGTAGCGGGGATGGTCGGCCGTCATGATTGTGGTCGAGAGACCGAGCACCCGCACGGGCCCGGGCGCCCTGACCGGGTCGCGTGCCAGCTCATGTGGGGGGTGCGGCAACCGGCTGCGCTTCGCAAACGGCTCCGGGTTGATGAGCACGCGCCCGTTCTCAACCTTTACCTCGTGGGCGGGCACCGCGTCCTTCTCGTACCCGGGTTCGCCGAGGCCGGTGACGCGGTGGAATTTCCAGTAGTGCCACGGACAGACGATGTAGTCGCCGTCGAGCCGGCCCGACCCGAGCGGCCCGCCGAGGTGATTGCACCTGTTCGACACCGCGCCGAAACGCCCGGCCTCGTAACTGAGTGCGAGGTGCGTGTTGCCCACCGTCACGGCCTGCAACGCCTGCTGCGACAGTTCCGTCTCGTCACCGACATCGATCCAGCCAGACGTCGTCACGCTATGTCCTTAGGCGGCGAGCGCCGCAGTGGCGATACGGTTCCGCAGCTCGGCGTCCGGGAGCCGGCCGAGTCCCCCGCGCATGTTGTCCTTGAGATGGTTCGCATTCGACGTCGCGGGGATGGCACAGGTGACCGCAGGGTGCGAGATGACGAACTTGAGCAACACCTGCGCCCAGGTCTCGCAGTCGATCTCGGCCGCCCACGCAGGCAGGGCCTGGTTGCGCAATCGACGAAAGAGGTCGCCACCCGCGAAGGGGCGATTGGCGATCACTGCGATGCCCTTGTCCTGCGCCAGCGACAGCAACCTGCGTTCCGCATCGCGCTCACCGACCGAGTAGTTGATCTGCACGAAGTCCACCGGCCGCGCTGCCAGCACGCGGGCCACCTCCTCGTGCGCAGAGGCCGTGTAATGGGTGACGCCGACATAGCGCACGCGCCCGGCCTCCTTCCATTCCCGCAACGTATCGAGGTGGCGGTCGACATCGACGAGGTTGTGGACCTGCATCAGGTCGACGGTCTCGACCTTGAGGCGGCGCATGGAGGTCTCCATCTGCCGGACACCCATCTCCTTGCCGCTGATCCATACCTTGGTGGCCACGAACAGCGCGTCGCGCACCTTCAGTTCGCGGGCGAGGTCGCCGACCACCGTTTCGGACTGCCCGTACATCGGCGACGAATCGATCATCCGCCCACCCAGGGCAACGAACGACCTCAGGACTTCGCGCAGCGGCGCGCGCTCCGGTTCGCCGGCGCCGACGTCGAAGGTCTGCCAGGTCCCCATGCCGATGACCGGCAGGGATTCGCCCGTGGCGGGAATCCGCTTGGTCAGCATCATTGGCCTCTCCAGCGCCAGCGCGCACGCGGGCCCGGCGAGCGCCGCAGCCCCGGCCATCCGCAGAAACGCACGACGATCAATCGGTTGCACTTGCCCCTCTCCGCCGGGACGACTCCTCGCCGCTGGCCGCACTGCCCCATAGGCACAACGATTCCACACTGTAACGAATTGCAGCAAGACCTTTGCACAACTTGACTTGAAACGACGGAAGAAAGCGTCAACGCTTGGGTCTACCAGAGCGTTGGGTATTCCGTGAGAAGCGGAATCTTTTCTCCCCTTAGGAGCAGAATCATGACGACGACGATACAGAAATTCTCGGTGGCCGCCGGTGTGACGGCCCTGCTCGCGCTCGCGGCGCTGGCCGGCGCCGCCGAGCGACGGCCGCCTGCCGACACGAACAAGGACGGTGCGCTCGACTTCGCCGAGATGCAGGCCCGGCGCAGCGACCTGACCATCGAGCAGTTCAATGCGATGGACAAGGACCACAACGGGCAGGTCACGCGCGAGGAAATGCGCGCAGCCGGACAGGAACGGATGCAGGCTCGGGCCGCCGAACGGTTCAAGAAGCTCGATGCCAATGGCGACGGCGGCGTGACGCAGGCGGAAATGGATGCGGCACGCAAGCAAGGCGAGGCCGAGCGCTTCAAGAAACTCGATACCAACGGCGACGGCAAGCTTAGCCAGACGGAGATGGAAGCCGGCCGGCAGGCGATGATGGGCGACCGGCGCGGTCGCATGGGACCTGGCGAAGGCCGGGGCCCCGGCCCGCACCGCGACGGCCCGCCTCCGGCAGGCAACTGATCGCGTCCTGACTTCTCTCGATTCCCCCCTATTGGGCCGGCCCTTCCTCGGAAGCGCCGGCCCTTTTTTTTGGAAAGCCTCACCCACTCCGTTTCCCTCTCCGACCGGAGAGGGTTGCAGCACCTCTCCTTGGGGAGAGGTCGCACGCAGTGCGGGTGAGGGGACCTGCATCGCTCCCTGCCGGGAGGAGAAGCAGGCACCTCACCCACTCCGTTTCCCTCTCCGACCGGAGAGGGACTGGGAACAGCCTCACCCACTCCGTCTCCCTCTCCTCGGGGAGAGGGGTTCAGCGCCTTTCCTCCAGCAGGGCTGCAGCACCTCTCCTTGGGGAGAGGTCGCACGCAGTGCGGGTGAGGGGACCTGCATCGCTCCCTGCCGGGAGGAGAAGCAG
>CAIUGU010000016.1 GCA_903898785.1 uncultured Pseudomonadota bacterium | reverse complement strand
TCGCAGCCCGCACCGCCTCCCGCATAGGGGGATGGCCATCGCCAACGAGGACGAAGTGCACATCGGCGCGGCGCGCCCGAACCTGCGCGGCGGCCACAAGAAAGTTCCCATGATCCTTCTGCGGATCGAGGCGCGCGATCATGCCGATCAGAATTGTCCCGGGTGCGAGGCACAGCTCGGCCCGCAGACGCGCCCCCGCGGAGGGGTCGGGACGGACCTGCTGTGTGTCGAAGCCGTTGGGAATGACATCGGCGGCTCCTCGGAAACCGTGCCGCTGGTGCACGGTTGCCGCTGACGCTGCATTGAAGACGAGTCGAGCCGGCACCGAACCCGACAACAGCGCCCCCGCCCGTAGCAATAGGCGCGTCGAGAGCGGGATGTCGGAGTCCAGGCTCGACTGACGGATGCACCAGACCACCGGAATGCGCCCGGCCCAACGGGCCGTGAGACCGCCTACCAGGTTTGCGTGATACATCCACGTCTGCGCGACATCGGCACGCGATTCACGAAGCCACCCGTGTAGGCGCGCAAGCGCAGACGGGCGCAAGAATGCGGTACGTGCCTCACCGAGGGCACGCACCCTGGCGCCGGCCGCACGCAGCGGCTCGGCAAGGGGACCGAGGCCGATCAGCGAAACTACCTCGTGCTCGAACCGGGAACGGTCGGACCCCTGCACCAGCCGCACCAGGACCGTCTCAGCGCCACCGACCTCAAGCGAGCTGATGATATGGAAGACCTTCGTGCGGGTCCGCGCGCTCACTCCCCAAAGTCCTTTCCCGGCCCCGGCCGGCGGTCTAAGAGTCGGGCTCCCTCGAACGCCTGGAGCCCCGCTGCCATGGACAGCCACCATTTCAATGCGACCATTCTACGCGAGTACGACATCCGCGGCAGGGTCAATGATACCCTGAGCGCAAAGGATGCTTTCGCGCTCGGCCGGGCGTTCGGATCGGTGGTGATGCGCGAGTCTCCGACCAACCGCACCCTGTGCGTCGGTTACGACGGCCGTACCCACTCCCCCGAGTTAGAAGCTGCGCTCGTTGACGGGCTCAAGCGTTCCGGCGTGGACGTGGTGCGCATCGGACGCGGCCCGACCCCCCTCCTCTACTTCTCCGTGTTCCACTTCAACGCGGGCGGCGGCGTGATGGTCACGGGTTCGCACAACCCGAAAGACCAGAACGGCTTCAAGATGATGCTCGGGAAGCGCTCGTTCCACAGCACTAACATCGCGCGGCTCGGTCCGATTGCCGCGGCCGGCGAATACATCAACGGCAACGGGACGGTTCGCGAAGCCCGGCCGTTCGACCCATACATCGATGCGCTGGTGTCTGCCGCGTCCACCAAGCGTCCGCTCACCGTCGCCTGGGATCCTGGCAACGGCGCCGCCGGCGAGGTCGTGGTAGCAATCGCCAAGCGCCTGCCGGGCAAGCACATCGTCATCAACGAGGTAATCGATGGCACGTTCCCGGCCCACCACCCGGATCCTGCCCAGGAAGAGAACCTCGCGCAGCTCCGCGAGGTGGTAGCAGAGAATAGGTGCGACCTGGGCTTCGCGTTCGACGGCGACGGCGACCGCCTCGGTGTGCTCGACGCGAAGGGCCGCGTCGTATGGGCGGACCAGCTGCTGGCGCTGCTAG
>CAIUGU010000015.1 GCA_903898785.1 uncultured Pseudomonadota bacterium | reverse complement strand
GACATCATCGTCGGGTTCCCCGGCGAAACCGATGCGGAGTTCGAGGCGACGCTCGATGTCGTCCGCACCGTAGGGTTCGCGCAGGCCTATTCGTTCAAGTACAGCGCGCGCACCGGTACTCCGGCAGCCAGCCTGGACGGCCAGGTCGCGCCCGAGATCGCCAATGACCGCCTCCAGAGGCTGCAACACCTGCTCGGCGAGCAACAGGCCAGCTTCAATGCCGATTGTGTGGGCAAGGTGTTCCCGGTGCTGTTCGAGCGCGTCGGGCGGCGCGAAGGACAACTGGTGGGTCGCTCGCCCTATCTGCAGCCGGTACACGCCAAGGCCGAGACCTCGTTGCTGGGGCAGATCATACCCGTGACGATCTCATCAGCCCGGCCGCGCAGCCTGTCGGGCGAAGTCATCGCGGCCTGAGCCCGAGAGCTGCTTCGCGCCATTCGGTTTTGCACTGTTGCGGCGCGGCCGCACTCCGCACGCTGATCTGTGCTAGCGATTCGGCTAAATCGCCGGCACCAGCGGTCATTTCGTCCGAGGTTATCAATCATGTCGTTGCGTCGTTCACTCATCGCGTTGGCTGCATCTGTCGTCGTTACCGGCGCATCCGGCGCGCAGGCGCAGGTATTCGGTACGGGGCCCTGGACGGGCCTTTATATCGGTGCTCACGGCGGGCACGGCTGGAACGGCAGCTCGGGCGTCGATCTCACCGGGTGGGCCGGAGGCATACAGGCCGGCTACAATCTCCAGCTCGGATCGGTCGTGCTCGGTGTGGAGGGCGACTACACCTGGAGCAACCTCGACGGTACCAGCCGGCTGGCGAACCTTCCGCTCACCGGCACCGTCGACAGCTTGTGGAGCGTTCGGGGGCGGCTGGGCTATTCGTTCGCCAATTCGGTGATGATCTACGGCACAGCCGGATACGGCGGCTTCGACACTTCCGTGCGAGCGCTCGTGGCCGGTTTCAACCTCACCGGAAGCACCAGCGTTTCTTCCGTCGTGGTCGGGGGCGGCGCCGAGCTCCTGCTGACGCGCAGCATCATGCTGCGACTCGAGGGTCTGCGCTACATCGGCGACGGCAATAGCTGGACGACCGGCGGTGATGGCGACGTCACGATCCTGCGCGCCGGCGTCTCCTACAAGTTCTGACAGCCGGCCCGCCATCACCGCGACGGGTTCAATGCGGTGAGGGGTGACCTCCGGTCATGTTGCCGAGAGGCTGTGGACACTGTCACAACTTAGCCAAGGGATGCCCCTAGAACCGAGTGCAAGCTGGCTCGTTCGTATGCTAGCTTGATCTCGCCGCTGGGACTCAGTCGGTGAACCGACTGCCCCCTGCGTCGACGGTATGGCTCCAAGCAGGGAGATGTCATTGACAGCATTTCGCGGGCCGTCTGTGCCCGGTGCCGGGCGCGGGAAAAATTCCGCCGCCACTGCATCGCCCCAACGTCGGGTCGTGGTCCCGTTCGACGACAACCGCTTCCTGCCGAAGCTGCTCGGCGAATACGATTCCCACCTGGCCCTGATCGAGGAGCGACTGGGAATCGCCGCCCATGCACACGGCAACGTGGTCGTCCTGTCCGGCTCCGGGCCCGAATGCGAGCTGGGCCGCACCGTGCTGGAAGCCGCCTACGCCCGAATCCAGAAGGGCGAAGAGATCGGCCCAGGCGACATCGATGGCCTCATCCGGCACACGCGTCAGGGCGAACCCGCAGCCCAGGGACAGGCGCAGATCAGTACGCGCCGCAAGGTCGTCAAGGCGCGAACGCCCGCGCAATCGACCTATATTCGCGCGCTCGACAAAACGGACCTCGTCTTCGGCGTCGGACCCGCCGGCACCGGCAAGACTTACCTCGCGGTAGCGTTCGCGGCGCATTTCCTCGAACGCGGGATCGTCGAGCGCATCATCCTGTCACGGCCGGCCGTCGAAGCGGGAGAGCGGCTCGGCTTCCTTCCCGGCGACATGCGCGAGAAAGTCGATCCGTATCTGCGGCCGCTCTACGACGCGCTCTACGACGTGCTGCCGCCGGAGAAGGTG
>CAIUGU010000014.1 GCA_903898785.1 uncultured Pseudomonadota bacterium | reverse complement strand
CTGAGCAGGATCTGCTTGTAGTTGTCATCCGTGCGGTTGGCGAACAGGGCCGATGCGCGAGCGTTGCGGTCGGCTGCCTCCTGCTGGGCCACGGTGACGTTGGTGTCGTTGCCCGTGGCGTCCTTCGCCTTCTGGCGGTTCTTCCACCAACGGTACAGGGCGACGCCACCGCCGATCGCCGCGGCACCGATGAGCAGGCCCAGCCCGACCGGGTTCGTGAGGCCCGCAGCGAGCAGCACCGCACCACCCGCGACGCCCAGAGCGCCCTTGCCTGCTGTGATGAGACGGTCGTTGCGCTTTGACCGCTGGTTGCCGGCGGCGTACGAAGCGATCTGTCCCGAGGCGCTGTCGGCCCCCTGCGCGCTGGCGAGCGCATCCAGTTCGTTTGCTCGTGACTGGGCCATGCCCGCGCCGATCGTGCCGCGAAGCACATCGATGCTGCCTGTTGCGACGGAAAGGCCGGCAGCGGCAGTACCCGCGCCCGCCATGACGGTGTTTCCGACGACGCCGTTGGTGATGCCGGTGCTCATGCCGAGACGTGCAGCCTCGATGGATCGGGCCGCGCTGGCGGTCGAGCCTGCCGCCCCCACGAGGTTCGAGGCAAGCGATGCGCTCCGCTCGATGTCGGAGTTCATATTCTGATTGCTGCCGGAGAGTGCGGACGCATCTTCATAGGCGCCGTACAGCCCGCCGATGGCACCCGCGAGGCCTCCAGCGCCTCCGAATCCCTCTCCCACCTTGTTCTTCGCAGCCTCGGTTGCTGCGGTGAGCGTCGGCGGGAGGTACGTAGCCGCGCCCGCGACTCCGGCACCGGCAAGAGCCTTGTTCGGGTTGTTGTCGACTGCGTCGCTGGCCGCGCCGGCCTTCCCCTTGATCCAGTCGGCAGCGGAGCCGGCTCCGGACTTGGTGGCCTCCCATGCGCGGCTCGCGCCGGACTTGGTGGCGTCCCACGCGGCGCTGGCTCCGGACTTCGTCGCGTCCCAGGCGCGGCTGGCGCCGGACTTGGTGGCGTCCCAGGCTGCGCTGGCACCGGACTTCGTGGCATCCCACGCGCGGCTTGCACCTGACTTAGTGGCGTCCCAGGCGTTCCCGAGGCCGGTCTTGGCAGCCGAGGCCTTCTCGCTCAGCCATCCTCCGGCAGCGCTGGCGCCGGACGAGATTGCGTTCTTTGCCCGTTCCCAGAATCCGAGCTTCGGTGCGGGCACGCCGATCTCGAACGCGAGGCTGACGGGATCAGACGCGAATGGTGTCGCGGTGGCGGCTCCCGTGTTCGCCGTGTTGACTGTGCCCACTGGCGTTTCGGATGCGCTCGCAATCGTCTCGGCGCCAGAGGCACCCAGGCTCTTGGCGGCTGATGTCGCCGCCGCAATCTCGTTGGCGGGGATGGCGGACAGAATGGTGTCTGCCGTCCCCGGGTCCAGACTGTCCGCGACCGGCCCGGCGACCTCATCCTGCGCCGCTGATGGGCCGTCGAGGGTCGGCGCGGTCAGCAGGGGCCCTGCCGGCTCCTCTTCCTGCTTCGCACCGCCGAAGAAGCCCTTGATGCGGTCGAGGATGCCCAGGCCCTGCACTGCGAACTCGGCACCCGAGACGGATGGTGGCTGCACGGATGGGGCGAGGGCCGTCGCGACGTTGTGCGAGTGCGCGGCCTGACGCCCGAGGGCGTCCGCCTCCGCCTCGAGGGCGGGGTCCGCGTTCACCGGAGCGCCGAGGCCCTGCGGTGCAGCGACAGCGCCGGAGCGCTGCTGCACGACGTGTGCGAGCTCGTGTCCCAGCTTCTCTTGGCCGCCGATCGAGCCGGGGCTGTACTGGCCGGGCTGGAAGTGAATGTCGCTGCCCTGCGTGTACGCGAGCGCGCCGACGCTGGCTGCCGCGTCACCCGTGTGTACGCGCACATCGGAGAAGTCGTGCCCGAAGGCGGACTCCATCTTGCCGCGCACCTCGTCGGGGATCGGCTGGCCGCCGCCGGGCGGGGGAAGCTCCACGTCGGGGACGTTGAACAGGCTCGGGACATCCTCGCCCGTCGCGTCGAGGCGCTGCAGTGCGACCATGCGCTGGACTGCGGCGTTTCCGGCGCTCGCGGAGAGCGAACGCACCGCCTCGTGGGAGGCAGCCTGCGGATTTGTGATCGCGTGTTGGATCGAAGATGCGTCGGGGGCGGCGGCAAGACCTTCGGTCTGCGCGCGCTCCGGACGTGACGAAGTGACACGGCTCCGCGACCGGCTGCTCATAGCGCCCCTCGCTCCGCCGGTCGATACCGGCATCGTTGCCCGCCGCACAATGCGGACGCTGCGCGGGGAAATCGCTGCGCCTGGGCTGATGCTACGCAATCAGCGCCTCGTCCACAACGTGGCGGGTTGCAGGAACGCGACACGATGCCTGTGTTTGTGGTGCCTTCCTTGCAAGATCGCGAGGTGCGCTGTAGAACCTGATGCGACACATGACTTCGTGGCGGGGTCTGTG
>CAIUGU010000013.1 GCA_903898785.1 uncultured Pseudomonadota bacterium | reverse complement strand
CGAACTTCAGCGCGTGGTTCTTCTGGCTGCCGAAGACACTGTTGATCGGCGTGGGGTCGCCGCCCTTCAGCTCCGGCGTATGCTTCACGCCGAGTTTCTGGTTGAGCGCGATGCTTTCGGCGAAAGTCAGGAGCGTACCGCGGCCGGTGTAGAGATCCGTGCGCCAGGTCGCGGTCCCACCCAGAAACTCGCTGACGTTGCGGGCAGCCGGGTTGGATGCGTCCATCTTGCCGCGCAAGGTCTTGAACTCCTCACGAGTGAGTGCGGAGGTGCGGCACTCGGCGCTGGCCGGCGTGACGACCGCTCCGTTCGAGCCGATCACCGCGGCTGTAAAGGGCTTGGCGCACGTGGACGCGAGCGATGTCGCAAGTATGTTGGTCGTCGTATGCAGGTCGTTCTCGGCGTGTCGGCATACGAACTTCCCGTCGCGTGTAAAGGTCACGTCGCACTCGACGATGCCCGCGCCTTGCCGTGCGGCGGCCGTATACGACTCCTGCGTGTGCTCGGGGAACTGGAGCGCTGCGCCGCGATGGCCGATCGAAAAGTCGCTCCTTTCGAAGGGACCGTCCTTGCACTGCATCAGCCGGTCCTTCAGCGGACCCTCCTCCATTCCGGCCACCAGATAGAACGGCCGCGGACCGAGTTGAACGGCCGCGTCTGCACGCTTGCCACCATGCCAGTCGCGATCGTCGCCATCCTGCCGGTCACTCGCGTCGGACTGCGGCGCCACCGCAGCGAATGCAACCGTCGCCAACAGTCCACAAACAATGTTCGGTCTGATCATCGAGAATCCCTCCAGCTTGAACGACCATCGAATGAGCACATTTGCGTGCTCGCCTGCTGCTGGACGGGAGGCTGGCCGCGCAGGATGACCGCGGAATGACGCCGCCGTGAACGTATCACGTCGATGTGTTGATGCTGCAGCGCAGGCAACCACTATAATCCCCTCCGGTGGCGGGTCTGTGCCCGCGCGGCCGCGCATCGCCAGAGGAACTTCCCCATGTTCAAGAGAATCCTGTTCGTCCTGCTGGCCGGCTGCCTGTCGACCACGGCTTTCGCGCAGGCGAAACAGCGCATCGAGAAGGCTGCGGACATGCCGCGCTTTTCCTACAAGATCGACGGAAAGCTGGAGGATCTCGTCAGGGACGAGGCGGCATTCCGGCGCTTCGCCGAACAGGTGCGCCGCGACGACCTGTCCGTGCTCGACGGCTACGAGATCGCCGACAAGTCCGCCCATCGCGACTTGCTGACCGTGCTGGCACAGATCGACTTCCTCGAGGGACGCTACGCGGAGGCCGCGAAGCGCGCCGAGGAGATCCGGGCGCTCGAGGAAAAGCCTGCCGACAAACTGGTCTCCGGCATGGGCATCCGCACGATGGTTGCCGCCGAAGCCAAGGTCGGCAACGTCACGTCCGAGGCTTACCGGCAGGAGGTGGGCCGCCAGATCGCCGCCGAGCTCGCCAAGTACCCCTACCCGGTCATCGCGAATGACATCAAGAGCCTCAACCGGTCGGCCGAGATCACGGGCGAGGCGCTGCTGCTCGGCGGCATTCGCGACCAGTTGCAGCCCGTCGTCGACAAGGCCGGCGGTGTACTGAGCTCGGATTTCGCGCCCGCCATCGTTGGCACGCGCTACGGACTCGTGGCGCGGCTGCCCTTGAAGCAGACCCTGATCGACACCTACGGCGCCTACCTTGCGGCCAACAAAGTGGAGAAGCCGGACATCTGGGCAGCCCGGGATGTCGAGTTGCCCGCGGGCAAGAGCTACGCGCCCGTGATGGTCGCCGTCTGGGACAGCGGCGTCGATGCGCTCATTTTCAAGGACCGTTTCGTGCTCGACGGCAATGGCAAGCCGCTGTTCCTGGCGTTCGACGTTTACGAAAATCCGTCGAACAGCGAGCTGATGCCGATTCCCGTGGAACTTCGCAGTCGCATCCCAGCCATGAAGTCGCGCATGAAGGGGCTCTCCGACCTGCAGTCCAACATCGACAGCCCGGAGGCGAGCGAAGTGAAGGCAGCGCTCTCGCAGATGAAGCGCGACGAGTACAAGAGCTTCATCGAGGAACTCGGGCTCGCCGGCAACTACAGCCACGGCACGCACGTGGCCGGCATCACGATGGCCGGCAATTCGTACGCGCGCCTCGTGAATGCCCGCCTCGAGTTCGACTACAGGCTGCTGCCGGACCCTTGCCCGACGCGCGAGCTGGTGGAGAAGAACGCCAGGAACGCGATGGCCTTCGTGGACTTCTTCAGGAAGAACGGGGTGCGGGTGGTGAACATGAGCTGGGGCGGTACCGCGAAGGACGTTGAGAGAGCGTTGGAGCTGTGCAACATCGGCAAGACGCCGGAGGAGCGCAGGGCCATCGCCCGCGAATACTTCGACCTGCAGAAGAATGCTCTGCAGGCCGCCTTTGCCAGCGCACCCGAAATCCTCTTCGTGGCCGCCGCCGGCAACTCAAACGCGGACGCCGCCTTCGAGGAGGCCATTCCCGCCGACATCGTGCTGCCAAACCTGCTCATGGTCGGCGCCGTCGACATGGCCGGTGACGAGGCGCCTTTCACCAGTTATGGCCCGACGGTCAAGGCGCATGCCAACGGCTACCAGGTCGTGAGCTACCTGCCAGGCGGTGATCGCGTGGCCTTCTCGGGCACCTCGATGGCCTCGCCACAGGTCGCGGGGCTCGCGGCCAAGATGCTGGCCGTCAACCCGAAGCTCACCCCGCCCGAGGTCATCGCGATCATCGAGAAGACGCTGGACAAGACCGAAGACAGCCGCCGCTTCCTGGTGCATCCGGCGAGGGCCGTCGCGGCGGCGCAGGCTGGCGCAGGCTGAGCAGCAGGGCATCCGCCGGCTTGCGTGGCGCGACCTTGTTCGAGACGCCGATCGGCCGCTGCGGCGTCGCCTGGGGGGCGCGCGGAATCGTCGGTGTCCAGTTACCTGAATCGACGGGTGCGGAGCGCGCGCGGTTGCTGCGGCGATTCCCGGACGCGGTCGAGGG
>CAIUGU010000012.1 GCA_903898785.1 uncultured Pseudomonadota bacterium | reverse complement strand
GGTCAACCCGCCGTTGCCGACGCATCCAATGCGTCGCGAACCCTGTTGTGGGACCTCACTCGCGGCGACTGGTCGCCCGAGTTGCTCGAGCTTGCCGGCATCCCGGCCGCGGTGCTGCCGCAGTCGGTGCCCACCCACCATGCCTTCGGCATGCTGCCCCTGCCGGAGCGGGAAGTGCCGCTCATCGTCTGCACGGGCGACCAGTCCGCCGTGCCGTTCGCACACGGGCGTCCCGATGGGCACTCCCTCTATCTCAACATCGGCACAGGTGCATTCCTGCAATGTACCGTGACCCATGCGCCGGCGCGGCCCACGGCGCTGCTGAACAGCGTGCTCACGTGGGAAGCGCACGGTGCGCGCCGGTCCCTCGAAGGAACGGTCAACGGTGCAGGCAGCGCGCTCAGCTGGCTCGACGACCAGACCGGCCTGGACGACCATCGGGCGGCAGTGTCGCTGACGCGCGAGATGGCGGCAGGACTCCCGATCCCCGTCTTCCTGAACGGGGTGTCGGGCATCGGCTCGCCGTACTGGATCCCGCAAGTGGAGTCGCGGTTCCTGGACGAACAGCCTGCCGACGAACTGGCCAAGGTAGCCGGTGTCGTCGAGAGCATCGCGTTCCTGATTGCAGCAAATGCGGCCGAGATGCGGGCCCTCGAACCCGGCCTCACGCGCATCGTCGCCGGCGGCGGCCTGTCGCGGTCCGACTATCTGTGCGGCTGCATCGCGGATCTCACCGGCCTCGCGGTCGAACGCTCCAGCCTGCGCGAAGCCACTGCAACGGGCCTCGCGTTCCTGGTTGCCGGCATGCCGGACGACTGGTCGCCGGTCGCGGAGATCGAGCGCTTCATGCCGACGGACAACCGCATCCTCGCCGCACGGCACGACCGCTGGCAGCAAGCCATGCGGAGCCTGTCGGCCTAGCCGGTCGTCGCTGCCGCGCGGCGGGCATCCGCTGCCTGCCCTGCTATCATTGCGCGGCGTTCAACACCGACGGATGGATTGATGTATGGCCAACGAGAACCAGGCGAAGCAACCGGCGGCAGGCGTCAAGCTGCTGCGCTACGGCCCGAAGGGGCAGGAGCGCCCGGGACTGCTTGATGCGGACGGCATCGTCCGCGACCTCTCCGGCATCCTCGACGACATCACGCCCGACACGCTGTCGCGCGAGTCCATCGCCCGGCTCGCTGCAATGGACCCGACTTCGCTGCACGCAGTGGCAGGCACCCCGCGCTTCGGCGTGCCGGTCAAGGGCATCGGCAAGATCATCGCCATCGGCCTCAACTACCGCGAGCACGCGGCGGAAGCCAAGCTCGAAGTGCCGAAGGAGCCAGTGGTATTCATGAAGGCCGTTACCGCTTTGAGCGGCCCCGACGACGACGTGATCCAGCCGCGTGACTCCGTCGCGCTCGACCATGAAGTGGAACTCGTCATCGTCATCGGCAAGCGTGCGCAGTACGTCACCGAGGAGCAGGCGCCGGACTGCATCGCCGGCTATGCGACGGGCCACGATGTCTCGGAGCGCGATTTCCAGATCCGTCGCGGCGGCCAGTGGGTCAAGGGCAAGAGCGCGGACACGTTTGCGCCGCTCGGACCGTACGTACTGGCGGGTAGCGCACTGGATGCCACGAACCTCGAGCTGTGGCTCAGCGTCAACGGCGAGGACCGGCAGCGCTCGAACACGAACCAGATGGTATTCAAGCCCGCGTTCCTCGTCAGCTACCTGAGCCAGTTCATGACACTGGAACCGGGTGATGTGATCTATTCCGGCACGCCGTCCGGCGTCGGCATGGGCCGCAAGCCGCCGCTCTATCTCACGCCCGGCGATGTCGTGACGCTCGGGGTGGAAGGCCTGGGCGTGCAGCGGCAGAAGATCGTCGCGTGGAGTCAGCCGGCCTAGCGAGCCGCTGGCGGGGACTCGAGCAATCGGGTCACCCACGCGCTCACCCAGCTCTCGCGGCCGAAGCTGTCCAGGAAGCCGCAGTGCCCGCCGTAACGCGAATGGGTGACTGACAGGAACGGCGTCTTCGCAAGGCGGTCGGCGTCCCTGACCGGGATGATCGGATCGTCCGCCGCCAGCAGCGCATGGCTCGGCACGGCCAGGTTGGCAAGCGCGCCGTCGACGATGGCGTATCCCGTCAGGTACGCATCGAGGGTCTCGAACTCGCTGTAGCGCCGGACCATCGCATCCGTCATCGCCGTCATCGTGTCCATCTCGAGGATGTCCTTCATGTCGTAGATCTCCGGGAAGCAGCGCTGCTTCTCCATGAGCGAGCGCTTCCACTTCTGGATGAAGTACTGCCGGTACACGAACGAGCCGCGCTCGAGGACGTCGAGCGTGCTGTGCGGACTCAGCACCGGGCACACCGCGAACGCGCGCTCGAGTGGAATATGCGAGGCCGGCGCACGAGCCGCGACGCGGAGCGCGAAGTTCCCGCCCAGCGAGAATCCGCCAATGCACAGCCTCTTGTCCGGAAACAGCTCGTGCAGCTGCGCCACCGCCCCGACGACTTCATCGAGGCGACAGGAATGGAACAGCCCCGGGTTGAGTCCGTGGCTGCCGCCGTGGTCGCGAAAGTTCAGGCGGAAGACGTCGTAGCCGCGGTCGAACAGGTGGCTGCCGAGCGCCAGCACGTAGAGAGACTGCGCGCTTCCCTCCCAGCCGTGCAGCAGCACGACCAGCGTCGTCGCCGCGGGCCTGCCGACGTCCTGCTGCCGCGAGTGATAGCCCGACAGACGCACGCCGGCGCCGCAGTCGAGGACGGTGGGATGCGACGCCGAGAGCAATGGCCGCGCACGGGGCATCACCCACGGCCTGCGGAGCCGGCTCGTAGGCAGGATGGATTGCAGGTGGTGGTTACGCAGCCAGCGAGGCGGGAGGAAGCCGGCCGGTTTCATCCCACCGGCTCGATCGTAAATTCCACGCGATTGTTGCGCGCCGCGGCGCGATTCCATTCGCCGGCGGTCAGCGCATCGGTGGCGGCGGGATACGGCACGAGCGGGCGGCGGCCGGCGGAGATGACTTCCACGCGGACGTTGCCGCCGGTTTCCTGTGCGACCGAGGCGGCGAGATTGGCGAACGGCAACGACTGGCGCTGCGCACCGGTCAGCCCATCTTCGAAGGGATTGCCGGTGACATCGCAGCGACGGGCGGGCACGTCGTCCCCTGCGAGCGAGTAGCCCTCGACGGCATTGCCCGCCAGGCAGAAGTCGCCGACGAAGGTCTCGACGCGCACCGTTCCGGTGAATCCCTCCGCCTTGAGCCGCGCGAGCAACGCACGCAGCTTGTCGACGCGCGCACCGGACAACGGCGCCTCGCCGTAGCCGACGGCTTCGGTTTCGGCCGGCGGGCTCGCGGGCACGGCGGACGGATCGGCCGGCGCGAGCACATTCGGCGGCGCATCGCGCAACGCATTGATCTGCGCCTGCTGTCCCGCGACGAGTTCGGCGAGGCGAGCATTGGTGTCGGTGAGGCTGCGCGTCGTGTCCATGATCCGCAGGTAGAACGCGCCGAGGATCACGGTCGGCAGCAGGGCAACAACGGCGACGGCCGCGATCACCCACGGCCAGCGCGAAGCAAGGGGACTCCTACTGGAGTGCGCGAGTGCTGCGGCCGGATCCGCTGCATCGGGAGGCGGCGCGGCCGCCTTGATGTCCGCGCTGACCCGCCGCACGAACGCCTCGAAACTCGCCAGCATGAAACGGCGCAACTCGATCTGCTGTTCCTTGAACGCATGGTCGAGCAGGGTTCGCAGCGACGAGTCCCCGGCATGCGCATCGGGAGGCGAGTCGATCTGCTCGGCCCGCGCGGACGCGACTTCCACCCCAAGGGTTTCGGTCTCCTCCTTCTTCGGCGGGCCAAACACGGCCGGCCGGTTCTCGCGGCGCTCCTCGAGCAGGTTGAGCTGGTAGAGCACGCGCGACACATCGGCATGCTTGACGGTCTTCGGCAGCACGCCAACGGCGCCGAGCGCACGCGCCTGGCCGACGTACAGCTCGCCCTCCTGCGACGTGTACATCATCACCGGGATCATCGCGGTGGCGGGGTTGGACTTCAGCGCCTGGACCGCCTGGAAGCCGTCCATGCCCGGCATCAGGTGATCCATGAAGATCACGTCAGGTCGGTGGTGCTCCAGGAATTCGAACGCCTGCTCGGCCGTCTCGGCCGCGTCGACCTGCAGGCCGTAGCTCTCGAGCATCCGGCTCAGGATCACGCGGGCGGACCGCGAGTCATCGACGATCAGGGCGCGTTTGGCAGCCATGGTTCAGCAAACGGACAGGCGGAGGCAACGCCGGGAAGCGATGGAAGCCGGGAAGACGGAACCTGTCGCAGGCAGTCCCGGATCGCTCCGGCTGCCTGCGCGGGTCCAGGCTTGCTCGCTTCCCTGCACTTCGCTCAAGGATCAGGGCTTGCGGAAGCGCAGCATGAAGCGATCCGTCTTGTGCAGCATGCCCTGCTCGTGCACGCGCACCTTGTGATCGTCCTCGGAATTGCGCAGCGCGTTGCTCTCGCCGTCGAACGCGAAGCCCGCGGCGGCGAAGTCCTTCTTGACCTGCTCCGGATCGACGCGGTGGATATTGGTGCCGACGTCCATCGGGTCACCGCCGGAATTGGCGGTGTGATCCTGCACGACGACCACGCCGCCGCCCTTCAGCGACTTGAACACCTCGGCCACGAACGGGCCGGGACCCGCCGGCGTGGCGGGGCCGCCACCGACGGTCTGCGCGCGGGGGCTGTACTGGTCGTGGTACCAGTTCACGATGAGTGCCGCATCGAAGGTGTTCGCAGGCAGCACCATCGGATCGCCCTCGAGGCGCACGACGTTGGGCAGGCGGTTCTTGCCGTAACGCTCCTCCAGCCGTGCCGTCAGGCGGGTCACGAAGCCGTTGGGATTCTGCGCGGTGACCGAGCCCTGCGGGCCGACGACGCGCGACAGCAGTTCGGTGAAGTAGCCACCGCCCGCACCGACATCGACCACCTTCATGCCGGGCCGGGCACCGAGCAGCTCGAGCACGGCCGCCGACTGGCGCCACGCATCCTCCGCGCTGTCGGACGGCAGGCGTTCGGTGCTTGCAATGGCTGCCTTGATCGCCGCGGAGTTCGCAGGACCCGCCGCTTCAACCGTTGGCAAGGCCGCGAACAGGCAGAGGCCCGTCAGCGCGAGTAACCGTTTGTGAATCGTCATGCTGGATTCCCCTCTATTTGAAATGTTGTCCTGGTACCCGAGGTTCGCCTCAGGATCACTCCGCGCGCGGCGCGTCGACCGGCAGCGGCTTGCGGAAACGGAGCATCAGGCGGTCGGTGCTGCCGCGGATCGCCGGGTCGAACACCATCTTCGTGTGATCGTCAGCCGGGTTCGCGAAGACGAGGCTTTCCGCATCGGCCACGAAACCGGCGGCAGTGAAGTCCCGCTTGACCGCTTCCGGATCGATTCGATGCAGGCTGTGCGCCGCTTCGACGACCTCCGCTCCTGCAGCCGCAACGTGATCCTGCACGACGACGACGCCCCCGGCCTTCAGCGCCTCGAACACCTTCGCGACGGCCTTGGGAACGTCCGTCGCGGCAGCGCCGGCTTCCGGGCGGTGGTACAGGTCGTGGTACGACATGACGAACAGCGCCGCGTCGAGTTCGCCCGGCTCGAGTGCCAGGTCGTTGGCGGCGGCCACCAGCGGTTTGACGTTGGCCAGGCGGCCGCCGTTCAGGCGTTCGTTGAGCCGCTCGCCGAACAGCTTGGCATACAGGCCGTCGTTGTAAGCGACGACGGTGCCGTCAGCACCGACAACGCGCGACAGCAGCTCCGTGTAGTAACCGCCGCCCGCACCGAAGTCGAGCACGCGCATGCCGGGTTCCACGCCAAGGAATTCGAGCACTTCCTGCGGATGACGACGCGCATCCTCGTCCGTGTCTCCCATGAGGCGATCGGTGCTCGCGATCGCGGCGGCGATGGCAGCCGGCGCGTCGCTTTGCGCAGCGGCGGGCGTGGTGGCGGGTGCGGTGGCCTCGGCCTGCTCGGGCGAGTTCTGGCTGCATCCCGCAGCGAGGGCCAGCACAGCCGCGAGTCCGACGGTTCTTACGTAACGCATGATGAACGTCCTGATGGCAAAAGGATTCCGGGCGCCCCTTTCGCATCGTGTCCGGCGGGGTGCCCTCAGGTCCGCTAGAGTACATCAGATGCGGCGACCCGCAGAGATGGAATTCGTGCTGGCAGCCTTGGCAAAGCGGACCGCGCGGCACGGAATATTTCCGTATCCGGCATGCCGCAGAACGGCGACAGGGTCATGGCAATCGGCAACTGTAAAACAGGCGATGCACACGGTGGCCGCATGAGGCGCGCGGGAGCGCATGCCCTGTTGCTGTGCGTGGCGCTGGCGCCCGTCGTCGGGGTCGCAGTCGAGTCGACGACGTTCTCGGTCGAACGCATGGCAGGCGACGGTTGGGTCGTGCGCGATCTGCAAGTGGAAGTCCCGGTCGGATCCGAGCCCGGCCGGCGGCGCCCGGCCCGCCTCACCGCGACATCGATGACGCTGGCCGGCCTCCCCGAACCGCTGCGCACCGTGCGCGTCGAGTGCCCGGATTTCACCCTCGAGGCCCGGCGGGTTCACTGCGCAGGCGCCCTCATCGACGCCATCGTCCCGACGCTGGGTCGGCAGCGATTCCGCGCCGCCTTGACTTACGACCTCGCCAGCGGAGCGCTGGAGGTGCAGGCAGAAGGTTTGCAGGTGGGCAACGGCACCGCTCGCATCAACGGCTCGCTGCGCGACCAGGCGTGGTCTGCCGGGATGCAACTCAAGGACGTCAGGATCGATGCCTTGCTGGCCCTCGCGAAGCAATGGTCGCTGCCGGTACCCGCCATGACAGGTTCGGGAAACGTCACGCTGGATCTGCGGGCCGCGGGGAACGGCAATGCCGTCCGGTCGATCGAATTCGACGCGACGGTGGCGGACCTGACGGCTGGCAACGAGGCCGGCACGCTGGCCACCGACAAGCTTGCGTTGAGGATGGGTGGACGCCTCGACCGTCGCAGCGACGGGTGGGAATTCGCCCTCGACGCACGCAGTAGCCGCGGCCAGGCCTACGCCGAACCCGTGTTCCTCGATTTCGGAGTCCATGCGATCGAAACGAGCGCG
The DNA here is from genome assembly GCA_903898785.1 of uncultured Pseudomonadota bacterium. Classification (GTDB taxonomy): domain Bacteria; phylum Pseudomonadota; class Gammaproteobacteria; order Steroidobacterales; family Steroidobacteraceae; genus CAIUGU01. The sequence goes on along the minus strand of CAIUGU010000012.1, from coordinate 4,375 downwards.
ACCGGCTCGTGGCTTGACGCTGGCGGCATCGACCTCGCGTCGTTCAAGGTCGAGCATCGCGATGTCGTCACGGCACGCGGCTCGGCGAGCCTCGCACCGGGCACGGACGCGCTCATCCGGCAACTCGATGTCGTCATCGACCGCCTCGCATTCCCGGGCGCCTTTGCGAGTTACCTGCAGCCCTTCCTGATTGCCACGGACTTCAAGGACCTCGAGACGGCCGGAACGGTGGCAGGTCACCTCGTGATGGCAGGGGGATCGCCTCGTCTTGCGGACTTCACCTTCGCTGCGGTGTCGGCAGATACCGGCACCGGCAAGCTGGCGCTGTACGGGCTGGATGGAGAACTGCACTGGCGCGGCGGCGAGGCGGCTGCAACGTCACCCGATTCGCGCCTGACGCTCGAAGGCGGCCTGCTGTTCGGACTCGATGTCGGCGCCACGACCCTGGCCTTCCGCACGGCGAACCGCGATGTCGAGCTGCTGCAGGCAACGCGCATTCCGCTGCTCGATGGCGCGCTGGAACTCGACCGCTTCGCGGTCCGCAACGCAGGCCTGCCGGAGATGGCGTTTGCGCTCGACGCAAACCTGGTCCCGCTCAGCCTGCAACGGCTGTCCCGCGCCTTCGGCTGGCCGGAGTTCGGCGGGCAGCTCGGCGGGCGCATTTCCGACCTGAGGCTGCAGGACGGCGTACTGACGCTCTCCACCACGCTGCAGGCGCGCGCATTCGACGGCCGGCTCGAAGTCAGCGACTTGCGGCTCGAGGATCCGTTCGGCGACTGGCCCCGGCTCTATTCCAGCATCGGCATCTTCAACCTCGACCTCGAGCAGGTGACGTCGGCCTTCTCGTTCGGGCGCATCACCGGGCGGCTGTCGGGCTACGTCAACGAACTCGTGCTGTTCGACTGGATGCCGGTCGAGTTCGACGCGCGGTTGTACACCCCGCCCGAGGATCGTTCACGACACCGGATCAGCCAGCGGGCCGTGCAGAACATCGGCAACCTGGGCGGCGGCGGCGCGGGCGTCGGTGCGGCGCTGTCGAGCGGGTTCATGCGTTTCTTCGAGGAGTTCAACTACGCGAAGCTCGGCATCTCCTGCCGGCTCGAGAACGAAGTCTGCCTCATGGACGGGGTCGATCCCGCGCCGAAGGGGGGCTACTATCTGGTCAAGGGCCGCGGCCTGCCGCGCATCAACGTGATCGGCAACGCCCCGCAGGTCGACTGGCCGCGCCTGGTGGCCCAGATCCGCGCGATCATGGAGTCGTCAGGACCGGTCGTAAGGTAAGGTTAAGGTCCGGTTCATCGGTCAGGCAGCAGGCTGCAAGCCATCCCCAAGGAGAATCACGATGCGTCGTTACATCCCGGTCAAGTTCGCTGCGCTCTGCCTGTTCCTGTCGGCGTGCGTCACGATCAATGTGTACTTCCCGGCCGCCGCCGCCGAGAAGGCAGCGGATCGCATCATCGAGGACGTGTGGGGCCCGGCGAAAAAGCCGACCCCGGAAAACCGTCCGCAGACGTCCGTGGCCGAGCCCGGCGTCGCGCCGCGCGTGCTGCTCGCCGCCACCGGCTCCGTGCTCGAGTTCCTGATTCCGTCGGCCCATGCCCAGGCCGACCTCAACATCGCGACGCCGCAGGTGCGCGCCATCACGCAGTCGATGGAAGCGCGTCATGCCCAGCTGAAGCCTTACTACGACTCGGGCGCCATCGGCTTCACCAACGACGGGCTGGTCGACGTGCGGGACCAGAACCTGATCCCGCTGCCGGAACGCAACGGGGCGCGCAAGCTCGTCGCCGACGAGAACTCGGATCGAGGCAACCTGTATCGCGAGATCGCGAGCGCCAACGGCCATCCGGAGTGGGAAGCCGACATCCGCAAGACTTTCGCGCAACGCTGGATCGAGCGCGCGAGCGGCGGCTGGTATTACAAGGACGGCAGCGGCGCCTGGAAGCAGAAGTAGCGGCTACTCCCTCGTCCCGGTGCCGCGCTCGAGCAGCCACACGCACGCGATGAACAGGGCGGCGGCCGAGCCGATCATGATCGCGTAGGCCACGCCGAGGTTGACGTCGGACACGCCGAGGAAGCCGTAGCGGAACGCGTTGACCATGTAGAGGATGGGATTCGCGTGCGTTGCGCCCTGCGCCCAGCCCGGCAGCAGCGTGATGGAATAGAACACGCCGCCCAGGTACGTGAGCGGCGTGAGGATGAACGTCGGGATGAAGGTGATCTGGTCGAAGTTCTTCGCGAAGATCGCGTTGATCATGCCCGCGAGCGCAAACACCACCGATGTCAGCAGCACGGCCGACAGCACGACACCGAGGTGCGCGACGTGCAGGTGCGTGAAGAACAGGGCAATGACGGTCACGAGCCCGCCGACCAGCAGGCCGCGCACCATGCCGCCGCACATGTAACCCGTCACGATCAGCCAGTTGGGCAACGGCGACACCAGCAACTCCTCGATGTGCTTGCCGAACTTCGCACCGAAGAACGATGACACGACGTTGCCGTAGGAATTCGTGATGATGGACATCATGATCAGGCCGGGCGCGATGTACTGCATGTACGTGTAGCCGCCCATGTCGCCGATACGGCCGCCGATCAGGTTGCCGAAGATGACGAAGTACAGCGTGGCCGTGATGGCGGGCGGCACCAGCGTCTGGCCCCAGATGCGGATGATGCGGCTGAATTCCCGGATGACGATCGTGTTGAAGCCGACGAGGTTGGCGCGGAATCGGCCCCGGTCCTGCGACGTCACCTGTGTGTTCACCGGAGCGTTCATTGGGCACCCCCGCCGGCAGCCGGCTTCGGCCCTTCGACGAGACGCATGAACAGCTCCTCGAGGCGGTTCGTCTTGGGCTTGAGGGACACGACGCCGATATCCTGCGCCGTGAGGCGCGTGAAGATGTCGTTGAGGCTCTGCTCCTTCGACACCTCGATCTCGAGCGTATGGTCGTCAGGCATGGTGACGGGATAGCCCGGCAGCTCCGGCAGCCGGGCCAGCGGATTCTTGAGGTTCAGCACGAACACCTCGGCATGGAGCTTGCGCAGCACGCGGCTCATGCGGTCGTTCTCGATGATGCGGCCCTTGTCGATGATCGCCACATTGCGGCACAGCGTCTCCGCTTCCTCGAGATAGTGCGTCGTGAGGATGATCGTCGTGCCCGCCACGTTGATCTGCTTGATGAACTCCCACATCGAGCGGCGCACTTCGATGTCCACGCCCGCCGTCGGCTCGTCGAGGATCAGCAGCCTGGGTTCGTGGATCAGCGCGCGCGCGATCATCAGGCGGCGCTTCATGCCGCCGGACAGGCTGCGCGAGATGGAGTTGCGCTTCTCGAACAGTTGCAGCTGCGTCAGGTACTTCTCGACGCGATCGCGGGCGACGGGCCGCGGGATGCCGTAGAAGCCGGCCTGGTTCAGCAGGATCGTGGACACCGTCTCGAACTGGTTGAAGTTGATCTCCTGCGGCACGACGCCGATGCAGGACTTCGCGTATTCCAGCTGCGTGTCGAGGTCGTAGCCGAAGACCTCCACCTTGCCACCGGTCTTGTTGACCAGCGACGTGACGATGCCGATGGCCGTGGTCTTGCCGGCGCCGTTCGGTCCGAGCAGCGCAAAGAAGTCGCCCTCTTCCACGTCCAGATCGATGCCCTTGAGGGCCTGGACACCGTTCTTGTAGGTCTTGGTGAGCTGGCGCAAAGACAGTGCTTTCATGGGGCGCGGAGACTATCACGATCCAGGGAAGCGCTGGCTGGCCCGCCTTAGCGGCGCCGGGCCGGGCTGCCACGACGCGGATGCAGGTCGGCGGCGAGCAGCTGGACGCCACGGAGCCTCGCGAGGTCCAGCCTGAGGAGGTCCGGCGTGCCGGCCGAGCGCAGCAGGTCCGGCCAGAAACAGGGGTTGCGGCTCCACCGGGGTTGCAGCGGTTGCGTCTGGCGGATGGCGGTCCGCCGCATCGTCCACGGATCCATCGTCGCCAGGGTCGCGGTCGCCGTCGCGGAGAAGCCGAGCATGAGGCGGGCCGACAGCGGACTCTGGCGACTCAGCAACCACGCAAACGAGAGAGCCGCAATGGTGAACGCAGGCCACGCCCCACCGTCAGGCGCGCCCGAGCCATAGCGTTCGGCGACCGGGTCCTGCACGTAGACCGCCTGCAACGGGTCGGCGGTTCCGAAGGGAGGCGCATCGAGCACGAACAGGGCATAGCTGCAGGCCGCCATCGCGTCCAGTGCAGCGGCCGACGCCGAGCGCAATCCGTGCAGGACGGCAGGCGCCAGCGGTGGGGCGCCGTCGTCCGGATTCCCGACCAACAGGCCCAGGTAGTCGCGGTTCAAGCGGGCCACTTCGGCGACGGCCCCGGCGGGCAGGATGCGCTCACTGC
>CAIUGU010000011.1 GCA_903898785.1 uncultured Pseudomonadota bacterium | reverse complement strand
TGCCCCGGGGTCGAGAAGAGCGCCTCGTCGTCCCGTAGCTCCTTGCTGAGGATCGGCGCCGCCGCGAGGTGGGTGAACGGCTCCGAGTCGCCAATCAGATGCTTTGCGATGTGGGCGAAGGGGAGCGAGAGGACGGACCCGATGCAAATGGCGTAGACGGCCGCAGCAGCCAAGCCCCTCATGAAGAACGTGGCCGGCGCAGACTGCTCGGCAGCATCGCAGCTTGCAGCACCGCGGCAAATGCAAGGACAGTGAAGACCTGGATGCGGCCGTTACCGGTCTGCAGCCAGTACACCAGAGCACCGAGCATCAGGCAGCTGATGGTCAGCGGGCCCGGCTCGCGGTACTCGCGCACGCTGAGCCGCCAGATCGCCACGACGATGGCGAACACCAGCACGACGATCAGCATCGAGAATGCGAGGCCCCAATAGAGGTCTCCCATTGCCGCTGGATCGACAAGGCGGGAGGCCTCGGCGAACAGCGACTCGAACCCGACGGTCAGCCGGGGCGAGCGGTGTTCTGCATGCGCAAAGAGCAGATCGAAGGACAATGGCCGCAGGCTCCAGAACCAGCCCAGCATTGCCGCGACGGGAAGGATCGTCCCGGCTGCGGACACAGCAAGCGGCGCCCATTGACGGCGCCAAGCCATGCGCGCGGCCATTGCGGAGGCCGCGACCGCGACGGTGATCAACAGACCCGGATGGGTGGTCGCGGCGATGCCGATGCACAAGCCCGCGAGGAACAAGGGTCCCAGCCGAGGCGGACTTTGGCGCCACGCCTGCGCCTCCAAGTAGAGAGCGAGCGCGATCATCAGCATCGCCAGTGCTTCCGGCCGCGGATAAAGAACGTTGATGGCGAACGAGGTCACGCCGAGCAGGGTGAGGACGGCGTTGACCCGCGCGTCGGTCCATCGGTCCGCAGGAGCACACACGCGCACGGCAAGCACCAACGCCGGGAACAGCAGGACAAGATAGACGACGTGGAAGAACTTGAACGTGTAGACGTTCAGAGGTACCCCGGCGTGGGAGAATACCCAGCACAGGCTCCCGCTGATCGCAGTGTAACCCGGGAATCCGTAGGCGTTGAGCTGCAGCTCGCCCATGTAGGCGTTGGCGATCTGGCCCGTCGCGGCAAACACCTGGCACTGCTCGCCGTAGATGTTGTCGTCCACGCTGGGCGCCAAATAGAAGATGCTGCCGATCGAGGACAGTACCCACAGCGCCAACAGAACGTGCGTGAGGCGCCGGCTGTTCAGTGTCGCCAGGACCTCGCCGAGGAATCCGGTCATGCCCTGCCGTTCTTCAAGACGCACACGATGAGCTCGTGTCCTGCGTACGAATAGGTTCGCCGCTCGACACTCCAAGCCGACCGATCCGGCAGCAACACCTCGAGCTGCGCCTGGTAGCGCATGTGCCGTCCACGGTCCATGCGACGTGTGATGTGGGCATACGGATTGCGCCATACGGCCGGCGGCATCACCGCGTCGATGACCAGGACCGTGCCGCCGAAAGCGCACACGCGCGTCATCTCCCGAATGGTGGTCGCGGCCATCGCGTCAGGAAGGTGGTGCAACAAGCCGAGCGTCCAGACGGTGCGGAATGCCCCCGCGGGGAACGGCAGCTGATCCGCTGACCCGACGATTGCCGGATGGGGAAATTTGCTCACGTACGGGTGCGAGATGTCGAGACCAAACGGCGACAGTCCCGTGCCTTCCAAGTGCGACTGCGGGCCGCATCCCACGTCGAGAGCCGGACCCTGCAAGCCGAATCGGCGCGTAAGCTCCCGAGCGGTGCTACGCAGGCCGCGGCCGGCGCCGGGGGCCACCATCACCTGCACGGCGCTGTAGACCCACGGCACATCGAGGACGCTGTACAGCTTCATTCCGGGATGTGGAGCCGACGGAGTTTCAATTTGGACGCTCTAGGCCTTCGTTGTATCTTGGTTGCGGCCGTTTGCGACGGGCGCGCGGCGCCGAGGGAAACCGCTTTGCGAGGAACGCGCGCCATCCTGGCGTTGTTGGTCGCATTGGCCCTGCTCGAAGTGGGCGTGGCCTGGGCTTACGTCGCCAAGCGGGCGTTCACGGGCCAGCCGTTCCCCGACCTCCTGACGCAGTACTACGTTCTGCAGCCTTGGGCCGCGCGATTCTCGGACCAGTTCCCATTCCCCCCAGAGTGGTGGCCACTGTACGTCGGCGACGTCGGCAGCCCTACCGTCAGCTCGCGCTGGTGGATCGGCGACCCCCTGCTCGGCCACCGCAACGCCAAGAACGCGCTGGTCAGCGAGAACAAATGGTCCTACCGGCGTTCGAACGCGCAAGGCTTCGTCATTACCGAAGCGGACGCCCCTGTGTACGCGGCGCAACCGCCGGCAGGCATCTTCCGCATCGTGGTTCTGGGAGGCTCTACGGTCGAAGGCAACGGAGCGTCGGGGTCCCTCACCGCACTTCCCGCGGCACTCCTTTCGGTGTTGCGTACCGACTACGCGCCGACGGCTGCGGGCCTCAATTCCTTCGAGGTCATCAACGCCGGTGTGTCCGGCTACACGTCGGCCAACGAGCTCCTGTATTACGTATCGGAGCTCTACCAATTGCACCCGCATCTGGTGATCTCGTACGGCGCGTGGAACGACCAGCAGATCAACAACCGCGTATTGGCCCAACATGGCAGTGCGGCGCCACGCCTTGCGACCGAAGAGTACTGGAGATATTCGTCGATCATCAACGGCCACTTCCAGTGGACCCCCGCCGCGGGCAACTTCCTGATCCGCACGGCCGTGGCTGCGGTCCAGGCGGCGCGAGGATTTGCACTGGTCGATTGGGTTTTT
>CAIUGU010000010.1 GCA_903898785.1 uncultured Pseudomonadota bacterium | reverse complement strand
AGCGCATCATCGTGCTGGCCGAGGGCCGCCTCGTGAACCTCGGTTGCGGCACGGGCCACCCGTCGTTCGTGATGTCGAACTCGTTCACGAACCAGGTGCTCGCGCAGATCGAACTGTTCAAGTTCGGCTCGAAGTACAAGAACGACGTGTACGTGCTGCCGAAGCACCTCGACGAGAAGGTGGCCCAGCTGCACCTCGAGCGCATTGGCGCGACCCTCACGAAGCTGACGGCGGAACAGTCTGCGTACCTCGGCCTCGACGTGAACGGCCCGTTCAAGCCGGACCATTACAAGTACTGAGTTGACCGGTCCGCGGGTCCCGCACCCGCGGACCCCGAGGAGTCGAGAAGGCCGGCGCAAGCCGGCCTTTTCTTTCTTGCAAACCGGCCACGCACCTTGAGGGTTTGCCTGACCTTGCCGTGTCCGCTCCCCGCGACGATTGCGCATGCCCGACGTCGCAGCTTCACTTGAGCCGACGCGTGTCACCTTTTCGCCGGCAGCGGCTTGTTAAGATGCCGCCCATCCTCCTCCTGCGCCCAGCCCACCCCACGTGGCCAACTCCCTACGCCTACTCCAGCTCAGCGACCCGCATCTCTTTGGCACGGCCACTGGAGAACTCCGTGGCGTCGCAACGTTGCCCGCCCTCAAGACGACGATGGCGCATGCCGCACGGTATTTTCGCGCGCCCGATGCGCTGCTGCTGACGGGCGACCTGGTGCAGGACGATCCCGGCGGCTATGCGCTGCTGCGTGCCACGTTCGAGTCCTCGCCCGTCCCGGTGTACTGCCTTCCCGGGAACCACGACATTCCGGCGGCCATGCATGCGACGCTGGACGCCGCCCCTTTCCAGGTCGGCGGGCAGTTCATCGCCGCCGGCTGGCTGGTCATCATGCTCGACACGTGGAAGGCCAACAGCGCCGGCGGCCGCCTGGGCGAGGAAGAGCTCGCCCGGCTGGAAGCGCTGCTCGCCGGCCATCCGCAACTGCATGCGCTCATCTGCCTGCATCACCATCCCCTGGACATGGAGAGCCGCTGGCTCGACAAGGTCGGGCTCGATGACGCCGCAGAGTTCCTGTCATTGATCAGGCGGTTCCCGCAGGTGCGCGGCGTGTTGTGGGGGCACGTGCATCAGTCGCTGGACCGGTTCGTGGAGGGCGTCCGCTTCATGGCCTCGCCGGCGACCTGCGCCCAGTTCCTGCCCCGGAGCACGGATTTCGTACTCGACCGGCGTCCGCCCGGTTATCGGGTCCTGGAACTGCTGGCCGACGGCTCCATCGCCACCGAAGTCGTCTGGGCAGAAAGCACCGCAGCCTGAGAAGGCCGGGTCAGCCCGCTCGCAGGACGCTGCTGGCCAGAAGATAACCCAGCGTAACCGCCGCCAGGCACAGTACGACGGACAGCACGACGTTGCCGCCCGCGCGCAGCCATTGCCCCTGCTCGAGCAACATGAAGGTCTGCAGGCTGAAGGCGGAGAACGTGGTGTAACCCCCCAGCACGCCGACAATGAGCAATTCCCGTGCGGGCACGGGCAGCAGCCAGCGGCCGTCCGGTACCAGCGCCGCCGCCAGCACGCCGATCAGCAAGGAGCCCGCGACGTTCACGACCAGGGTTCCCCACGGAAAGGCGGCTCCCCATCGCGAAGCAACCAGGGCGGTCGTCCAGTGGCGGGCCATGCCCCCCAGGGCGCTACCGACTCCAACCAGCAGGTACGAGTAGAAGGTGGGCATGCGCTCTTCTGGCTGGAAGCTAAGGGCTGGAATGCTGGAGAAGTCTTCTTGCTCTGGCTCAAGCCCCAAGCCTCATGGCTGCAGCCCTCGGCCCGACGAGGTCAGACCTCGATCATCTCGAAGTCTTCCTTGCCGGCGCCGCAATCGGGGCAGCGCCACGACAGCGGCACGTCTTCCCAGCGGGTTCCAGGCGCGAGGCCTGCGGCGGCATCTCCCTTGGCTTCTTCGTAGACATAACCGCAGATCACACACATGTACGCTTTCATTAAGGGGTCCGAGAGAAGCAGCCGGAGGAGGCGCGATTAAACCGGGAATGGGTGCGGGCGGCAACTGGCGCGGCAAGGGGAAGCGCAGGACCCGGGGAAGTCCGGAAGCCGGAGAGCCGACCCGCAGCGAAGTCCGGGCTCCCCGGGCGTCGTCGCCTCCCGCGCTTTCCCGCTTCAGCCCGATGCGCTGACGCCTTCCCGCTGCCCGCTCCAGCCCCTACACTCGCCATCGTACCTACACGGAGCCAAGTCCTTGAGTCTATTTTCCGATGCCAGCCGCTACATTCCGGGCGGCGTGAATTCCCCGGTCCGCGCCTTCCGCGGCGTGGGCGGCGACCCCGTCTTCATGGCGAGCGCGAGCGGCGCCTACGTCACGTCCGCGGACGGCAAGCGCTACCTCGACTACGTCGGCTCGTGGGGGCCGATGATCCTGGGCCATGCACACCCCGACGTGATCAGGGCGGTGCAGGAGCGTGTCGCGCTCGGGCTGTCATTCGGCACGCCGACGGAGATCGAGACGCAGCTGGCCCGGAAGGTCTGCGAGCTCATGCCGTCCATCGACCTCGTCCGCATGGTGAGTTCGGGCACGGAAGCCACCATGAGCGCCATCCGTCTGGCCCGCGGCTACACGGGACGCGACAAGATCGTGAAGTTCGAGGGCTGCTACCACGGCCACTCCGACTCGCTGCTGGTCAAGGCCGGCTCCGGCGCGCTGACGTTCGGCGTACCCACGTCGCCCGGCGTGCCGGCAAGCCTCGCGGCCCACACGATCACGCTGTCGTACAACGACATCGCGCAGGCACAGCAGCTGTTCCACGACATGGGCGCCGAGATCGCCTGCATCATCGTCGAGCCGGTGGCCGGCAACATGAACTGCGTGCCGCCCGTGCCCGGCTTCCTCGAGGCGCTGCGCGCGTTGTGCGACCAGCATGGCAGCGTGCTGATCTTCGACGAAGTGATGACCGGCTTCCGCGTCGCGCGCGGCGGCGCGCAGGAACTGTACGGCATCCGCCCGGACCTCACGACGCTGGGCAAGATCATCGGCGGCGGCATGCCGGTGGGTGCGTTCGGCGGCAAGCGCGAGATCATGGAAAGGCTGGCGCCCCTCGGCCCCGTCTATCAGGCGGGCACGCTGTCGGGCAATCCGGTGGCCATGGCAGCCGGCGTGGTCACGCTCGACCTGCTCTGCGCGCCCGGCTTCCATGCGAGCCTGACGCAGAGGACGGCAAGCCTCATGGAGGGCCTGTCCAATGCCGCCCGCAGCGAAGGCGTACCGTTCTCCACCAACCATGTCGGCGGCATGTTCGGATTGTTCTTCACGCCCGAGCCGTCGGTCCGCTATTACCGGCAGGTGATGAAGTGTGACACCGAGGGCTTCAAGCACTTCTTCCATGCCATGCTGGACGAAGGCATCTACCTCGCTCCGTCCGCGTTCGAGGCCGGCTTTGTCTCTGCCGCGCACACGCCCGCCGACATCGCCCGCACCGTCGAAGCCGCGCAGCGGTCGTTCAGGAAAGTGCGGAACGCATAGGGCCACACATTGAGCGCCGGCAACCCGCCCGCGATTGCACCGTTGCCGGCAGACGGCGCGCCGCGGCCGCGGCTGTCGGTGATGATCCCGACCTACGAGCCGGGACCGTTCCTCGTGGAAGCGCTGCGCGGGATCCTCGCGCAGGATCCGGGGCCTGCGGTCATGCAGATTGCCGTCGTGGACGACGCTTCGCCGACGGTGGACGTCGCGGCGCTGGTCGCAACGGTCGCTCCTGCAGGGCGCGTGGAGATCCACCCCGCCGCGCGGAACCTGGGGCTGGCCGGCAACTGGAACCGCAGCGTCGAACTCTCGCGCGGCGAACTCGTGCACCTGCTGCATCAGGACGACCTGATCCTGCCCGGCTTCTACGAGCGGCTGCTGCCAGGCTTTGCGGCCGAAGGCGTCGGCATGGCGTTCTGCCGGCATGCCTTCGTCGACGAAGCGGGGGCATGGACCCGGCGTTCGCACCGCGAGCGCTGGCGGCGCGGTCCGCTCGGCCACTGGCTCGCGCGAATCAGCCAGAGGCAACGGATCCAGTGTCCGGCGACCATCGTCCGCCGCACCGTCTATGAACGGCTGGGCGGCTTCCGCCCGGACCTGACGTATGCACTCGACTGGGAGATGTGGGTTCGCATCGCCGCTGCCTGCGCAGTCTGGTACGAGCCGCAGCTGCTCGCCTGCTATCGCCGCCACCGCAACAGCGAAACGTCGCGGCTCACTTCCTCGGGGAAGATCGGGGCAGACCTGCTGGCCGCCATCGAGGTGTTCTCGCTGCACCTGCCGGAAGCGTCACGCCGGCAGCTCGCCCATCGTGCGTACCTCCGACTGTGCGCCACGCAGCTCCGCGTAGGCGACCAGCTCCTTGCGGCCGGCGCAGTGGCAGAAGCCCGGCAGCAGCTCGTCATCGCGCGGAAGGCATGGCAGCAACTGCCAGGCGGACTCGGGAAGTGGCTGCGGCTACGGCAGCTGAGGCAGCTCGAAGGCCGCTGTTCGGGCTGACAGGGTGATGCAAAACCCTTTGCAGCACCCTGTTATTCCGAGTCACGGATGACTTAAGCGAAATCGACGAGAGATAACTCGTTGATTTCGGGAGCCAGTGAAAACCACGCTTTTCGCCGGCTCCAGATGCAAAAGGCACGGACAGACTCTTGCATCAACCTGCCGACGATGCCCGACGCGCTGGCACCGCCTGAGACAAGCCCGCTCAGCGAGCGGTAATGTAAGCGTACAGATCGTCGGCGACGTCGCACCAGCGTCGCAGGGACGCCGCGGCGACCTGCCCTTCCCGCTCGCGCAACAGTGCGTCATCGCGCAGCAGCCGCACGATCCGCTCCTTGAGTCCGTCCGTGTCCTCTGGATCGACGTACTCCACCAGGGAGCCGCAGACCTCGGGTATCGAGCTGGCACTCGATGCGATGCAGTACTTGCCGAACCAGGCCGACTCGCCGACGGGCAAACCCCATCCCTCCACGAAACTCGGGTACACGGTGAACAGGCAGTTGCGGTACAGCCAGGCCAGCTCGCTATCGGAAGGCATGTCGATCACGCGGACATCCGTAGCCGACCCTTGCCCCTCCCCCAGCTCTTCGCGGAATTCCGGGCCGCCGATCTTGCCGTAGCGGCCGGCGAAGACGAGGACCGCCGCAGCTTCTCCCATCTCTGCCGGCAGCCTTTGCCAGGCGCGCAGCAGGGACAGCCCGTTCTTGCGCGACTCGATGGTGCCCACGCACAGCACGAACCGCTTGCCGGCAAGTGCCGCGAGCCGCTTGGGCAGTGGGACCGCCTCGTCGCGTCCGTAGCCGATGAACTCATGGGCAAGCGTCGTGACCTCGATGTCCAGCGCCTTGCCCTGCGATTGCGCATAGCGCTGCAGGCTGTGGGCCGTCCATTGCGAATTGCACGGAAAGCGCGCTGCATAGTCCATTGCGTGCTGCAGCCAGTTGACGAAGACGGGCGGCTCCTTGTCCGGCATGAACTGCGGATGCGTCACGGGGATGAGGTCGTGGATGAACTGCACGACATCGCCCCCCCGGGCACGATGCTCGGCCGAAAACCGCCAGACTTCAGGAAAGAACCAGGACGAGCCCAGGTGCACGAGGTAGCTATCGGGCGACAGCTGCTCGATGCGTCGGGGCGCAAGGGCAACGGCACTCCCGCGCTCGACACGCCCGGACGGCAGCAGGTCCAGGTCGCGCAGTCGCTGGCGGGCCGTGAACGACCACAGGTACAGCCGGAGCTTCATCAGCGCGCGCTCGGTCTTGTCGCGCGCATGGTTGCGCAGGTAGCTCTTCACCCGCACGGTGCTGGGAAAGAAGGACGGCGCACGGACCAGCCCCAGGTCGACGAGCAGCGTCTCGGCATCGAACTCCACGTCGTGCGGCCGCACCGACAGGTCGACGGCTAACATCGCCTTGTGGCTGCGGTCGTGGTACACGCACTGCACCTGCTCGCCGCCGTACTTGCGCGACAGCAGGTTGACGATGTTGAACACCACCCTCTGGATGCCGGTCAGCCGGGTGTTGCGACCCGCAAACTGGATGATGTCCGTGATGTCGAAATAGACTCTTCTCACGCAGCGACCCACCTGCTCCTGCCCGTATCCACGGCCCGCCCCCTGCAATCCCACCGTGGCATACTCACTTGAATGAGTGCCGCGCTTCCCCCAGACAATCGCGCCTGCGTCATCGTACCGGTATATCGTACAGACCTCTCGCCTTCCGAGCAGGCCTCACTGGGTCGCTGCCTGTCGATCCTCGGAAGACACCCGGTGATTCTCGCGGCTCCCGATACCCTCGATCTCACCGCGTTGCTCGCCCGCCATCCGGGTCTTGACAGCGAGTCATTTCCCGCCAGCTATTTCTCGAGCGTCAAGGCCTACAACCGCCTGATGCTGGCCGACGAATTCTACGCACGCTTCGCGGCGTACGAATACATGCTGATCCACCAGCTCGATGCCTTCGTGTTCAGCGACCAGCTGTTGTCCTGGTGCGATCGCGGCTACGACTATGTCGGCGCGCCGTGGATTCCGCACGACCGGGCCCCGGGGCGCCTGCAACTGCTCCGGTCCGCGATGCGCCGGCGGTACTTCCGCCTGACCAACCGGCAATACCGCCACGGACAAGGCGACCATCATGCGCAGCAACACTATTCTGCAGGCAACGGCGGGTTTTCGCTGCGCCGGATTGCAGCCCTGAGAGCGGTCCTGCACAGGCTGCCGGAACGCGCCGAGCCCTATCGTCAGGGGACGCGCACTCCCTGGGCGGAAGACCTCTTCTTCAGCATCGAAGCCAACCGCTATCGCGAACTCGTCCGTATCCCGGGCTTCCGCGAGGCGCTTGAGTTCTCCTGGGAGACCTATCCCGAGGTCGCCGCCCGCTGTTGCAGCGTCGCGCTCCCGTTCGGATGCCACGGCTGGGACAAGCTGCACCGCGCACAATGGCGCCCTGTCTTCGCGTCGCTCGGGCTTGCCATCGACGAGTTGTGCGGACCGGCCGGCGGCCCCTGACACGGTGGGGCTGCCGCAACGCGACGAACCGCCGCGTCAGAAGTGCCGGCTTAGATACACCGTGACGCCCTCGACGTCGAAGTGCAGCCGCGGCCTGTCGATGACGGCCACGGGATCGCCCGGCTGGATGCGATTGCGCGACAGCTTGTCGTAGTACCGGCCATCCACTCCGAGGTCCCACTGCGGCAGGATGTTGCGCCACTGGACTCCGGCGCCCATGTACCAGCCGTACGCGGGGGCCTCCCACTGGTAGCGCCCTACGCCGAAGAACGCGTTCGCCGCGAGATGCGATGTCAGGCGATACCGGTAGTCAAGTGCGCGGACGGAGAGCATCAGGCGGGAATCGACGTCATCGAGCTCGAGCCCCACCCCAAGCTCGCCGCGCTTCGACACGCTGCGCCTGGCTCCCATGGCGACATGGTAGCCCGTGCCGCGCGGCGTCCATGTGTCCGGCGTCGATGCGGACAGGATCTCGTAGACCCGATTGCTGGAGACGCCGAGGTCCACATACAACTCCAGGCCGTCATCGGCCACGGCCGGTGCGGAAACCTGCGGGGACCTCATGACACGCTCCATCGCGAGGTCAAAGCGGCCGGTCAGCCGGGCGAACGACTCGCCGAGCGCGTCGCGGCCGACGGACAGCGCGGCGCCGACAGGCAGTCCGTGCCACTGCGTCGAGTAGTCGATCCCGACCTCGTGAAGACGACGGTACGGATATTCCGGCAGCGACTGATAGCCGACCGAGGTCACGAAATCGAGCGTGCGGTAACGGACCCGCCAGTAGTCGCCGTCGTCCTCGCGATACCCGGCCTGCAGCAACGCACTCCATCCGCCCACCCTGTCCCCGAACTGGCGCTGGTCGCCGAACCAGTGGCCGAGGACATAGCCGCGGTTCGTCATGCCTTTCGGATACACGCCGTTGACGTACCAGGCGTTCTGCCATTCGGTCGCCTCGAAGCTCAAGTCGTAGCGCTCGCCGAGCAGCGGAATGTCGACACCGAGCGACAAGGCCGTGTCGCCCAGCCGGTAGTTGCCGCCGTACGAATTGTCCTCGCCGGCGAACTCGAGTCGCACGACGAAGGGAATCCGCGCCGGAATCACCTGCGTTGCCGCCAGCGACGCGATCTGGTTGCCGAACTGCTCGCCGGCCCCGCCGTCGCCATTGTTGACCGCGGTGTTGTTGAAGAACGCCTTGAACAGGTCGGAGAGCCCGCTACCGCCGCGCGCACCGCCGCCGTACTGCATCAACCGGTTCAGCGTGATCGCATAGCCTCCGGCCGGCGCAAATCCCACCTGTACCCCGGCAAGCCGCGGCCTGCCGCTCGTCCCCGTGCCGAGGTACCGGATCCCGTCCTGCTTCGACATCTGCGCAGCGAACACTTCGTACGTGAAGCCGAGCGGACTGATGGGTTGGTAATTCGAGAGCGTTACGGAAGCAAGTGACGGCGCTTCGGTACTCACGAGAAGGCTGCTGTCTACCAGCGGCGAGAACCAGTGGGCGCGGTAGCCGATGTCCAGCTGTGCGTATTCGAATCCCGCGCTGAGCGCCGTTCCCTCGAGTGTCGCGCGGCCGTCATAGGCGACGCCGCCGCCGGTCAGCAGCAGGTAGTCGCTGGCCTGGTAGTAGGCCGACGCCGCCACCTGCCAGTAGCTGTCCGCATCGCGACCGCGGGCATTGGGCAATGCGCGGTCGGAATCCCCGAACGCAGCGCCGGCATTCACCTGCAGCAGCGTCACGCCGCGGTCGTTCATGAACAGGCTCAGGTAGGAACGGACCTGCGCGCACAGCGTCCGGTCCACCTTGCAGGCTTCGGGCAATGCGTCGAGCACGGCCGCGGCGGGAATCGGCCGCCTGACGACCGGCTTGCCGCCGAGGACCATCACGCGCTCGATCTGGCGCTCGATCTCGGGATCAAGATGCAGGGGCAGGTACGGCGACACGCCGCGGGCGCCGGCGCAGGCCGAATAGAGGGCCGACGCCACGATCAGGGTGTTGCGCAATCGATGCTTCATGCGTTCGCCAGCAATCCGGGACTTGTCGAGTCGCACGACTCTACAGCAAGACTCGCGAGTGCGTCATTCGGCATCCGCTGCATAAGGAGACCCGGGGAACCTAGATCCGGACCCGGACCTTCGTGTAGTGCTCGTGCACTTCTTCCGCGAGCAGGTCGTAGCCGAGCGTACTGATGCCATCGGCGGAAGGGTCTACGAGTCCGCGCATCAGGCGGCTGCGGCGGGCTCGGTTCAGGCGGACGTGCGGCGGCTTGCGGAGAGCCGGCTGCGCGACCTGCTGTGCGGCGGGATTCGGCAGGTCGTGATAGGCGCCGTGCGAATCGAAGTAGCACAGGAACCCGGCGAGTTGCAGGCGGAACAGGAACTCGTCGTCCTCCTTGCCCCAGCCCCAGTATTCGTTCGAGAACCCGTTGACCGCGAAGACCTGCTCCTTCAGCACGCTGATGGCGCCGGAGAAGTAGTGGGTCGGACAGATGCTCTCCGGGCGGTTGGTGCTGAGCAGCCGGGTGACGAGCCGCAGCGGCTGCGACGGGCATCGATAGTCGGCAACGACGGGGATCGCATCCACGTCGTGAATGCAGTAGTAGTCGCTGTCCGCCTGTGCGTGGTGGAAGCCGACGTTGATGAGCTTGCCCCGATTGAACGAGCGCCCCGGCTCCTGCTCGACCACAAGGATCCGGTAACGCACCCCCTGCTCTGCAAGCCGGGCCGTCAACGGTGGCAACAATTCCTTGAGGTGCGCCTCCCGATCACGGAACGGAATGACGATCGTCAGGCGGGCATCGGCACGGAACGTGAGCGGCTGCGGCACGCGTCGCGCGAGCATCAGGCACGACACCGGCGAGATCATCTTCCAGTTCGCGATGGTGATCGGGAAGTAACGATCCTCGACGCAGAAATCGCCGAGCGGATCCATGTTCAGCCGCTGGCTGGGCCAGAAACGGTACAGCACGCGCTGCAGTGGATCCGGCGTCGGGAACAGGGGTTTCGGGTTCACCGCTGCATTCTAGCAGGGTGCCGCAAGGCACTTTGCGGCACCCTGCTATTCCGAGTCACGGACGACTCGGCGAAATCGGCGAGTCCGGCTCGCCGGTTTCGGGAGCCAGTGAAAACCACGCTTTTCGCTGGCTCCGGATGCAAGAGACAGGGACAGGCTCTTGCATCAATCCAGCAGCAGGGTGCCTCAGAGCATCCCGCGGGACCTACCCTCCCGCTTCGCTGGCCGCCTCGCGCTTCGGGGGCGGAAAGCGGCGAGCGGTCGTCCGCTGCTCCGGCTTCAGGCGGCCGAGCTTCTCCAGCCGGGCCTCGATGCCCGCATGGGTGCGCTGATGCAGCATCGCGCACTCCTTCAGCGACTTGCCCGCGTCGAACTCGACGAGCAACTGCCGGTCCTCGTCGACGCTCCAGGGCTTACCGACGTTGGCCAGCGTGGCTTCGCGGGGGCGCTCGTCGAACTTTTTTGCCTGCGGAGGGGTCTTTCCGGACTCGAGCAGGCGGACAGCGCAATACAATGCCCTGACAATGTCGGCGGAGTGGTACGGACAGTCCTCCGGAAAGACTTCGCCGGTGATCGGGTGCACCCCGTCGGCAAGCGCTGTGAGGATGGCAAGATGCCGTGAGCTGGCGTGCGTGTCGTCCATGGTTGCATTACCTTCCCTGTATCAGTGGTCATGAAGCGGAATTGCATGGAATTCGACCACGGCGGCAGCGCAAGGCAAAGGGCGAAAGACTCTGCAGATGTGCAGAAATGCGTGAGTTCCGGTTCGCGGTCGAGACGCAACCCCAAGGTGAATTGAAGCGATGCGATCGTTCTACAGACTTGTGGCCATGATGGCAGCCTCGCTGCTGGCAGCCGCCGTGCTCGCCTACCCGGGCTGGCTGGCCGTGGGCCTGGTGTCAGCCCAGCCGTTCCACCGCGTGCTCGAACGCATCGCCATGCTCGTCGCGCTGTTCGGCCTGATCTGGATGCTCCGGCACGAGAGGCTCGGCAACAGGGAGGCGCTCGGTTACACGCTGCCGCCCCCGGTCTTCGTGCGGCAACTCTCGCTCGGCTTCGCACTCGGCCTCATCCTGATGATGCCGCTGGTCGCGATGCTGCTCGGACTCGGCGTGAGGCAGGTGAAGCCTGAACTCGAGCTGCATCCGCTGCTGCTGGCGCCGGAACTGCTGCAGGGCGTCTTCACGGGCTTCGCCGTCGGCTTCATCGAGGAAACCTTCTTTCGCGGCGCGATGCAGACCGTCATGACGAAAGACCGCGCACCCGTGCTCGCGATCGTGCTGCCGAGCCTCGTCTATGCGAGCGTGCACTTCCTGGGTGGCGAACTGCGGGTGCCGCCCGACCAGATTCACTGGGCCAGCGGCTTCACGGTGCTCGGAAACCTGTTCGAGCGCTTCGAGTCGCCCGCGGTCCTGCTCGATTCCTTCGTGGCGCTCTTTTCGGTGGGAATCCTGCTCGCCCTCGTGAGGCGCCGGACCGGGTCGATCGCTGCCTGCATCGGCCTGCACGCCGGCTGGGTGTGCGTCATCACGATGCTCCGCTCGACCACGCTGCATGATCCGGACACGCAGTGGTCCTGGCTGGTGGGTTCCTACGACGCCGTGATCGGCTGGGGCGCATTCTCGCTGATCGCGCTGCTGATCGCCGGGTTCGTCACGATAACGATGCGGGCCCCGGTTCCTCGCCGTCTTGAGGTCTGGCAGTGATCTTCACGATCGAGCGCAGCAGCTCGAGGCGCTTGGCGGGATCGTCCAGTTCGAGGCAAAGCTGCTTGTCGGCCAGCGGCAGCGGCAGGATCTCGATCAACCTGGCCACCACCCAGGCTGCGTCGTCGAACCGCGGCGTCACGCCTGCATAAAGATCGCCGAGCTCGGGCAGCAAATGCTCGAGCAAGTGGGCGTAAGGCGTGAAGTCGGGCAGCGGCTCTGCGGCGTCCCGGTCTGTCAGCCACTCGACCGTGCCGGTGTTGAGACCGTCCTTCTGTACCTCGCGACCCACGACGTGGAATCGGCGCTCGCCGACCGCCGTGATGCCGAGCAGGCCCTGGTCGAGCTGGTCGAAATCGATGATGCGGGCCAGCGTGCCGACGGCGAACGTCTGCGCGGGCCCGCCCGCCTCCACGCCCTCGCGGATCAGGACGACGCCGAAACCCGCCGACTCCCGCATGCATCGGCGCACCATGTCGACATAGCGCGCCTCGAAGATGCGCAACGACAGCCGGCCGCCGGGAAACAGCACGGTGTTCAATGGAAAGAGCGGGATGTGGGAGGACATTGGGC
Organism: uncultured Pseudomonadota bacterium; assembly: GCA_903898785.1. Taxonomy (GTDB): domain Bacteria; phylum Pseudomonadota; class Gammaproteobacteria; order Steroidobacterales; family Steroidobacteraceae; genus CAIUGU01. The sequence continues at coordinate 31,133 of CAIUGU010000010.1, read as the reverse complement.
TGCGTGAATTGATACCGGCTACTGACTGGGCTGGGGGCTGCGGCCAGAGGCTTGCAGTGATCCTTCCTCCTCAAGCCTCAAGCGCGCAGCCGCGCCAGCAGCTTCGCATGCACGCCGCCGAAGCCGCCGTTCGACATGACGAGGACATGCTCGTGGGACTGCGCTTCGCCCGCAATACCGGCAACGAGTTCGTCGATCGAGGTCGCAACACTCGCATGCGACCCGAGTGCCGCGCCCAGGCCGCGCACATCCCACTTCACGTCGGGTCCCTGGTAGAGCCACACGCGATCGGCGCCCTTGAGCGACGCGGCCAGCGCATCGCGGTGCGTGCCCAGCTTCATCGTGTTGGAGCGCGGCTCAAGCACCGCGACGATCCGCTGCGTGCCCACCTTGCGCCGGAGACCGTCCAGCGTCGTCGCAATCGCGGTCGGATGATGCGCGAAGTCGTCGTACACGGTCACGCCCCGCACCTCGCCGCGGACTTCCATGCGGCGGCGAACGCCGCGGAATTCCTTGAGCGCGGCAATCGCCACCGCAGGCTCGACTCCGGCATGGCGCGCGGCGGCGATGGCTGCCAGCGCATTGTCGACGTTGTGCAGTCCCAGCAGCGGCCACTCCACCTGGCCGAGCGCCTTGCCGTCCAGCAACACGCTGAACGACGAACCGTCTGCACCCGGTGCAAGCGCCGCCCGCCAGCGAAAGTCCGGGCCTGCATCGGCGCCGAACCGCTCGACGGGCGTCCAGCAACCCTGCTTGATCACCTGGTCGAGATGCGCGTCGCTGCCCTTGGCCACCACCAGTCCCTGCCGTGGCACCATGCGCAGCAGCTGATGGAACTGCCACTGGATGGCGGCGACATCCGGGTAGATGTCCGCATGGTCGTGCTCGAGATTGTTCAGGATCGCCGTGCGCGGCCGGTAGTGGACGAACTTGGCGCGCTTGTCGAAGAACGCCGTGTCGTACTCGTCCGCCTCGACGACGAAATGGATGCCCGACCCAAGCCGCGCAGTGACATCGAAATTCGACGGGACGCCGCCGACGAGGAAGCCAGGATCGAGTCCGGCAAACTCGAGGATCCAGGTGAGCATGCTCGTCGTGGTCGTCTTGCCGTGCGTGCCGGCGACGGCCAGCACCCAGCGGTCCTTGAGGACATGCCGGGCCAGCCACTCGGGGCCTGACGTATACGGGATCGGGCTGTCGAGCAGTGCCTCGACAAGCGGATTGCCGCGGCTCATGACGTTGCCCACGACGACCACGTCCGGCTGCAACTCGAGCTGCTTCGGGTCGTACCCCTGGATCAGCTCGATGCCGAGCGCCTCCAGCTGGTCGCTCATCGGCGGATACACGTTCTGGTCGGACCCCGTCACGCGGTGCCCGGCCGCCCGCGCGAGCGCCGCGATGCCGCCCATGAACGTGCCGCAGATACCGAGGATGTGAACGTGCATCAAGAAACCCCTTTACAGATTGATGCAAAAGCCTGTCCGTGCCTCTTGCATCGGTCGCCAGCGAAAAGCGTGGTGTTCACTGTCTCCCGAGATCAACGAGTCGTCCGTGACTCGGAACAACAGGGTGCTGCAAAGGGTTTTGCATCAACCTGCTAACCGATGCCCGGCCGGAACAGCTGGCCGACATAGATGATCGACAGGATCATCATCATCGTGAACGCAAAGCCGGTGAGCATGCCGCCGTCGATCGCGAGCATCAGCACGCGCCCGATCAGGAGCACCATGACGAACAGCCGGATCACGCTCCAGCTGTCGGAGACGGCGCCCGGCACGCCCGCCAGGTGGTCGGCAGCCAGCAAGGCGACATCGATGAGCGTGAGGACCAGCGCGATGCCAAGCACCGCCGACATCGTCTGCGTGAAGCGGGGACGCCGGCCGTAGAAGGCAAGCAGGGCCCATACCCACGCAAGCAGCATGGCGATCTCGACGATGACGAGCGGCGCGACTCTCCGGAGCGTCCATCCCGACAGGAGCGCCTGCACGAAGTTGCCGGCAGCGTAGGCGACTAGCAGCGCAACCAGCAGCGCGCGGGACACCGGCAGTTCATCCGGACCGCGGCGACACAGCACGATATCCCGGAACAGGGCTAGCAGCGCGCGCATCGTCCTCGGGAACCGTGGGTTGTCGCCAGTACCTGTATCATCGCCTTCAAATTGCCATTCAGCTTCGCACCGGAATTGTACACGGCATGCTCATACAGACCGCCTCCCAGCTCGAAGACGCGCTTGCCCAGCTCGAACGCCAGCCGTTCGTCACGCTGGACACCGAGTTCATGCGCGAGAGCACGTATTACCCGAAACTTTGCCTGATCCAGGCCGCGAACGCGCACGCGTGCGTCCTGCTCGATCCGCTCGCCCTCGATAACCTCGAACCGCTGTTCCGGCAACTGGCGCAGCGCTCGCAGGCCAAGATCCTGCATGCCGCACGCCAGGACCTCGAGGTCATGAGCCTCGCGAGCCGGCAACCGCCGGCCGGACCGATTTTCGACACGCAGATTGCGGCTGCCCTGCTCGGCCTGCCGGCGCAGATCGGCTACGGCGACCTGGTGTTTCGGCGCCTGGGGGTCGCGCTTGACAAGGGACATACGCGCACGGACTGGACACGCCGGCCGCTCTCGGCCGAACAGCTGGAATACGCCGCCGACGACGTCCGCTACCTCGTGCCCCTCTACGACGACCTCCGTGAAGCCCTGGGCGCCGCCGGCCGCCTGGCGTGGCTGGAGGAAGAAACGGCCCTGCTCGAAAACCCGGAGCTGTACCGGGTCGCGCCCGAAGACGCGTGGAAGCGCCTCAAGGGACTCGAACGCCTGCAACCGGCACAGCGGGCGGTCGCCAAAGTGCTGGCGCAATGGCGGGAACACCAGGCGATGAAGCACGACAAGCCCCGCGGCTGGATCATCCACGACGACACGCTGCGGTCGATCGCCGAAACGCTGCCCACCACGATGGACGACCTCGCCGGTACGCGGAGCATGCCGCCGACGGTGGTCCGCAAGGTCGGACAGGACCTGCTCAACCTGGTGAAGTCGGCCCGCGAGCAGGCGGGCAGCGAGGCACCGGCGCTCAAGGCCTCGCGCCCCGAGTCCGAGGAACTCGCGCTGGTCAAGCGCGTCAGCGCGTTGATCCGCCAGCTGGGTGAGGAACTGGGCCTGAGCCCGGAGCTGCTCGCCACGCGGCGCGACATCGAACAACTCGTGTACGGCCGCGATCCGGGCATCTTCGCCCGCGGCTGGCGCAAGGACGTGATCGGGGACCAGGTCATCGCGCTGGCGGGCAGATAAGCCGGGCCCGCAGCCCGGGATCGGCCGAGGCGGCTATTTCTTCTTGCGGGCTGCCGTCTTCTTGCGTGGCGGTGACTTGCGGGCCGCCGCGCGCTTGGCCGCAGGACGACGCGCGACCGCCTTCTTCTTCGCGATTTTCCGGGCGGGTTTCTTGGCAGCCTTCTTGGCGGCCTTCTTCACCGGCTTCCGCGCCGATTTCCTTGCAGCCTTGGGAGCAGCCTTCTTCTTCGCGCTCGCCTGCGGCTTGCGCTTGGCAGCTTTGCGGGCAGCGGGCTTGGCCGCCTTCTTGCGCTTGGGCCTTGCAGCACTGGACCGAGCCGCTGCTTCCATCCGTGCGAAGACCTCGTCCAGTTCGCCCTCGCCCTGCACGACGCGAAGCAGGCCGAGCTTGCTGTAATGCTCGATCAGCGGTTGCGTCTGCGCGGCATAGACCTCGAGGCGCTTCGCGATGACGTCTTCCTTGTCATCGGGGCGCTGGAACAGCTCGGGATGATCGGCGCAGTTGTCGCAGCGGGGCGTGGTGCCCGGTGCTGCGAAGGAAATATTGAATACGCGTCCGCAGGTCTTGCAGATGCGGCGGCCGGCGAGCCGCTTGATCAGCGTCTCCGTGCGCACGTCCATCAGCAGCACGGCCTCGAGCGGCGCACCGAGCTCGATCAACATGGCATTGAGCGCATTCGCCTGATCGGCGTTGCGGGGAAAGCCGTCGAGCACGAAGCCCGCCTTCGCATCGGGCTTGGCCAGGCGCTCACGGATCAACCCGAGGACGATGTCGTCCGACACGAGCTGCCCGGCGTCCATGGCCGCCTTGGCCTTGAGGCCAAGATCGGTCTGGCGTGCGACAGCATCGCGGAGGAGGTCGCCGGAGGAGACCTGCGGTACACCGTACTTGGCCTGCAGCCGCTGCGCCTGAGTACCCTTGCCCGACCCCGGGGCGCCCAGTAATACGATTCTCATTGTCGCGGAACCTCTGAAGTGTTCGTCAGGGGGCGATTTGCGCCCGCAAAGGCTCGCTACCCTACTAAAAAAGCGCACGCCGAGCCAATCTAAAAGCGTCTTGCGAGGGACCGCCGGAAAGAGGGAGCGCCACGCCCACCGGTCTCGGTAGAATGCGGCAAGCCGTCCGCATCCCTGGAGCCTTCCATGCCTAAACCTGTGCCCCGGAACGCTTTTTACGCCCAGTCGGGCGGCGTCACCGCCGTCATCAATGCCTCGGCCTGCGGCGTCATCGAGACAGCACGCAAGCACAAGGACCGGATCGGCAAGGTGTACGCCGGCCGCAACGGCATCCTGGGCGCCCTGCAGGAAGACCTGATCGACACCAGCAAGGAGTCGGCACGTGACATCCGCGCCCTCAGGCACACCCCGGCGGGTGCCTTCGGCTCCGCCCGCTACAAGCTCAAGAAGTTCGAGGACTCGACCGCGCAGTACGAGCGGCTCATCGAGGTCTTCAAGGCGCACGACATCGGCTATTTCTTCTACAACGGCGGCGGAGACTCGGCCGACACCTGCCTGAAAGTGGCCCAGCTGGCCAGCCGTATCGATTACCCCCTGCAGGCCATCCACGTGCCGAAGACCGTGGACAACGACCTGCCGCTGACCGACTGCTGTCCCGGCTTCGGCTCCGTAGCCAAGTACGTCGCCGTGTCGATCCGGGAAGCCGGCTTCGACGTGGCCTCCATGGCGCGGACGTCAACCAAGGTATTCATCCTGGAGGTCATGGGCCGCCACGCCGGCTGGATCGCGGCCGCCGGCGGCCTTGCGGCCGAGAAGGCCGGGGATTCCCCGCAGATCATCCTGTTCCCGGAAATCACCTTCGACGAGGAAAAGTTCTGCGCGCGGGTGAAGGAATGCGTGGACCGGTACGGATACTGCTCCGTCGTCGTCTCTGAAGGCGTCAAGAACGCCGAGGGCAGGTTCCTGGCCGACGCGGGCACCCGGGATGCCTTCGGCCACGCCCAGCTCGGGGGTGTCGGCCCGGTCGTGGCGGAAATCGTCAAGCGCAAGCTCGGCTACAAGTACCACTGGGCCGTCGCAGACTACCTGCAGCGTGCCGCCCGGCACATCGCCTCCAAGGTGGACGTCGAGCAGGCCTATGCCGTCGGCAAGGCCGCCGTCGAACTCGCCTTGAAGGGTGCCAACTCGGTGATGCCGGCCATCGTGCGGGTGTCGGACAAGCCTTACCGCTGGAAAATCGGGGTCGCGAAGCTCGCGGACGTGGCCAACCAGGAAAAGAAGCTGCCGCGCGACTACATCACGGCCGACGGCATGCACATCACCGCCAAGGGCCGCCGCTACCTGGCCCCCCTCATCAAGGGCGAGGACTACCCCCCCTACCGGGACGGCCTGCCGCAGTACGTGACGCTGAAGAACACTCCCGTCAAGCGCAGGCTGAAAGCCGACTTCGTGGTATAGTCGCCGGCGATTTTGCGCCGCTGGCGGGCGCCTTTTCCAAACATAATCAATCGCCTGTACCCACCCGATGGCGCCTCGTCGCGAGGCGGCGGACGGCGGGAGACAGGCGGTCCGCTGATCGATAACTGGGAGGACTGGACTCATGTTGAGCACTTACGGGCTCTGGCTGGCCATTGGCGCCGGAATCCTGGCCATCATCTACGGCATCTTTTCCGCGCAGTGGATCGTGCGCCAGCCCGCTGGCAACGAACGCATGCAGGAAATCGCAGCCGCCATCCAGGCAGGTGCGCAGGCCTACCTGAACCGCCAGTACTCGACCATCGCGATCGTCGGTGTCGTGCTCTTCCTGGTCCTCGGGTTCGCCCTCAACTGGCCCACGGCCGGCGGCTTCCTCGTCGGCTCGGTGCTGTCCGGCCTCGCGGGCTACATCGGCATGCACGTGTCCGTGCGCGCTAACGTCCGTACCGCGCAGGCAGCCAGCGTCGGCCTGAACCCCGCGTTGCAGGTTGCGTTCCGCGGCGGCGCCATCACCGGCATGCTCGTGGTCGGCCTCGGCCTGCTGGGTGTTGCTGCGTACTACCTCGCGATGCTCCAGGTCACGGACGGCGACACGGCGCTGCACTCACTCGTCGGCCTCGCCTTCGGTGGTTCGCTGATCTCGATCTTCGCGCGCTTGGGCGGCGGCATCTTCACGAAGGGTGCCGACGTCGGCGCCGACCTCGTGGGCAAGGTGGAAGCCGGCATTCCCGAGGACGACCCCCGCAACCCGGCCGTGATCGCAGACAACGTCGGTGACAACGTCGGCGACTGCGCGGGCATGGCAGCGGACCTGTTCGAAACCTACGCCGTGACCGTCGTGGCCACGATGCTGCTCGCCGGCCTGCTGGTGAACGAAGTCGGCGCGAACGCGGTGCTCTACCCGCTCGTGCTCGGCGCCGTGTCCATCGTCGGTTCCATCATCGGCACGTTCTTCGTCAAGGTCTCGGACGGCGGCAAGATCATGAATGCCCTGTACCGCGGCGTCATCGTGTCGGCGGTCGTCGCCGCCATCGCGTTCTATCCCGTCACCACCATGATGATGGGCGACATCGCGATGAACCTGTACTTCTGCGCGCTCATCGGCCTTGCGCTCACGGCGGCCATGATCGTCATCACCGAGTACTACACGGCCACCGAGTACGCCCCCGTACGCTATGTCGCGGCCGCCTCGCAGACGGGTCACGGCACCAACGTCATCGCCGGCCTCGCCGTGTCGATGAAGTCCACCGCGCTGCCGGTGCTCGCGGTCTGCGCCGCGATCTGGGGCGCGTTCGAACTGGGCGGCCTGTACGGCATCGCCATCGCGGCCACCGCGATGCTGTCGATGACCGGCATGATCGTGGCGCTCGACGCGTACGGCCCGATCACCGACAACGGCGGCGGCATTGCCGAAATGTCCGGCCTGCCGAAGAACGTCCGCACGATCACCGATGCGCTCGACGCCGTGGGCAACACGACGAAGGCCGTCACGAAGGGTTACGCCATCGGCTCCGCGGGCCTCGCGGCCCTCGTGCTGTTCGCCGACTACACCCATAACCTCGATGCCATCGGCAAGCTGCAGGACTTCAGCCTGTCCGACCCGGCCGTCATCATCGGCCTGTTCATCGGCGGCATGGTGCCGTACCTGTTCGCCGCAATGGCGATGGAAGCCGTGGGCCGCGCCGCGGGCTCGGTGGTGGTGGAAGTGCGCCGCCAGTTCCGCGAGATCAAGGGCATCATGGAAGGCACCGCGAAGCCTGACTACTCGAAGGCCGTGGACCTGCTGACGCGCGCGGCGATCAAGGAAATGATCGTGCCGTCGCTGCTGCCGATCCTCGTGCCCGTGGTCGTCGGCTTCGGCATGAACATCCTGATGGGTCCGGGCGCGGGCGTGAAGGCGCTCGGCGGCCTGCTCATCGGCACGATCGTCACCGGCATCTTCCTGGCCATCTCGATGTGCACCGGCGGCGGTGCCTGGGACAACGCCAAGAAGTACATCGAGGAAGGCAACTTCGGCGGCAAGGGCTCCGAGACGCACAAGGCAGCCGTCACCGGCGACACCGTGGGCGACCCCTACAAGGACACCGCCGGCCCGGCGATCAACCCGTTGATCAAGATCATCAACATCGTCGCCCTGCTGCTGGTGCCGCTGCTGTAAGCGGACGGCCTGCCGAGGCAACAAAAAAGGCGCAGCGAAAGCTGCGCCTTTTTCTTTTGGGCTGGGGGCTGGCGCCAGAGGCTTTCAGTGATCCTTCTGCCTCAAGCTTCTTCTCAGACGGCTCTGGCCGCCGCCACCCGGTTCATCGGCTGCGGGCGGCCGAGCTGGTAGCCCTGCACGAAGTCGACGCCCATGCGCTTGGCGGCCTCGAGGGCGCCCATGTCCTCGACGTGCTCCGCCACCACCTTGAACTTCAGCGTGCGCGCCAGCTTGATCATCGCGGCTACCATCGCCTGGTTCACGGTGTCGGCAGCAAGGTTGCTGATGAACGAGCCGTCGATCTTGAGGTAGTCGAGCTCCAGGCTCTTGAGGTTGCCGAACGAAGACAGGCCACGACCGAAGTCGTCGAGCGCGAAGTGGCAGCCCATGCCGTGCAGCACGCCGATGAAGCGGCGGGAATGTTCCATGTTGGTGATGACGGAGTTCTCCGTCACCTCGAAGCAGACCTGGTGCGGCGACACACCCGTACGGTCCAGGCAGTCGACGACGAATTCGAGGAACTGCGGGTCGCCCAGCGTCTGGCCGGACAGGTTGATCGCCAGGCTGCGACCGACCGGCAGGCGGATGTCGCCCCGACCCAACGCGGTGAAGGCATTCTGCACTACCCAGCGGTCCACCTCGCCCATGAGACGGTACCGCTCCGCGGCGCGCAGGAACTCCGACGGCGGAATGCCGCCCGGCACCGCGTCGTCCTGCAGGCGCAGCAGCACCTCGAACGCGGGGCCGTCTCCGGTCGCACTCGAGGTCGCGACGATGGGCTGCATCAGCAACTCGAAGCGGCCGTCCTTGAGGGCGGACTGCAGCTTCTGCAGCCACTGGATCTCGCCGCGATGCCTTGCAGCCGCCTCGTCGCGCGACGAGTAGACGTGGACATGGTTGCCCTGCTTCTTCGCGACGTAGCACGCCGAGTCGGCAGCGCTGATCACTTCCTCGAGGGCGCCGCTCTCGCTCGATACCTCGACGAGGCCGACGCTGACGCCGATGGTGAAGATCTTGTCCTTCCAGACGAACCGGTAGTCGTTGACCTTCTGCACCACGTCGTCCGCGATCTGGCGGGCCTTCTCGAGCGGGCAGCCGGCGAGCAGCAGGCCGAACTCGTCTCCCCCCAGGCGCCCCACGGTATCCGAGTCGCGCACCGTGTCCTTGATCAGCGCGGCGACCTCCCGGAGCATGCTGTCGCCGGCGGCATGGCCGCACGAATCGTTGACCGCCTTGAAGCGGTCCAGGTCCAGGTAGCACAGCGCGTGGCGGGCGGAGTTGGCGCGGGCCGACTCGAGCGACTCCTGTACGCGCCGCTCGAATTCACGGCGGTTGGCGAGGCCCGTGAGCGCGTCGTGGCTCGCCTGGTACGACATCTGCTGCGTCAGGCCGCGCATCTCGGAGACGTCGCGCACGACCACCACCGACCCGACGAGCTCGCTGCGCTGGTTCTTGAGGGGCGAGGCGGACAGTTCGACCGAGCGCTCGGTCTCGCCGCTGCGCGACACCATCAGGCCGCGACGGCCCACCGTGACGCGCGCTTTCGACGCGAGGCACTGCTTGACGGGATCGCCGAGGGAGCGGCGGTCGTTCTCGTCCACGAGCGCGATGACCTCGGTGATGAGCTTGCCCATCGCGTCGGGCGCGGCGATGCCCATCAGCTGTTCGGCCGCCTGGTTCATGTAGTCGATGTGTCCGGCGGCGTCTGTCGTGATGACGCCTTCGCCGATGGAATCGAGCGTCTCCCATGCCGTGGGCCGCGCGCGGCTCACGGCAGTGGACGCCGTCGTGCGGGGCCCCATCTCGACCAGCGTGAGCAGCAGCGCAGGCAGGCCCTGGTAGTCGATCCGCGTGCATGCGAGCTCGACCCTGGCGGTCTGGTCGGCGGTGGGATGCAGTTCGACTTCCAGGCGGGTCGGCGCCGACTCGGCCCGCAGCGTGCGCTTGAGGTACTCGGCCACCAGGCCTTCGTAGTCGTGGTGCACGACACTGGCCAGCGGCTTGCCCAGGAGGTCCGCGCCGGACTTGGCACCCACGAGCGCGGCGAACCGGTCGTTGGCGAAGACGAGCGTGTCACGATGGACGGCCACGGCTTCGTGCAGGCTCGTGAGGACGTCGCCGATGACCTGCTCGCGGGATTCGAGTTTCTCGTCGAATCGCGACACCTGGTCGAGGAGCTGGTTGGCGGCAGACGCCAGGGTTTCGGCGCTGCCTTCCGCCGAGACACGGGCGGCAAACCGGCCCGTCCGCACGATGCCGCTCAACTCCTCGGCGGCACGGGTCAACGCCAGGCCATTCCGCCTGCACCAGACAAGCAAACCGGCCAGTGCAGCCGCGAGGATCGCAAGCAGGAGGGTCAAGGTGCCGGACATGGGGGAGTGGGCCGATCCTCTCGTTTCAATCTGCGGCGCCTGCCCGCGCAAAACCGTGCAGCATGCCGTTGACGCAGCATATCCGATGGCCGCCGCCTCGCTTCGGGTTATTGACCATAATCGTCACGCGCTTTTTGCGCGTAACAGCCCGACTGTAAACAAGTTCGACGCGGGTGCCTGCGAAGGCGGCAACGCGCTGCCCGGCAGTCTCGTCAACCAACACTGCCGGACGGACGCAACGGGTCGCAGGCTTTCTTGGGGCCGGGCGCCGATGTGCTTTACACTTGCCACGCCGCACCGGGGCCATTCCCGGCCGGCACCCCCACGATTTCGGACAGAGAGCGCGCATGAGTCTGGTCAATACGAATATCGAGGCCGCCCGGCAGCAGATGGTCGAGCAGCAGGTCCGTGCCTGGGACGTCCTCGATCCCAAGGTGTTGGACGTCCTCCGGCGGGTCCGTCGCGAGGCGTTCGTCCCCGCGGGCTTCAGCGCCCTGGCCTTTGCCGACGCCCCGATCCCGCTCGGCCATGGCGAAGTGATGCTGCCGCCTAAGGTGGACGGCAAGATCCTGCAGGCACTCGACCTCAAGCCGACGGACGCCGTGCTCGACGTGGGCAGCGGCACCGGTTTCCTCGCCGCCTGCCTGAGCCGCATGGCGGCGCGGGTGCGGTCCCTCGAGATCCATGCCGACCTCGCGGAGCTCGCTGCGCGCAACCTGCTGGCTGCAGCGGCCAACAATGTCGTGGTCGAAAAGGCCGATGCCATGCAGCTCGCCGAAACGAACCAGTACGATGCGATTGCCGTGTCCAGCTCGCTGCCCGTGTACGACGCTCGTTTCGAGCAGGCGCTGAAGGTGGGCGGCCGGCTGTTCGTGGTGGTCGGCGAAGCGCCGGTCATGGAAGCCTGGCTGGTGACGCGCACCGGCGAGGCGGCCTGGAACCGTGTCGCGCTGTTCGAAACGTCGATCCCGGCGCTGGTCAACGCACGCCATCCGTCGCGGTTCGTCTTCTGACGTCTTCCCGGCCCTCGCCCGCCACCAGGACCTTCCATTGAGCATTCCCGAGATCACGCCGGCCGAGTTTCTTGCACGTAAGGAACGCGGAGAAAACTTGACGCTTCTTGACGTGCGCGAAGCATGGGAGCTGGGTATCGTGAGTGTGCCCGGAATCGTCCACATCCCGATGAACGAAGTGCAGGGCCGCCTGGCCGAGCTCGATCAGGCAGTGGAAACGGTGGTGCTGTGCCGCTCGGGCCGGCGCAGCCTCGAAGTCGCGCGACTGCTGCAACAGCATGGCTTCAGGGCCGTGAACCTGGCGGGCGGCATCCTCGCCTGGTCGAAGGACGTGGATCCCAGCCTGCCGACCTACTGAGCCTGGCCCGGACAAGGGGCCAGGTCCGAAACGCATTTCGCCCTGCCTGCCGGACGACAACGGCGCCTTCTTAGGACACGTTCCGATGAGACAGACAATCCGCTTCGCAATTACCCTGGGCCTCGCGCTGGCGGTTCCGTTTGCACACGGCGCCGACCTGCTCGAGGTCTACCAGCGGGCGCTGCAGAGCGATCCGCAGATCCGCGAGGCCGAGGCCACCCGCCTCGCAACGCTCGAAGCGAAGCCCCAGGCGCTGGCCGGGCTGCTGCCGACGGTCAGTGCCAACGGCAACTACATCTCGCGCGACCAGAAGGGCGAGAACAGCACCCTCGCGGTGGTGGGCGGCGTGCCCGTCGTGGGCACCACTCGGCAGACCATCGACGCCACCATCAAGCAGTACCAGATCCAGCTCACGCAGCCGCTGTTCCGCTGGGACCGTTGGGTCGCATTGCGCCGGGCCGACGGACAGGTCGCCCAGGCGGAAGCGGATTTCCACGCCGCCGAGCAGAACCTGGTGTTCCGCGTGTCGCAACGCTACTTCAACGTCCTTTCCGCGAAGGACCAGCTGGAAGCCACCGAGGGGGCGCTCGCCGCCGTCAGCCGCCAGCTGGAGCAGGCCGAGCAGCGCTACGAAGTCGGCCTGATCGCGATTACCGACGTGCAGGAGTCCCGTGCGGCAGCTGACCAGGCGCGCGCCGCGGTCATTGCCGCGAAGCGCACGCTGTCGACGAACCAGGAGCTGCTGCGCGAACTGACGGGCGAGATGTTCACGACCCTCGCGGCGCCCGGCGAGGACATGCCGCTCAACAGCCCGAGTCCTGCCAGCGAGGAACAGTGGGTGACCGCCGCGATGGAACAGAACCTGACGCTGATCTCGAGCCGCCTGTCGCTCGATATCGCGCGGGAAGCGATCAACAATGCCCGCACGGGGCATTACCCGACGCTCGACCTCGTGGGCACGCGCTTCAACAACGCCCAGGACGCGGACCAGATCAACAACGGCAATCCGTCGCCCGCCAACAGCGACATCACACAGGACTCGATCGCGCTGCAGCTGACGGTTCCGATCTATTCAGGCGGCGCCGTGTCCTCGCGTGTGCGCGAACAGGTGTATCGGCATCGCGCAGCGCGGGAACGCCTCGAGCGCACCGCGCGTGAAACCGAACGCGCCGCACGCGACGCGTACCTCGGCGTAAACAGCGGCATTTCGCGCGTGCAGGCCCTCAGGCAGGCCGTCGAATCGAGCCGCACGGCGCTGCGGGCCTCCGAGGCCGGGTTCGAGGTCGGCACGCGCACCACCGTCGACGTGCTGGATGCGCAGCGCCGCCTGCTTGATGCGGAGACGAACTACGCCCGCAGCAAGTACGACTACATCATCGGCATCATCCAGTTGAAGCAGGCCGCCGGCACGCTGTCGCGCGAGGACCTCGCCGAGATCAACGGCTGGCTGCGGGAGTAGCCGCCCGCCAAGCGAGGTAGTCCGACTTCCGGACACTCCGGCAACCCCGGCTTCCTAGCTTCGTAGCCTCTTGGTTTCCTCGGGCAACCTCGTCGCCACGAGTTCGACGATCCGCTCGACCGCGCCTCGATTGGCCGCGAGCACACCCATGCCGGCATGCCCCCTGCGTTGCCGTTCGTCTGCATCGCCGAGCAGGCGCGTCACTGCCGCAGCCACTTCCTCCGCATCCCGCACTTCCATGGCGGCGCCCGCATCGAGCAGGGCACGCGCAACATCCGGGGCATTGAACACGTGGGGTCCGGTCAGGACCGGCAGGCCGAGCGCCGCCGGTTCCAGCAGGTTGTGTCCGCCGATCGGCACGAGCGTCCCGCCGACGAACGCGACGTCCGCGCTGGCATAGAACGCGAGCAACTCTCCCACCGCATCGACGAGCAACACGGACGCATCGGCCGCAACCCGAGCGCCGCTCGAACGTGTCACGAAGCGCACTCCCTCACGAACCAGCAGCGACTCCACGTCGGCAAACCGCTGCGGATGGCGGGGAACGAGGATCAGCAGCGCGCCCGGATGCGCTGCCACGATCTTCTCGTGGGCGCCGAGCAGCAACGCTTCCTCTCCCTCGCGCGTGCTGCCCGCGATCCAGACCGGCCGCGCACCCCCGATCCGTTCACGCAACGCGTACCCCTTCGCGCGGACCTCCTCCGGCACGTCGAGATCGAACTTGATGTTGCCGGCAACGAGGGTTCGTGCGGCGTTCGCGCCTATGGAGACGTAGCGCTCCGCGTCGGCCGCGCTTTGCGCGGCGACGGTGATGTCACCCGCGAAGACGTCGCGCATCAGGCCCGAGAGGCGCTGGTAGCGCGGTGTCGATCGCGGCGACAGTCGCGCACTCGCAATCGTGAGTGGAATGCCGCGCCGGCTGCACTCGCCATACAGGACCGGCCAGATTTCCGTCTCCATGATGACGCCCGCGCAAGGCTGCACGCGGTCCAGGAAGCGACGCACGGCGCCCGGCAGGTCGAAGGGCAGGTAACAGTGCGTGACGCGGTCTGCGAACAGCTCGCGGACCTGGCGCGCCCCCGTCGGCGTGGTCGTGGTGATGACGATCGGCAGGCTCGGCCAGCGCTGCTTCAGCCGCGGGACGAGGATGGCGGCCGCACGCACTTCACCGACGGAGACGGCATGGATCCACATCGAAGGGCCGGCCAAGCGGGCTCCGAAGCCGAACCGCTCGCCGGCGCGGTCCCAGTACGCACGATCCCCGAAGCCACGCCCGAGCTGCGCCAGGAAGGCGAGCGGCGCGGCGAGGTAAGTGAGCAGGGAATAGAGGATGCGCATGCGATATTCTGTCGGTTCCAGCGCCCCAACTATACCTGCATGTCGCCGCCGCCATCCCCGCCCCCCACGCCTCTCAGCCGCTTTATCGGCCCCCGCTACTGGCCGGTCTGGCTCGGGCTTGCGTTGATCCGGGTCGTGATGCTGCTGCCGTTTCCCGCGATCCTGGGCTGCGGCCGCGCCGTGGGGCGGCTCGCGTACCTCGTCAGCCGGCGCGAGAAGCACATCGCGCGGGTCAACATCTCCCTCTGCCTGCCGGAGCTGGGTCCGGCTGCGCGGGAACAGCTGGTCCGCCGGCATTTCGAGGCACTGGGGTGTGCCGTCTTCGAGACGGGTCTCGTATGGTGGGCATCGGACGAGCGCCTCAACCGCTGGGTGCGTCTCGAGGGCACCGAGCATCTCGCCCGCGCGCTCGAGGCCGGCAAGGGCGCCATCCTGCTGAGCGCGCACTTCACCTGCCTCGAGATGGGTGCCCGCGCGCTGACGATGCACACGCCCACCAGCATCATGTACATGGTGCCGCGCAACCCGCTGATCGCGGAACTCGCGCGACGCAGCCGGGGCCGCCACGCCGTCAGGGCCATTGCCAGCGACCAGGTGCGGGATATCCTGCGCAGCCTTGGGCAAAACCTGACGGTCTGGTATGCACCGGACCAGCGCTATACGGAAAAAATGAGCGCCATCGTGCCGTTCTTCGGCCAGCCTGCGGCCACCAACATCGCCACGTCGCGCCTGGCCCGCATCTCGGGCGCGCGCGTGCTGCCCTATTTTCCGGAGCGGCTCGCGGACGGTTCGGGCTACGTCATGCGCATCGGCGCGCCGCTGGAAGACTTTCCCTCCGATGATCCGGTGGCCGACGCGCTGCGTTTCCATGCGCTGATCGAAGCGCATGTCAGGCGCAGCCCGGAACAGTACCTGTGGACCTACAAGCGCCTGAAGCTGCCCGGTCCGCAGGGGGACGTGTATCGATGAGTGCCGGCTCGTCCCTGTCCCGCTTTTCGCCCCGCTACTGGCCCACGTGGCTGGCGCTGGCCGTGCTGCGTCTCTTCGAGCCGCTGCCGTATGGGTTGCAGTCCTGGCTCGGCCGCAACCTGGGACGGCTGCTGTTCCTGTTGCCCACGGGTTTCAAGCGCATCGCCCGCCGCAATATCGAATTGTGTCATCCGCAGATGGGAACGCGCGAGCGCGACTCGCTGCTCGCACGGCATTTCGAGAGCCTGGGTATAGGCCTGTTCGAGACAGGCATTACCTGGTGGAGCCCGGACAGCCGCCTGCTCGAGATGACGACGGTCGAGGGACTTGAGCACCTCGACGCCGCGCTGGCGGCAGGAAAGGGCGCGATCCTGCTCAGCGCGCATTTCACGACGCTCGAGATCGGCGCCCGCGCGATCTGTGCGCGTCGACCGACCAGCATCATGTATCGCCCGACGAAGAACGCAGTGCTCGAACAGTTCCTCAAGGACAATCGCGGCCGCCATGCCAAACGCGCGATTCCCCGCGACGACATCCGCACGCTGATCGGCGCGCTCAAGGCCAATGAAATCGTGTGGTATGCGCCGGACCAGGCCTACCGCAAGAAGGGCGCGGAGATGGTGCCGTTCTTCGGCATCCCGGCGGCCACGAACACCGCCACGTCCCGCCTGGCACGACTCACGGGCGCAGCCGTGCTGCCGTACTTCCCCGAGCGGCTGGCCAACGGCAAGGGCTACCGCATGGTTATCCAGCCGGCCCTCGAAGGGTTTCCCGGCGACGATCCTGCGGGCGATGCGCTGCGGTTCAATCACCTGATCGAGGCGCAGATCCGGCACGTTCCGGACCAGTACCTGTGGATCCATCGCCGCTTCAAGGGCGTGACGCCGGACTATCCGGACTACTACTCGCGGAAGCAGCCCAGCGGGTAGGCGCCAGGTCCTTGCCCGAACTTAACCGCCTATCCGCCCTTCCGCATCCGCATAGCCGTCCACCAGCGCCCGCCACTCCGCTTCGCCAAAGCGGACGTCCGCGCGCTGCCGCCTGATCTTCTCGAGCGAGCGCTTGAGCCGTCCGAGCACCTCGTCGTGCCACGGCCCTCCCGCGCGTACGCGGGCCCGGTCGAAGTCGATGACATGCACATCGTTGCCCGCACCGACCAGCACGTTGTGGGCATTGAGGTCGACGTGATGCACGCCACGGTGATGCAGGCGCGCAATCACCCGGCCGATGTCCTTCCACACCGCCGGCGGCAAGGCCGCGTCCGAAATCCGGTCCGCCAGCGTGCGCACATCCGGTATCTCCGTCGTGATGAGGTCCGCGCGGTACGCGAGTCCAGAGCGGACATACCGGGCGGCCACGGGTGCAGGGACCGGAAAACCCTCCTGGTGCAGGAGCGACAACAGGCGCCACTCGCGGAAGGAACGCGTGCGATCCTCGCCCGTCCAGAGATAGGAATCCGTCACCCATTTCGCGACCAGGCCGCCGCGCCGATAGTGACGCAACACCCAATGCCGGCCGCCATCGCGAATGAAGACGACCTGGCCGCGGCCCCCCGTCGTGGCGGCGTCGGCCGCACGGCCGACCCAGTAGTCGCGCTCGAACAGCCGGTCGTCGGGCTTAACCACGCAGGTGTCATCGTATAGGATGCTGCCGGCCCGAGTCCGAATCTGGCGTTCACCCATGGTCGGTCGAGGACTGCACTGTAGTCATGGTCCCTATTGTACCCATGCCGGTGCAGTCCCTTCCGGATCCATCGCTTTCAATAGAATAACAAGGCGCAGCGCCTCTCCTGGATAGCCCCCTGTTCACCACCCCGCCCCGCGAAGTCTGCATCCTGCGCCTGTCTGCGATCGGCGATGTATGCCATGCGCTGGCCGTCGTGCGCACGCTGCAGCAGGCCTGGCCCGGGACCCGCTTCACGTGGGTCATCGGCAAGCTCGAAGCCCGGCTGTTCGGGGGCATCGACGACATCGAGTTCATCGTGTTCGACAAGGGCAAGGGCCTTGCCGCATATGTGGAGCTGCGTCGCGCGATGCGTGGCCGCCGGTTCGACCTGCTGCTGCACATGCAGCTTGCGCTGAGGGCCAGCGTCGCCAGCGCACTGATCCCGGCCCGCGTCCGGCTCGGCTTCGACCGCGCCCGCGCACGTGAACTGCAGTGGCTGTTCACGAACACCCGCATCCGCCCAGCGGGGAACCAGCATGTGCTCGACAGCCTTTTCGGCTTTGCGGAGCGCCTTGGGGTCCATGACAAGCGCCTGCGCTGGGACATCCCGGTCGGGCAGGACGCCATCGACCACGCCGAGCGCGTCATTCCCGACGGCCGGTCGACGCTCGTCATCAGCCCCTGCTCCAGCCATGCAGCACGCAACTGGCGCCCGGAGCACTACGCGCGGGTCGCCGACTATGCGGCGGGCGTGCTCGGGCTGCACGTGCTGTTGTGCGGCGGCCCGAGCGCCATTGAACGCCAGATGGGAGACGCGATCCTGGCCCACATGCAGCAGCCCTGCACTGACCTCATCGGCAAGGACACGCTGCCGGCGCTGCTCGCCACGCTGGCGCGGGCAACGGTCGTGCTGACCCCCGACTCCGGCCCGGCCCACATGGCGACGGCTGTGGGCACGCCGGTCATCGGACTGTACGCAGCGACCAATCCGGCGCGCAGCGGCCCCTACCTGAGCCGCCAGTGGTGCGTGGACCGGTATGATGCGGCAGCCCGCAGGTTCCTGAAGAAACCTGCAACGGAGATTGCGTGGACCACCAAGATCGAGGAACCCGGCGTCATGGACCTGATCCAGCCGGAGGATGTGATCAAGAAGCTCCACGCCGTCCTGTCCCAATTGGCACGTCGCCCTCATCGCCACTGACACGCCCTTCATGGACACGCTGCCACTGACCCTGCTGGTGATGACGTACAACGAGGCCGAGAACATCGGCCGCTGCCTGGACAGCGTGCCGTTCGCCGCCGAGAAGATCGTCATCGACAGCGGCAGCACGGACGATACCTGTGCGATTGCAGCGCGCCACGGAGCACGTGTCGTGCACCAGGACTGGCTGGGCTTTGGCCCGCAGCGCAATTTCGCGAGTACGGTCGCGGCTCACGACTGGATCCTGTTCCTGGATGCGGACGAATGCCTGTCGCCCGAGCTGCTGAACGCCCTCACTGCCCGCTTGCCGAGCTTCATGAAGTCGGATACGGCGGGTGCGATCCTGCGCCGAGAAGCGTGGTACCTGGGAGCGCCCATGCGCTGGTACAAGCCGATGGTCGGCGAGAAGATCGCGCGCCTCTATCACCGCGGCCGCGCCCGCTGGACGGACGCGCGCGTCCATGAGTCGCTGCGCTTCGACGGCCCGGTGGAACAATTCGATGCCCCCTTCCGGCACTACTACAACCCGACGCTCGTGCACGAACAGCTCAAGATGCTGAAGTACGCGGAGCTCAAGGCGCGCGACTGGCTGGATCGCGGCCGTTCGCCCCGGCTGTGGGAAGCGCCGCTCGTGTTCCTCAGCACGTTCTTCAAGGACTACATCCTGAGGCGCGGCTTCCTCGACGGCGCGCGCGGCTATATCGTGTCCCACGTGGCCGCGAACTATGCCGTCTACAAGCGGCTGCGCTACTACGAGATGCGGCAGAACACGGATTCGCTCGGGCTGGCCGATACCGTGCTGAAGAAGCACGGCCTGCAGCGGGGAAAGGGTGCGACGGGAGACTGAATGGCGATTGGCAGGAGTCCGGAATTCCGCAGTTCCGTCCACACCGCTCGCTGATCGCCAATCGCTTCTGCATGGCGGCTCGACGCCGTCCATGGGCTAAACTGTCGGCATCAACTGCCGAGGACCCGACCAGTGACTGAAATCCAGGTGCCCATCTCCCCGGGCGAACTCATCGACAAGATCACGATCCTCGAGATCAAGTCCGAACGCATGTCGGACGCGAAGAAGGTCGCCAACGTACGGCACGAACTCGGGCTGCTCAAGAGCACCTGGCAGGCCTCCGAGCATTCGCGCACGGACATCAGCGCCGAGTGGGCGCGCCTCAAGCACATCAACGAGCAGCTGTGGGTGATCGAGGACGATATCCGCGACAAGGAGCGGGCGCGGCAGTTCGATGCCCGCTTCATCGAACTCGCGAGGGCGGTCTACGTGACGAACGACGAGCGCGCCGCCGTGAAGCGTGTCATCAACGACCGGCTGGGCTCGAAGATCGTCGAGGAAAAGAGCTATCAGGCCTACTGAAGGGCTGGGGGCTGGAACCAGAGGCTATCAGGGATCCTTCCTGCTCAAGCCTCAAGCCTACCTCTTCAACGTGTACTCGGCGCTGCAGTAGGGACACTTGGCCCACCCGGTCTTTTCGATGGGCAGGAAGACCTTCGGGTGTGAATTCCACAGGTTCATGCCCGGGCTCGGGCAGGAGAGCGGCAGGTCCGCCGCCGTCACCGTGTACTGGCTCTGTGCATTCGGCTGGACCAGCTTTTCGGACCGCTCAGGGGTTGCCATCGATCGACTCCGGAAGGAAAACGGCTGACAGGCTGCAATTATCGCCGAAATCGCAGCCGGTTGGACACCGCCGCACGCCCCCGATCTCGGCGGATCGGGCAGCCTGAAGCCCCCGCCACCGGCAAGGTCTCCGTTACCTGCCCTCCCCGGGGCCAAAGCCCCCCGCCACGGTGTTTCGTGACTCGACGCACGTCCGTCGCGGATTGCAGGCGGTTCATTTCACTTAAGTAATCATCTTCCGGGCCGAAACACACTTCAGCAAGGATGCTTACTTACGTCCTAGATCAGGGAGAAAGATGATGACGACCCCAGCCCACTCTGGCAGCCAAGGCTCTGTCCTCGGCCCCTCGATTCGCTTCAAGGGCGAACTGCATGCCGACGAAGACCTCGAGATCCACGGTCACGTCGAGGGTGCCATCACGAACTCGAAGTACCTCACGGTGGGTCGCGAAGGCCGCGTGAAGGCCCACATCAAGGGCCATATCGTCGCCGTCGAAGGCACCGTCGAGGGCGATGTGACGGCTGAAACGTCAGTCGCAGTGACCGCCACCGGCCAGCTGAAGGGCGACATTCGCGCCCCGAGCGTGAGCATCGTCGACGGCGCCGACTTCAACGGCAGTGTGCTCATGAGCACGAACAAGGTGGCCCGCTCGTCCAAGCTGGCCGAACAACCTGTCGCGAAAGCGGCAGTCGCGGAGAGGTGACCCATGGCACGCCCGATGATGTCCGTTTTCGGTCAGTTCAATCAGCGCGGCCGCACGGCTGCCACGGAAGAAATCATGGCCCCACGTGAAGCGGCAGCAACCCTGCATTCGATCGGGGACTCGCGCAAGCCGGCGAAGCAGCCAGTGACGACGCTCGGCAAGTCGCTCTTCTTCAAGGGCACGCTGTCGGCAGACGAGGACATGGTGCTGCTCGGCCGCGTCGAAGGTGCGATCGAGCACACGGGCAACGTGACGATCGGCGTCGGTGGTGTCGTGGCGGGCGACGTCACGGCGGGCACCGTCACGATCAAGGGGACCGTCGAAGGCGACATCGAAGCATCGGACTCCGTGCTCGTTGCGCTCGGTGCCGTCGTCAAGGGCGACATCAAGGCCCCGCGGATCAGCATCGTCGAAGGCGCCGAGTTCAACGGTGCCATCGTCATGGTGAAGAAGCCTGCATCCCTGCCCGAGAGCACAGAAGTGCTCGATGATGGCGACGTGCTGCAGATGTTGAGCGGCGGCTGACCTCGAATCAGCAACCCAAGGCCGGGACGGCGCCAAAGCGCTGTTCCGGCCTTATCGTTTCCGGACCACCGAGGCTTCCGACTCACAACAGAATCGTCTCATGCACGATCGTGCTGCAAGGACGAAACCGGGCGAACTTGCCGGTGGCGGAAGCCTGCGGGGCGCGCTAACCCAGCTTGGCCACCGCCTTTGCAACCGCGGGAGTAAAGCCCCCGCCTCCCTGCGCCAGGTGGGCAACAACCTGTTTGCGCATCCGCGGATCCCAGAACCGCTTCAGATGATCGGCGATCAGCTGCGCTGCCGTGTCCTCGTCGTTGGCGGTAACGAAGAACGAGCCGATCTCGTTGGCCATCTTGACGAGGTGGTCGATATTCATGGGACTCGGTGCGGATGGGTGTAGACGACGTGCCTGTCGTCGCGAGCGAAACCGATCAGCGTCATGCCGCAGTCTTCGGCCAGGCGGATGGCAAGCGCCGTCGGTGCGGAGATGGCCGCCAGGAGCGAGATGCCGGCGGTCGCCGCCTTCTGGACCATTTCGTAACTCGCGCGACTGGAGACGAGCAGATAGCCGGTGCTGGCATCGGCGCCGGAACGGAGTAACGCGCCGACCACCTTGTCGAGCGCGTTGTGGCGGCCCACATCTTCGCGCACGACCTGAACGCCCCTCCCCGGAAGGCACCATGCGGCGGCATGCACACTTCCCGTCCGCGCATTGAGTGGCTGCTTCGTCTGCAGGTCCCTGAGGGCAGCATGCAACTCGGCAGGGGCAATGGTCACTCCAGGGCCGACTGGAGCCGGGCGGCGGATTGCTTCTTCGAGTGTCTCGGTGCCGCATAGCCCGCACCCGGTGCGTCCGGTCAGGTTCCGCTGCCTCAGCAGCAATGCGGAGAAGCGTTCGGGCGCGATGTTCAGGCGCAACTCGCAGGCGTTGTCGAGCGTAGCTGCTTCGACACCACGGACCTCTTCAGGCGTCTCCACCAGCCCCTCGGTGAACGTGAAGCCAATACCCAAGTCCTCAAGGTCCTTCGGCGTGGCGAGCATCACGACATGCGGAATGCCGTGATAGGTGAACGCGACCGGGACTTCCTCGGCAACGTCATCCTGAACCTGCTCGACCTGACCGCTGCGCCACCGGCGCACGGTGACGGTCCGGACCGTCGCGGGCGGCGTGACCGGCTTGTCGTCAGGCAGGGGTGGCATCGGGATTCCGCCGGATGCGCGACTGCTGCGACGCCTCTTCGCGATGCCGGCGTTGCCATTCGGCGGGCTGGCTGACCCGGACCACCTGGACCGCGGTCACCTTGTACTCCGGGCAATTGGTTGCCCAGTCGGAGTTATCCGTCGTCACCACGTTGGCACCCGATTCCGGGAAGTGGAACGTGGTGTACACGACGCCTGGCTGCACCCGCATGGTCACCTCCGCGCGCAGCACCGTATCGCCCGCGCGGCTTGCGACACCCACCCAGTCGGAATCACGGATGCCGCGTTCCTCGGCATCGTGGGGATGGATCTCGAGGCGATCTTCCGGGTGCCAGACGACGTTCGGGGTCCTGCGCGTCTGCGCGCCGACGTTGTATTGCGTGAGCACGCGGCCCGTCGTCAGGATCAGCGGGAAACGGGCATTGACGCGCTCGTCGGTCGGCACGTACTCGGTGACGTAAAAGCGCCCCTTGCCGCGGACGAAGTGATCGACATGCATCGTCGGGGTGCCGTCCGGGGCGGCCTCGTTGCAGGGCCACTGGATGCTGCCGAGGCGATCAAGCTTCTCGTACGAGACGCCCGCGAACGTCGGCGTGAGGCGCGCGATCTCGTCCATGATCTCGGACGGGTGCGAGTAGCTCATGCTGAAACCGAGCTTCTGCGCCAGCGCGACCGTGATCTCCCAGTCTGCGAGACCGGCCAGCGGCGGCATGACTTTGCGGACGCGCGAGATGCGACGCTCGGCGTTCGTGAAGGTGCCATCCTTCTCGAGGAACGAGGAGCCTGGCAGGAACACATGCGCGTACTTTGCCGTTTCGTTCAGGAACAAGTCCTGGATGACGATGCATTCCATGGCGGCGAGCGCCGCCGTCACATGCTGCGTATTCGGATCCGATTGCGCGAGATCCTCGCCCTGGATGTACAGCCCCCTGAAACTGCCATCGAGCGCGGCTTCGAACATGTTCGGAATGCGCAGCCCGGGCTCGTTCTGCAGGTGCACGCCCCACATCGACTCGAACAGGCCGCGCACGCTGTCGTCGCCGACATGGCGATAGCCGCTGAACTCGTGCGGGAACGAGCCCATGTCGCACGAACCCTGCACGTTGTTCTGCCCTCGCAGTGGATTCACGCCCACGCCCGGGCGGCCGAGATTCCCGGTGGCCATGGCGAGATTGGCGATGCCCATGACCATCGTCGTGCCCTGGCTGTGCTCAGTGACGCCGAGGCCGTAGTAGATCGCGCCGTTGCGCGCGCCGGCATAGAGCCGGGCAGCCCGACGCACGAGGTCGGCTGGTACGCCCGTGATCGCTTCCGTCGCTTCGGGCGAATTCCGCTCGTCGGCCACGAATGCCTGCCAGCGTGCAAAGGACTCCGCCTCGCACCGCTCGGCGATGTAGTCGCTTCGTGCGAGCCCTTCCGCCACCACAACATGGGCCAGTGCATTGATCAGCGCAACGTTCGTCCCTGGGCGCAGCTGCAGGTGGCAGTCGGCCTCGATATGGGGCGTACGGACAATGTCGATCGCGCGAGGATCGACCACGATGAGCTTGGCGCCCTGACGCAAGCGACGCTTCATCTGCGAGCCGAACACCGGGTGGCCTTCGGTCACGTTGGCGCCGATCAGCAGGATCACGTCCGCGTGCATCACGGAGTCGAACTCCTGCGTACCGGCCGATTCGCCGAGCGTGCTCTTCAGACCGAACCCGGTAGGCGAATGGCACACGCGGGCACAGGTATCGACATTGTTGTTGCCGAACGCGGCGCGCACGAGCTTCTGTACCAGGAAGGTCTCTTCGTTCGTGCAGCGGGAAGACGTGATGCCGCCGACGGCATCGCGGCCATGCTCGGCCTGGATGCGCTTGAACTCGGAGGCCGCATACGCCAGCGCCTCCTCCCAGCTGACTTCGACCCATGGATCGGTGATCTTGCGGCGGATCATCGGCGTACGGATGCGGTCCGCGTGCGTGGCATAGCCCCACGCGAACCGGCCCTTGACGCAGGCATGGCCGTGATTTGCCTGTCCCTCGCGATTCGGCACCATGCGCACGACAGTGTCGTCCTTGACCTCCGCGACCAGCGAACAGCCGACACCGCAGTAGGCGCAGGTGGTGGACACGGAGCGGGTGGGCGAACCAAGCGCGATCAGCGATTTCTCGGTCAGTGCGGCCGTGGGGCACGCCTCGACGCACGCGCCGCAGGAGACGCACTCGGAGTCGAGGAACGAGTCGTTCTGGCTGGCGGCCACCTTCGACTGGAATCCGCGTCCATCGATCGTGAGCGCCAGGGTTCCCTGGGTCTCATCGCACGCGCGCACGCAGCGTGAGCAGACGATGCAGAGGTCCGGATCGAACCTGAAGTACGGATTGCTGGTGTCGGCGGGGCGTGGCCGTGCCGTTGCCCCTTGTGTCCCGTAGCGCGCCGCGCTCACACCCACGACCTCGGCCATGTCCTGCAGTTCGCAGTGGCGATCCGCCGGGCACCCGTCGCAGTCGAGCGGATGATCCGAGACATACAACTCCATCACGCCTTTTCGGAGTCGCGACAAGGTGTCGCTGTGCGTGCGGACCTGCATGCCGTCCGCCACCTCCGTCGTGCAGGAGGCGGGATAGCCCTTGCGCCCTTCGATCTCGATGAGGCACAGCCGGCACGAGCCGAAGGCCTTGAGCGAATCGGTGGCGCACAGCTTGGGAATCCGCTCCCCCGCCAGCGCAGCGGCGCGCATCACGGACGTGCCTTGCGGAACGGTCACGGACACCCCGTCTATGTGAACGGTGACCTCCATACGGTCGGGACTGGCCGGCGTACCGAGGTCCTTTCGGTCGATGGAGTGCATATCAGTGACTCCCGCCCCGCGTGAAGTCTTCCGGAAAGTGCTTGAGCGCGCTCTGGACGGGGAACGGCGTCATGCCGCCGAGTCCGCACAGCGAACCGTGCACCATGGTCTCGCACAGGTCGTTCAGCACTTCGAGATTCTGCTGGCGATCGACGCCGGCGACGATGCGGTCGATAACCTCCACGCCGCGGGTCGACCCGATCCGGCACGGAGTACACTTGCCACACGATTCGTGGGCACAGAAGGCCATGGCATAACGGGCCATCCTTGCCATGTCGACCGTGTCGTCGAAGGCCACAATCCCGCCGTGGCCCAGCAGCGCGCCGATACCGCTCAAGCCCTCGTAGTCGATCAAGGCATCGAACTGCGATACGGGCACATAGGCGCCCAGCGGCCCGCCGATCTGCACTGCACGCAGCGGCCGCCCCGATGCAGAACCGCCGCCGTAGTCGTAGAGCAACTCGCGTAGCGTCAGGCCGAACGCGCGCTCCACCAGCCCCGGGTGCTTGAGGTTGCCGGCCAGCTGGAGAGGCAGCGTCCCGCGCGATCTGCCTGAGCCGAGTTGCCGGTAAGCTTCTGCTCCCTTGTGCAGGATGGCGGGGACGCTCGCGAGCGTGATGACGTTGTTGACCACGGTCGGCATCCCGAACAGCCCCTTGATCGCGGGCAACGGCGGCCGCACCCGCACTTCACCGCGCCGGCCTTCAAGACTCTCGAGCATCGACGTTTCTTCGCCGCAGATGTACGCACCGGCGCCGAGACGCACTTCGATGTCGAAGTGGGCACCGCTGCCCATGATGTTCTGGCCGAGGAAGCCGGCACCGCGCGCTGCTGCCAGCGCTTCAGTGAGCACGCGGTGTGAGTGCGGATACTCGACACGCAGGTAGATATAGCCCTGCGAGGCGCCGACGCCCAGGGCGGCTATCGTCATGCCCTCGATCAGCTGGAAGGGATCGCCCTCCATGAGCATGCGATCGGCAAACGTGCCCGAATCGCCTTCATCCGCGTTGCAGGCGATGTACTTTTGCGGCGCCGATTGCTCCAGCACCGTCTTCCACTTGATTCCCGCTGGAAACGCAGCGCCACCACGGCCGCGCAACCCGGAATCCGTCACGATGCGGACGATGTCGGCCGGAGAGGTGCGTAGTGCTTC
The DNA here is from genome assembly GCA_903898785.1 of uncultured Pseudomonadota bacterium. Classification (GTDB taxonomy): domain Bacteria; phylum Pseudomonadota; class Gammaproteobacteria; order Steroidobacterales; family Steroidobacteraceae; genus CAIUGU01. Next base: position 4,798 of record CAIUGU010000010.1, on the reverse strand, counting down.
GCGCAAGCCCTGGAAGCCATCGTGCGCCACATACTCCGCAACGCTGACAGGATCGATGACGCCGACGCGGGCGAATGTCACGCGCTGCTGGTTCTTGAGATAAGGATGCTGCTCGATGGGCCCGAGGGACAATCGATGGGACGCGCCACCGAGGAACCCTGCATCGAACAGGCCCGGCACGTCGCCAGGCAGAACCGGCCCGTACGCGAGCCGCCCAATGGGAGTCACGACTTCAACGAGCGGCTCAAGCCACGTGAGCCCCCGCGTTCCGTTGCGCACGATGCGCACGGCGATGCCGCGATCACGGGCCTGCCGGTCGATCTCGGCGGCAACGGCATCGGCACCGAGTGCGGCTGCCGACGCATCCCGCGGCACATAGACGATCGCGGCACTCACTCCCGCGTCTCCATCTGTGAGAGCAGCTCATCGAAGCGCTCCGGCGTGACGCGCGCATGGACGGTGCCATCGATCATGAGGGCGGGCGATGCCGAGCAGAGACCCAGGCAATAGACGGGCTGCAGGGACATGCTGCCATCGGCACTCGTCTCGCCCAATCGCAACCGGGTGCGCTGCTCGATGTGTGCGGTCAGCCGGTCACCCTGCAGCGCCTGGCAGGATTCGGCACGGCAGATCTCGATACGTCGCTTCGCGGGCGGCCGATCGCGGAAGTGGTGATAGAAGCTGATCACGCCCTGGACTTCAGCCCGCGACAGGTTCAGTTCCTCTGCCAGCACGGGAATCGCGCTGGCGGGCACGTAGCCCACCCGATCCTGGATGGCATGCAGCATCACCAGCAACGGACCGGGCAGTCCCTTGCAGGGGGCGATCAGCGCCAGGAGCTCGTCGCGGGAGGGTTGGGTGTCGAACATGGTGCCCGCGCCGGGACGCCTTCAGGGCAGACGCGTCAACGTGCGCGCGTGATGCCGCAGGTGGTCTTCCATGAAGGTCGAGATGAAGTAATAGCCGTGGTCGTAGCCCGTGTGACGGCGCAGCGTCAGCGGATAGTTGGTCTTGCGGCAGGCTTCCTCGAACAGCTGCGGATGGAGCTGCTGGTCCAGGAACGGATCGGACAGCCCCTGGTCGATCAGGATCGGCGGACGGCTGCGGGGATCCTTGATACGCGTGACCAGCTCGGTGGCGTCGTAGGCCTTCCAGGTTTCGCGATCCTTGCCCAGGTAGCGACTGAATGCTTTCTCACCCCACTGCGCGCGCATCGGCGCCGAGATCGGAGCGAATGCAGAGACGGACTGGAACAGCTCGGGATGCTTGAGCGCGATCGTCAGCGCGCCGTGCCCTCCCATGGAATGGCCGAAGATGCCCATGCGCGACGCGTCGACCGGGAAGTTTCCCTCGATCAGCTTCGGCAGCTCGCGCGCAACGTACGAATACATGCGGTAGTGCCTCGACCAGGGTTCCTCGGTGGCATCGAGGTAGAACCCGGCTCCGACACCGAAATCCCAGCTGTCGGTGTCGCCCGGCAGCGGCACGCCGCGCGGACTCGTGTCCGGCGACACGAGCATGATGCCGAGCTCGGCGGCAATGCGCTGCGCACCGGCCTTGATCATGAAGGTTTCCTCGGTGCAGGTGAGCCCGGCGAGGTAGTACACCACCGGCACCTGCTGCTTCAGCGCGAGCGGCGGCACGAACACGGAGAACCGCATCGAACAGCGTGTCTCGGTCGAATCGTGGCGATAGAAGCCCATTACGCCGCCGAAGCACTGGTGGAGATTCACGATCTCGAGGTGCCCGGGGTTCATCAGCTTTTCGAACTCTGCATTCATCCAGGTCTGCCGCAATACGCTAGAACGTCACGACGCTGCGGATGGACTCGCCGCTGTGCATCAGGTCGAAGGCGTCGTTGACGCGCTCGATCGGCATGACATGCGTGATCAGGTCGTCGATGTTGATCTTGCCATCCATGTACCAGTCTACAATCTTTGGGACGTCGGTGCGCCCGCGGGCACCGCCAAAGGCGGTGCCCTTCCAGACCCGGCCCGTGACCAGCTGGAACGGCCGCGTCTTGATCTCCTGCCCCGCTCCCGCCACACCGATGATGATGGATTCACCCCAGCCCCGATGGCAGCACTCGAGCGCCTGGCGCATCAGGTCCACGTTGCCGACGCACTCGAAGCTGTAGTCCGCGCCGCCATCCGTCAGCGCGACCAGATGAGCCACGAGGTCGCCGCCCACCTCCCGCGGGTTGACGAAGTGCGTCATGCCGAACTTCTCGGCGAGCGCCTTTCGCCCGGGGTTCAGGTCCACGCCGATGATCTTGTTGGCGCCAACCATACGCGCCCCCTGGATGACATTGAGTCCGATGCCGCCCAGGCCGAACACCACTACATTGGCGCCCGCCTCCACCTTGGCGGTATTGATCACGGCGCCGATGCCGGTGGTCACGCCACAGCCGATGTAGCACACCTTGTCGAACGGCGCATCCTCGCGGATCTTCGCAAGGGCGATCTCGGGCAGCACGGTGTAGTTCGCGAACGTCGAGCACCCCATGTAGTGATGGATCTTCTCCCCGCCGATGGAGAAGCGGCTCGTGCCGTCCGGCATCACGCCCTTGCCCTGGGTCGCGCGGATCGCCGTGCACAGGTTCGTCTTGTGGGACGTGCATGACTTGCACTGCCGGCACTCGGGCGTATAGAGCGGGATGACGTGATCGCCCTTCTTCAGCGTGGTGACGCCGCGACCCACCTCAATCACGACGCCTGCGCCCTCGTGACCGAAAATCACGGGGAACAGGCCTTCCGGATCGGCACCGGAGCGCGTGAACTCGTCGGTGTGGCACACACCGCTCGCCTTGATCTCGACCAGCACCTCGCCGTCCCGCGGGCCTTCGAGCTGCACGGTCTCGATGCTCAAGGGTGCTCCCGCCTTCCACGCTACAGCAGCCTTAACGTCCATGAAATTCCTCTCGTTGTCGTTCTTTAAGCGCAAAGCGAGCGCACTGCCTGACGCGGTACTGCAGCCTTGTGGCAGACGCCATGATGACCGCTCATTACTGCGATGATCACCGCTCATGCGCTCGGTCTTCCACCTTTCGCACAGAGGACCCGTTAGGGGATTCCCTGCATATACAGAAGATAGCGGGTGATTTTACGTCTGTAAACAAAGCCCGCGTGCGATATCCGGTACTCGACGCTACGTGCCTGACCGCACAGAAAAGGTTTTCCGTAACTTCAACTCGTGCATATACTGACATTACTATGGCAGGCAACGATCAAAAGCCCAGCGGCAACGTCGATTCGGCAGTCCGCGAACGTCTCTTGCGTGCGGCAGTGGACTCCTTTGCGGCCTTCGGCTTCGAAGGATCCTCGCTCAGGACCATCGCGCAGCAGGCCGGCGTCGCGTTCCAGCTGATCACGTATTATTTCGGTTCCAAGGAAGACCTGTGGATGGCCGCAGTGGACTACCTGTTCGCCTCGCGGCTCAAGTCATCGCAGGTCGTGGTCGATCCCGACCTGGAATTCCAGCAGCAACTGCGCACATGGGTGCATACGGCGATCTCGCTGTCGATTCACGAACCGCAGCTGCGGCAGATCATGTGCCAGGAATTCCTCGCCCACAGCGAGCGTTATGACAAGCACATCCGGGCGCAGGCGCGCGAGCAGTCGGGCCCGCTCACCAGCTTCCTGGACCAGGCGCAGCGCCGCGGCCAGCTCACCCGCTTCTCATCGCGGGAAATGCTGTTGATCCTGCGCGGCGTCGTCGTGATGGCGACGGTCTCGCCGGACGACATCGTGTCCCTCATCGGCGGCCGCATCGACAACGAGCGGACGATCGACATGCTGACGGACCTCGTCTGCAATCTCTTCCTGCGCGGCGAAGGCACCCCCGCACTCAAGCAGATCGCCGCCGTCGCCTCGTCCTGACGCCCGGCCGCCGGACGCCAGGGAACCCGCATGCATCAGTTCTGGCAGGATCTCGCGACGCCCGACTTCGACGAGCTGGATCCCGAATCCACGATTGCCATCCTGCCGCTTGCGGCAGTGGAGCAGCACGGCCATCACCTGCCGCTCGCCACCGACGCCATCATCAATACCGGCCTGATCAACGGACTGCTGCAAAGCCCGCAGGGTACGGCGCGCATCCTCGTGCTGCCCGCGATGACGATCGGCCACAGTCTTGAACACGTCGCTTACGCCGGAACGCTGACCATTGCAGCGGAAACGCTGCTTGCGAGCTGGATCGATGTCGGTCGCAGCGTTGCCCGCGCCGGCGTCTCCAAGCTCGTATTGCTCAATACGCACGGCGGACAGACGTCGCTCGTGCAGCTCGCGGCCCTGCGCCTGCGGGTCGAGGAAGGCATGATGGTGGTCCGCGCGAACTACTTTGCCTTCGGTTCACCACCGGGCCTGTTTGCCGCGGACGAGATGAAGCACGGCATCCACGGCGGCGAGATGGAAACGTCGTTGCTGCTCCACCTGCGCCCGGACCTCGTGCGACACGAAGCACTCGCCGATTTCACGGGTCTCCCGCAGCAGCTCGCAGCCAGGAACCAGGTATTCGGTGCGGAGAAGCCCGTGGGCTTCGGCTGGATGAGCCAGGATCTCCATCCTGGCGGCGTGGTTGGCAACGCGGCCAGCGCCGATGCCGGCCGCGGCAAGCAACTGCTCGACTATCTCGTCGGCCAGCTCGCGCAGCTCGTTGAAGAGGTGGCGGCAACGCCGCTGGAGACGCTGAGGTAGGCCTCACCCACTCCGTTTCCCTCTCCATGGAATGGAGAGGGGTCCCGACATTCACCTCTCCGTTCCATGGAGAGGTCGCACGCAGTGCGGGTGAGGTGGCTCGT
>CAIUGU010000009.1 GCA_903898785.1 uncultured Pseudomonadota bacterium | reverse complement strand
TTCCGTCGACCGCAACGACGTGCTCAAGCAACGCATTCGCTTGTTCGAGGCTCTCCTTGGTGCTTGACCTGTACAGCTGCCGGGCACGCATGTAGTCGGCAAAGGCCGCGGGATTGGTGGACTGGCTTTCCGGCAGCGAGGTCCCGAGCATTGCAACCTTGAGCTGCGCAACGACGGCTGCGGCAATCTCGTCCTGGATCTTGAAGACGTCCTCGAGATTCCGGTCATAGGACTCCGACCATAGCTGCGAGCCGTCGGTGGCCCGCACGAGCTTGGCGCTGATGCGCAGTCGATTCCCGGACTTGCGCACGCTGCCTTCGAGCAGATGCGAAACGCCCAGCGTGCGCGCAATGGTAGCCGCGTCGACCTCCTTGGCCTTGAACGAGAAGGACGAGGTCCGCGCGATGACGCGCAGTTGCGGCACCTTCGCCAGCAGGTCGAGCATCTGTTCGGACAGGCCGTCCGAGAAAAACTCCTGGTCCTTCTCTGGACTCATGTTCACGAACGGCAGCACACCGATTGAGGGACGTGGATCCGAACCCACGGCCGACCTTGCCTGGACAGGTGCCGCAGCAGCCGGCTTGGCTGTGGCTGGCGCCGGAGCGGTTCGATTGCCGTAGAACCAGAGCACACCACCGCCGAGGAACAGCAGCAGCGTCAGCACGGCGAGCTCGGCGCCCGTCACGCGCTGCTCGCCGCGGTCGCCGTGATACCAGGCCAGCGTCAGTGCAACGGGGAGACCGATCGCCAGAGCAAGCATCGAGAACTGCTTGATGACGTCCGGCCAGTGAAACGCATCCGCCGCGAAACCGATGACCTGCAGCAAGGCCCAGGAGCCGGCGGCGTAGGCGAGACCCCACTGCACGACCTTGCGGCGGCGCAGCCTCCCCCAGGCTCCTTCCCCATCACGCTCCTGTTGCGCACCAGTCACGTTGCTATCCCCCTGTGGCGGCAGTGTAGCGGGATCCGCGCAGTCCAGACCACGATGTCCCCGGCTACTTTGCTAGCATCCCGGCATGTTCCAGTTCCACCCGTACGGGATCGTCGCGCTGGTCGCCACAGCACTATGCTGGTCCCTGGCGGTCGTGCTGTACCGAGTCGGGGCCCCCGGCAGCGCGGCACGCAAGCTCGCGCTGCTGCTCGGCATCGAGGGCATGACGCTGATCTCTGCCGGCTACATCGACTTCATGCTGACGCCGGCCGTGCGCACACACCCGCTCTACCAGCGCTGGTTCGACGCGGAATTCATCGTGCACACGCTAGGCGACTGCGCGATGCTGGCGCTGTATCCGCCCTTCCTCGCCGCAGCACTGGGGACGAAACTGACCCGGCCCTTCGCGGATACGCGTGTTCGCATCGGACTCGCAATCGGCGCAGCGCTGCTGTTCGTCGCCACGCTGACGACGCCGATGAAGTTCGGGGCATCCATGCTCTACGTGGCGCTCGCGCTGGTCTTCTGGTTTGCGTTCGCAGCCTCGGTCCAGGCCTGGTACCTGGCCGAAGGTGTCGCACGCACGCGCGCCCGTTGGTTTGCGATCGCATTCGGAGTCCGCGACATCCTCTGGGGCTACGTCTATCTCGAGACCACCTGGCAGGTGTGGACCGGCACGATGGCCGAGATCCCGTACGACCCGACGGACCCGCTCATGCTGTACTACGCTCTCGGCACGCTGCTGGCAGTGCCGCTGATTGCGTACGGCATCCTGCGCGCGCACCTCTTCGACATCGACCTGCGCATCCGCTGGACGATCAAGCAGTCGACGCTCGCCGCAGCGGTGGTCACGATCATCTACGTGCTCTCGGAAGGCGCGAGCCGGCTGCTGTCGTCAGAGCTTGGCAGTGTTGCCGGCCTGGTCGCAGCGGGCCTGGTCGTGTTCTTCCTGGCCCCGCTGCAGCGGTTCGCCGAGCGGGTCGCGAGCAATGCGATGCCGAACACGCAGAACACGCCGGAGTACGCGGCATTCCGCAAGTTGCAGGTCTACGAAGCGGCGGTCGCCGAGGCCCGGCAGGGCGGCGACATCTCGGCCAGGGAACGCGCGCTGCTCAACCGGCTGCGGGACACGCTCGGGATCTCGGCGATCGACGCCGAGGCGCTGGAGCGCGACCTTCAGGCCCGCGGATAGTCAGGGCTGCAGTCCGGCCGGGACTCCGCCCGGATAGAGCTTGGCGATGGCCGCTTCGATGGTCTGGATGCGGTTCGGTGCGCTCGGGTGCGTGCTCAGGATCTCCGGCGGCGCCTGGCCGTTCGACTGCTGGGCGAGGATCTCCTGCACGCCGATCATCGCTCGCGGGTCGTATCCCGCCTGCGACATGAAACGGACGCCGAGCGTGTCCGACTGGAGTTCATCCTCGCGGCCGTACTTCATGTTGACCATCTGGCCGATCATCTGCGCGAGCTGCGCCTCGCCGCCGCCGCCCGCAGCCACGATGACCGCGCCGGTCACGCCCTGCGTGAGCTGCTGCTTTGCCATGCGCTGTGCGGAATGCCTCGCGACCACGTGACCGATCTCGTGACCGAGCACGCCCGCGAGCTGCCCCTCGCTCTTCAGCTCGGACAACAGCGCGGCCGTGATGAAAACCTGCCCGCCCGGCAGCGCGAAGGCGTTGATCGTCCGGGGGTCCGCGAGTAGATGGAAATCGAACTGCCAGTTGGTCGTCGCCGCGTCGCTCTTCGCGACGATGCGCTCTCCGACGCGGTCGACCAGCGCCTGCGCCTGCTGGTCGGGATGCTCGCCGCCGTATTGCTGCAGCATCTCCGGCATCGCCTGCAGGCCGAGTGCGATTTCCTGCTGCGGCGCCAGCGACAGGTGCTGCTCCTCGCCGGTCACCGGGTTGTACTCGGTCGAGCATTGGTAGGACAGGAACGCGAACGTGACCAGCCCGAGGCCGATCCACATTCGCGGTCCCATGAAACTGCCACGGCGCGGCCTGGCGCGCTCGCGGTAACCGTACGGCGTTCCCATCGGCGTCCTGGAACCATAGCTCATGATCAGTTGCCCCCTGCCGGTGACAGATCCGCTTCGAAGATCTGGTCCTCCAGCAACTCGTAGGTCCCGCCGGCCAGCGCGCCGAACAACACGTGCGACGCCAGCACCGACCAGTGCTTCATGGCGAAGAACTGGGGGAAGAAGTAAGTCAGCGAGTAATAGTCGATGAAGTAGAACGCGAGCCCGAGTATCGCGCCGACGAGGATGCCGCCGATCAATCCGCCACGGTGCACCACGTAGGCGATCACCGCGGCCATTGCCAGTGCCAGCACGTAGTGCACCGCGATCGCCGCCACCAGCGCGCCGGTGTTCGCCGTGGCCGGCGGGGCAAGTATGTCGCGCCCAAGAAGGATCGACGCCACGAGCCGCACGCTGATCCAGAAGCTGCCACCCATCAGCGCCGGCACCACGAACAGGTTGACCAGCAGGAACACCGTGCCGGCAATGAGCCCTGCCCAGAAGGCTGCACGCCAGTCGACGACCTGGCGAAAGTGAATCGGTGCGGCGACTCCGACCATGTTCCGTCCTCCCATTCCCTGGCCGTTCGTACCCCCCCTGCCGTCACTGTAGCGCGTCGGCGGATCCGTGCAAACCCGCAAGGCGCCCGCCCGCCAACTGCCGCAGTCGTCTCGGGTATTCTTCCGCCATGCCCGCCCGTGCGCTTTTTCCGACGATGGTGTAT
>CAIUGU010000008.1 GCA_903898785.1 uncultured Pseudomonadota bacterium | reverse complement strand
CGCTGGTCAGCGTGCTGCTGCGCTTTTACGACCTGGAGTCGGGGCGCATCCTCATCGATGGCCAGAACATCGCCGACGTGACGCAGGACAGCTTGCGTGCGCAGATCGGCATGGTCACGCAGGACACCTCGCTGCTGCACCGTTCGGTGATGGACAACATCCTGTATGGCCGCCCCGACGCGGGCGAGGCGGCGGCGATCGCGGCGGCAAAACGCGCGCATGCACATGAGTTCATTCTCGGGCTCGAGGACGGCAAGGGCCGCAAGGGCTATCAGGCCCATGTCGGCGAGCGCGGCGTCAAGCTGTCCGGCGGCCAGCGCCAGCGCATCGCCATCGCGCGGGTACAGTTGAAGGACGCGCCGATCCTGATCCTCGACGAGGCGACGAGCGCGCTCGACAGCGAGGTGGAGGCTGCGATCCAGGAGCAGCTCTACACGCTGATGCAGGGCAAGACCGTGGTCGCCATCGCTCACCGCCTCTCGACCATCGCGGCGATGGACCGCCTCGTGATCATGGATCAGGGCCGGGTCGTCGAGGACGGCACGCACGAGGAATTGCTGGCGCGCGGCGGCTTGTACGCGGAGCTGTGGGCCAGGCAGTCGGGCGGGTTCCTGGCCAAGGAGGCGGCGGAGTAGGCATGCCTCCTCTGCGAGCCGCTACGCTTCTCCTCTCCTGCCCTCACCTCGACGGGGAGGGGAGGCCCCAGGAGGCGCTAAGCCCGCCCCCAGCCTCCGCCCGTCGGGGTTTTGATGATCACCGCCTCGCCCGCGTCGAGCACGGTCTGGTCGCAGCCGTCGAGGGTTTCCATGCGTCTGTCGTTGCGGCGCACCAGATTGGCGCCGCATTCGCCGGGGCTGCCGCCCTCCATGCCGTAGGGCACCACCTTGCGGAAGCTCGACAGGATGGCGCAGTCCATCTTTTCGAGGAAGCGGATGCGGCGCAGCGTGCCGTCGCCGGCCGACCATTTGCCTCGACCGCCTGAGCCGCGCCGGATCGAGAACTCCTCCAGCAGCACGGGGTAGCGCAGCTCCAGAATTTCAGGGTCGGTGAGCCGGGTGTTGGTCATGTGAACATGAACTCCGGCCGTGCCGTCGAACCCCGGACCTGCCGGACTGCCTGAGCAGATCGTCTCGTAGTACTGGTACTTGGCATTGCCGAAGGTCAGGTTGTTCATGGTCCCCTGGCTCGCCCCCATCGCCCCCATCGCCCCGAACAGGCAATTGGTGACGATCTGGCTGGTCTCGACGTTGCCGGCGACGACGGCGGCCGGATACTGAGGCTTCAGCATGCAGCCGTCCGGTAGCACGATCTCGATCGGCTTGAGGCAGCCCGCATTCATCGGGATCGGCTCGTCGACCATTACGCGGAACACGTATAATGTGGCTGCGCGCGTGACTGGCTCGGGGGCGTTGAAGTTGTTGAGCTGTTGCGGGCTCGTATCGGAGAAATCCACTTTCGCCGTTCGCTTGGCGCGATCGACCGTGATTTTCACGTCGACGTGTGTGCCCTGGTCCATCTCGACACGGAAATGCCCGTCGGCAAGCTTCGACAGCAGTCGG
>CAIUGU010000007.1 GCA_903898785.1 uncultured Pseudomonadota bacterium | reverse complement strand
GGTGGCGCATCACGTCGATGGCAAAATGCTGACCCTTGAGGATCTCCACGACTTCCGGGCAAATGCCTTCCAGGAGGTCGCGCTTGCGCCGGATAGACTCGATGTTCAGGGCCAGCGCGCGGGCCAGGCGGTCCTCGGACACGCCACGCTCCAGCGCCCGCAGTAGCATGTAATGCTCCTGCACCGTCGCCAGCCGGTTAACCCGCTTGTTGTAGGTAAAGCCCTCGTCATCACGCGCGCAAAGGCACGCGATCTTATCGTAACCCAGTTCCCGAGCCGCATGCAGGCGAAGGTGACCGTCCAGGACCATGTGAAGCCCACTCCTGCGATCGGCCGCCGTCACCGACAGTGGCTCGATCAGCCCGATTTCCTGCATCGACGCCTTGATCTGTTCGTACTTGCGCGTCGCCGTCAGGTCCTTTGGCAAGGGCCGCGACGGCAGCAGCCGGTCGAGCGCCAGTTCCAGGGGCGTCGCGTCGAAGGCCGCCGGCAGCGCGCTCATGATCCCGCTCCCCGGATCCGTTCATCCAGTTGCCTGGGCAGCGTGTCGAGGCCCTCGGCGCGCAGCAGGTTCACGAAATTCTCGTCCGACAGCATGTTGGACAGGGCGGCAGCAACGAAAGCCAGGCGGTGCTGTACCAGATCGGCCTTGCGGATCACCAGCTTCTGGCGTTCCACCTCCTGGTTGTAGGCGCGCACCAGCGCCGTCGACGACAGTTTCCGGGACGGTGCCCCACCACGATGCTCGTAGGTCTTGCCGAGGTGCCGGCGTTTCTCGACCAGCCGCCGGGCCGTCAGCAGTTTCTTGCCGCGCAGCGCCCCGCTCTCGTAGGCACCCTGGAAAATCTCCTGCAGCCTCGCGTCGTCGTCCCCCGCCTTCACGATCGCGATCGCGGTCGCCAGCGGAATGCGCCCTGCTTCCACGGCGGTAATCAGCCGGTCCTCGCCCTTGGCAAGCAACTGCAGGATGCCGCGAACCCATGTCTGTTCCAGCGCCGTCTTGCGCGCGATCGTCGGCAAGTCGTAGCCCCGTTGCTCGAGGTGCCGGATCGTCTGCAGCAACTCCCCTGGCCGCGGATTGCGTCGGGCGATGTTCTCGACCAGGCTCATCACGAAGGCGTCCTCGTCGCTGGCGTCCACCACCAGCGCCGGTATCGTCTTTTGCCCGAGCACCTGAAATGCCTCGACACGGCCCTGCCCGCACACCAGCACGTATCGTTCCTCCCCGCCCTCGCTGCGCGGCGTGACCGTGATCGGCTTCTTGAGCCCAAGCGCCAGGATCGACGCGACCATCTCCTGGAAGACTTTCTGGTTGCGCTCGCGCGGGTTCAGGATCTCGATCCGGTCGAGCGGAATTTCGCGGATGGAACGTTCCTCGTTCATGCAGCCCTCCGCACGCTCGCCCGCTCGGCCATGTGATACAGCGTTTCCAGCCCGTCGAACCGGTAGCCGTCCAGGATCGACCCGTTGCTCTCGCTGAGGCTTAGACGGCCGGACCCAAGGTCGATCCAGGGCAGCAGGTAGTAATCCAGCGCCGACTTGTTCTCACGGTCCAGCCTCACCGCCACCGTGATGTCGGGGCAAAGGCTGGTGTCTAGCCGCAGCTTCCAGTTGCCGCCGCCGGCCGCGGTCTCGCGGCAGCGCGCAAGGACGATGGAGACCGTCCACTCGTCGTTAATCCGCAGCAGGTCATTCCCCGGGTCGCGCTCGACATGCCCGCCCAGGGAGACGATCTCTGCTTCGGTCCTCTGCACGATCTCGGGGTGCAGACGGCGCAGCAGGCGATTGATCTCGAGATAGCCGTAATCCCGGTCCGGCGTAAAACCCACAAGCGTGTACGCGCGTACCAGGCTGCCGAAGCGATGGCTGTAGACGCTCGACGAGGCCATCCCCTCCGTTTCGTCGATCAGGATGCCCGATAGATAGCCGCGCCCTGCATAAAGAGACTTGAGGCGCGTGAGCAGTTCCTCATCGCTATACCGCCTCGCTCGCGCCCGTACGATGCCTTGGGCCGTATAGAATTGTTCCGGCGAGACAAT
>CAIUGU010000006.1 GCA_903898785.1 uncultured Pseudomonadota bacterium | reverse complement strand
GACGTGCGCGATCAGCCGCCCGAATTCTGGGGCCAGTTCAACACGGACTTCCCGCCGGGCACGCACATCCGCGTCCATCCTCTGCTGCATTGGACCGAAGTCGACATCTGGCGCTACACGGAGCGCGAGAAGATTCCGACGATCCCGCTCTACTTCTCGAAGAACGGCAAGCGTTACCGCTCGCTCGGTGACAAGGACATCACCAGTCCGGTGGACTCGAAGGCGAGTAGCATCCCCGAGATCATCCAGGAGTTGTTGACGACCAAGGTGGCCGAACGCGCCGGCCGGGCAATGGATCACGAAGCGGAGGACGCCTTCGAGCGCCTGCGCGCCGACGGGTATCTCTAGAATGTCCGCGCCTGCCGCATCCTCTCGCGAAAGCCTGCGCGTCGCCGTCGTCGGACACGTCGACCACGGGAAATCGACCCTCGTCGGCCGCTTGCTGCACGACACCGGCAGCCTGCCCCAGGGCAAGGTTGAAGCCATCCGCGCTATGTCGGAGCGACGCGGCATGCCCTTCGAGTGGGCGTTCCTCATGGACGCGCTGCAAGCGGAGCGCGACCAGGGCATCACCATCGACACGTCGCAGATCTGGTTCAAGACCGCGAAGCGCGACTACGTCATCATCGATGCGCCCGGCCACAAAGAGTTCCTGAAGAACATGATCACCGGCGCGGCCGCATCGGATGCGGCGCTGCTGGTCATCGACGCAGACGAAGGCGTGAAGGAGCAGTCGCGCCGGCACGGATACCTTCTGCACCTGCTCGGCGTGCGCCAAGTGGCGGTCGCCGTGAACAAGATGGACCTCGTCGGTTACGGCGAAGCGCGCTTCGCTGCCATCGAGAAGGAATACCGAGCCTACCTCGCGGGCATCGGCGTGACGCCCACCTACATCATCCCGATCGCCGCGCGCGACGGGCAGGGCATCGTAGCGCACAGCGACAAGATGCCCTGGTACAAGGGCCCGCACGTGCTCGAGGCGCTGGAGCGCTTCAACGTCGTGACTCTGCCGACGCACCTGCCGCTGCGCATGCCGGTGCAGGACGTCTACAAGTTCGACGACCGTCGTATCATTGCCGGCCGCATCGAGAGCGGCACGCTGAAGGTGGGCGACCGCATCGTCTTCTCGCCGTCAAACAAGACCGTGCGGGTGAAGTCCATCGAAGCTTGGGCCGCGCCGCAGCCAACTCAGGCCGGCGCCGGCCAGTCGGTCGGGTTTACGATGGACGAGCAGATCTTCGTCGAGCGCGGCGAAATCGTGAGCCACGAGCAGAGCCCGCCCGTGGAGACAGACGTGTTTCGCGCGCGGCTGTTCTGGCTTGGTAAGAAGCCCATGACCCCTGGCGCACGCTACAAGCTCAAGCTTGCGACCGCGGAAGCCAACGTGCGCGTGCAGGCGATCGAGCGCGTCATCGACACCGGCGACCTGTCTACGGCAGCGGCGACAGAAGTCCCGCATTCGGCCGTGGCCGAAGTCATCCTGCAAGGCGACCGCATGCTGGCGCTCGACGAGTTCGCAAGTTCGCCGCTGACCGGCCGCTTCGTATTGGTGGACGGATACGACATCGTCGGCGGCGGCATCGTGTCGATGGAAGGCTACGCCGACCAGAGGCAGCTCATCACCGTGCGTGCCAGCAACATCACCCGCGTCGAGCATTCGGTGTCGGTGGACGCACGCGCGCGGCGCAATGGCCACAACGGCGGCGTGATCTGGCTCACCGGCCTGTCCGGCTCCGGCAAGTCGACCTTGTCGGTTGCCGTCGAGCGCCGCCTCTTCAACCTCGGCTACCAGGTCTATGTCCTCGACGGCGACAACATGCGCCACGGGCTGAACGCCGACCTCGGCTTCTCGCCCGAAGAGCGGGCCGAGAACATCCGTCGCGTCGGCGAGGTGGCAGCCCTGATGAGCCACGCCGGCCTGGTCGTCATCACCGCGTTCATCTCGCCGTACCGCTCGGATCGCGAGCGCGCCCGCCGTGCCACTGGCGAGAACTTCCACGAGGTCTACGTCAAGGCAGACCTGGCGACGTGCGAGAAGCGCGACCCCAAGGGCCTGTATCGCCGGGCGCGCGCCGGCGAGATCGCCGACTTCACCGGCATCTCGGCACCGTACGAGGCGCCGGAGAACCCGGAGTTGACGATCGACACGGGCGCCCTGGATATCGAGGCGTCGATCGACGTGGTTACCTCGTACGTGCGCGCCAATCTCTCGATCGGCGGCGCGCGCGCGCGCGCCGCAGGCGGGGCCTAAAGGGCGCTCTCGTCAAGCGCGCCTGCGGTGCGCGCCGGCGCTAGGTGCCGTCCTAGTGGTGGTGTTCCGTCAGCGTCACGCCCATGGACTTCAGTTCGTTGTCCAATGACGAGCGGAGCCGTTCCAGTTCGGCGGCGTTGACCGCTTCGATTCTGGCCACCAATGCCGGCTGCGTATTCGACGCGCGAAGCAGCCACCACCCTGTCGGCAGGCTGACGCGCAGCCCGTCCAACTCAGAAACCTTTGCCCCTTGTTTGCGCATCCGTTCGCGCAGCTCTTGCACGATGCGAAACTTCTGGTCGTCAGGGCACGCAACTCGAATCTCGGGCGTGTTCACTGCCGCCGGCAGCGATGCGGCCATCGCACTGAGCGACTGGCCTGACGACGCCACCATCGAGAGGACGCGCACCCCAGCATAGAGGGCGTCGTCGAACCCGTAGTAGCGGTCGGCGAAGAACAAGTGACCGGACAGCTCGCCTGCCAGCGGGGATTTCTCCTCGGCCAGCTTGGTCTTGATGTGGGCATGGCCGGTCTTCCACATCAGCGGCTTGCCACCCAGGCGCGCGATCTCGTCGTACAGCACCTGGCTGGATTTCACGTCGGCAATGATGGTGGCGCCGGGCCGGTCCTTCAGGACCTCGCGCGCCAGCAAGGCCAGCATCATGTCGGCGGGGATGGTGCGGCCATTGGCGTCAACCACGCCCAGGCGATCGCCGTCGCCATCGAAGGCAAGCCCGACGTCGCAATGCTCTTTGCGCACGGCGTCTTGAAGCTGCTTCAGGTTCTTTTCTTCGCTTGGGTCTGGGTGGTGGGAGGGGAACGTGCCGTCCACCGTCTGGTTGATGACCTGGTGTTGTCCCGGCAGCTGTGCGGCAACTTTGGCGAGGAATTCGCCGGCGGCGCCGTTGCCGGGATCCCAAGTCACCTTCAGCGACTTGCCGGCGGGCGCACGGTAGGCGCGCACGAGCTCGGCGACATAGTCCGCGCCAACATTGCGATCCTCGACCGAGCCTTGGCCGCGGACGAAGTCTCCTTTCGCAGCCAGCTCGCCCAGCGCAGTGATGTCCGGGCCGTAAAATGCCAGGCGGCCGAGCATGAGCTTGAAGCCGTTCTGGTCGCCCGGATTGTGCGACCCGGTGACCATGATGCCGGCGTCGGATTTCAGGTGGAAGACGGAGAAGTACATCAGCGGCGTGGGGCCGAGCCCGACGCGCAGCACCTTGGCGCCGGTGCTCATCAACCCATCCACCAGTGCCGCCTCTAGGCCCGGAGAACTGACACGCCCGTCGTAGCCGACACTGATCGTCGGCCCCTTCTTTCCGGATCTCCGTGCCGCGACGGTTCCGAATGCCCTGCCCAGGGCCCGGGCATCGTCCATGGTCAGAGTGTGACCGACGACGCCGCGAATGTCGTACTCACGCAGAATGGTTGGATTGAAGGCGTGACTGTTCATAAGTGTGCCGGCCTGACCTAGCTTGCGGGTTCAACTCGACGGGGAACGTGTCGGCCCAGCGCGGCCCACGCCCAACGATAAGACTGCACCCCATACAGGAAGAGGATCGGATAGACAGGAAGACAGTACCTGTCCTGGGTCGGTCCAAGAAACACCGGGGCACAGTAGGTCGCCAACAGCGCGCGTTGCCATGCCGGCGCAAGAAACCAAATGGTGATAAGTCCGGGTAGCAGGACGATGCCGGCCGCTCCCCGCGCGACAACGAAAGGCCATTCGGTGACGCCGTAGGATGGACGCAGGCCAACAAAGTACAGGCACTTCGCCGCAACCAAGGCCAGCCAGGAAGTCCCCAGGTTCAGCAAGCCGGGCAGGCCGGGCCACAGCCCCGCCAGGTACTCGCCCGCCGTCCGCCCGAAATACGGAAGGTCGGAACTCTGCTTGGCGAACTCCGCCATCGCGTAAGGAAAGACGTAGAGGCCCGACAAGGCAAGGAGTGTGAGGAATGCCGCCGTGCGGCCCGGCGAGAGCCGCCTGCGGTGGCGGACCACCGACCAGCCCAGATGGGCGACAACGAACAGCACCACCGTGAAGCCGTTCGGACGCGTCAGAACCATCAGCGCCAGGGCCGACATCCAGATGGTCGTGTTGCGTGCGTTGGGGCGGCCCGAATAGGCGAGGAAGAACATCGCGAATTCGGCGGCGAACAAAAGGTCGGTGCTGACGGCGAGGATGAACCAGATCGGGTTGGGAATGAGCGCAAAGGCGATCAGCCAGGGTCCGCCAACGCCGTGCGAAGAGAGCCACCACAGCCAGGCGGCGGCGGTCACGATGCTCAGCACCAGATAGATGGCGAGGAGCGGCCAAAAGAAACCGGTGGCGAACCCGGTCAGGCCGAGCAGGGCCGGGAACAGGGGCCCCGGTACCTGGATCACGACGTGGAACGGATCCTGGTAGAAGCGAACGAAGTCGAGGACGACCGTCGGCCAGGATTCAGAAAATCGACCGAGCCACTGAACGTAGAAGTCGTAGTCGAAATACCCCTGCGGCAGACCGGGTGCGACAGGAACGCCGCGCTCGTTAGCGACCGGCCAGCGCATCGTGACAAGGAACACTGCCGAGCGCACGAGCACGGCGACGGCAATCGCGGCCGCCAAGGGTCGCGTCAGGGCGCCCCTCCGTCCGGTGGAGGCCGGCCCGGAAGCGGATTGTCCCACGTCCTGCAATCGCACTCCTTTGAAACTCGTGAAGGGTTATGCTGCCCGAGCAGACAGCGGTTGGGCGGGAAGTCGACGATGCGGGCGGATTGGGCGGAAGCGCTTTTGGTTGCAGCGGGATTGCTTACTACTGCCTATGTGCCCGCGGCCCACCTCCTCAAGAACGCCATTCTGGCGGAGCCGCGTTTCGATCATGACACCGTCCTGCGCACTGTAGCGCCGCGGATCGAACCGAACGACCTCGTGTTTGCGTCGTCCGATCGCTTCCTCGTCCCCCTGATCGGGTCGTTTCGAGCCCAGGCGCAGGCCGGGGTTCCAGTCAAAGGAGTGTGGGTATTTCCGTCCCGGGTCAACTGGGATGCGACATATGCACGCCACGTAGTGGACGTCTGGATCTGCGAACTGGCCCTCCGTGGCGGCAACGGCATCGTGTGGGGCATCGACGCCGGCAACGTCGCCTCCTTCGATGAGGCCGCCGGCGAAGCGCGGCTCGCCATCCCGGCGGGCCGCCAGGGCCGACTCTCCATCACCTTCCGGCCCGCTGAGGTCCTCTATCGCGTGCACGACGGCATGTACCTGCGGGGGGCGGTCGTCGCGGTGACGGACGAGGCCGGTGCGCCGCTGTTTCCCCGCGATCCGCGGCTTTCGTGCCCCTAGCCTGGGTAGATGCTGTGGACGCCAGCGAGATTCTTTCATACGGTGCGCCGGATTCGCGTTGATCGGACGGGGCCCGCGCGGACCGGCAGGCCAGCGCACAGGGCAGGGGCAACGCGTCGAATGAAGGTAGTGATTCTGGCCGGTGGCTTGGGAAGCCGGTTGTCGGAGGAAACCCAACTCAAGCCCAAGCCCCTGGTAGAGATCGGCGAGCGGCCGATCCTATGGCACATCATGAAGATCTACGCGTCGTATGGTCTGAATGATTTCATCATCTGCCTTGGCTACAAGGGCAGCATGATCAAGCGGTATTTCCTCGATTACTTCGAGCACTCCGCCGATATCACCGTAGATCTTTCCAACAACAGCGTGCAGTTCCACCGTCGTCCGGAAGAATCCTGGCGCGTGACCCTGGTCGAGACCGGGGCGGACACGCAGACCGGCGGTCGCATCAAGCATATCGGCAGCTACCTCGATGGCGATGAACATTTCTGTATGACCTACGGTGATGCGGTCACCGACCTGAACATTGCCGAGCTCATCGCCTTTCACCGCCGCAACGGCAGGCTGGCCACCGTGACCGCCGTGCGCCCGATGGGACGATTCGGAGCCATTCGCGTCGCCGGCACCGCGGTGGACGATTTCGAGGAGAAGCCGATCGGCGACGGAGGCTGGATCAACGGCGGCTTCTTCGTTCTGTCGCCGCGCGTTCTGGACGAGATTGCCGACGAAACCTCGATCTGGGAGCGCGAGCCCATGGCGGCGCTGACCCGCAGGCAACAGCTGTCGGCGTATTGCCACGACGGGTTCTGGCACTGCATGGACACGCAGCGCGACAAGAAGGTGCTCGAGGATCTCTGGGCCCGGCCGAGTCCGCCGTGGCGCGTATGGGCTCGTTGAGCGGTATGGCCGTCTGGGAAGGCACGCGGGTCTTTCTTACGGGGCATACGGGCTTCAAGGGCAGCTGGCTCAGCCTCTGGCTTGCTGAGCTCGGAGCCGAGGTGACTGGCTACAGCCTGCCGCCGTTGCCGCGCTCCCTGTACGAAGCCGCGCGTTTGCGTGGGGAGTTCGCCGAGACGTTCGGCGACGTGCGCGACCTGCTTGCGGTGCGCGAGGCAATGGTGCGGGCGCGGCCGGACGTCGTCATCCACATGGCGGCGCAGCCGCTGGTCCGCGCATCGTATGCCGACCCAGTTGGGACCTTTGGCACCAACGTGATGGGCACCGTGCACGTGCTTGAGGCGGTCCGCACGTGCCCGACGGTTCGCGCCGTAGTCGCCGTCACCACCGACAAGGTCTACCTGAATCGCGAAACCCGTAAGGGGTACGTCGAGGAAGACCCTCTGGGCGGCAACGACCCGTACAGCGCCAGCAAGGCCTCGTCCGAACTCGTGTGCGCTTCCTACCGAGCGTCCTTCTTCTCGGGTGCCGACGCGCCGCTTCTTGCCTCGGTCCGCGCTGGCAATGTAATCGGCGGAGGTGATTGGGCCCTGGACCGTTTGGTGCCGGACATTATCGCGGCGATCGCGGACGGACGACCGGCGATGATCCGGTCACCGCGGGCGGTGCGCCCCTGGCAGCATGTGCTGGACCCGTTGCAGGGGTACATCACCGTCGCGGAACGGCTGCTGCGAGGCGAGCGCGACGTCGGACAGAGCTGGAATTTTGGCCCGTTGCCCGAGGACGTGTACACTGTCGCGGACGTCGCTTACCGCATAGTCCGCCGCTGGGGCGGGCCCGCAAAATGGCAGTCCGACACAGGTACCCACCCCCATGAGGCGGGCATCCTCGTACTGGATCCGGCCAAGGCAATGCGTCGCCTCGGGTGGCGCCAGCGCCTGGATATCGAGGAGAGCATCGGGCTCACCGTCGATTGGTACAGGGATTGCGCGCGCGGGGGCGACGCGCGCGAGATGACCCGCGCGCAGATCGCTCAGTATCAGAAGCGCGTGACCGTCGAGCCCGCCGTGTCGGGGAAGGAAAGCTGATGGATGAGGAATCCAGGGGTTCGGCGCTGCGAACTCAGATTCTCGATTTGGTGTCCGAGTACCACGCCGAGGTGCACGCGCCGCGTGCGTTCATCCCGGGTGAGTCACCGGTGCCGGTATCGGGACGGGTCTACGATGCGAGCGACTTGCGCTCGCTGGTGGACTCCGGTCTCGAGTTCTGGCTGACGACGGGTCGCTTTGCTACAGCGTTCGAGAAGGCGTTCGCCAGCCGGATGGGCAATCGCTACGCGATGCTCGTCAACTCGGGGTCGTCGGCCAACCTGGTCGCGGTGTCGTCCTTGTGCTCCCCGTTGCTCGCCGACCGCCGTCTGCGCCCCGGCGACGAGGTCATCACGGTGGCAGCCGGCTTCCCGACGACGGTCAGTCCGATCATCCAGAACGGGCTGGTGCCGGTGTTCGTTGACGTTCAGCTGGGAACCTACAACATCGACGTCACGGCTCTCGAGGAAGCGTACAGCGAACGCACGCGCGCGGTCGTCATCGCGCACACGCTGGGCAACCCCTACGACCTCGGGGTTGTCACCGAGTTCGTGAAGCGTCACCAGCTGTATCTCATCGAGGATTGCTGTGATGCGGTCGGCAGTGAGTACGGCGGCAAGAGCGTCGGTACCTTCGGTGACCTGGCGACCACGAGCTTTTACCCGGCCCATCACATCACCATGGGCGAGGGGGGCTGCGTTCTCACCAGCCGGTCCAAGTTCAAGCGCATCGCCGAATCGATTCGCGACTGGGGGCGCGACTGCTATTGCGACCCCGGAAAGGAAAACACCTGCGGCAAGCGCTTCGACCAGCAGTTTGGCGACCTGCCGCACGGCTATGACCACAAGTACGTTTATTCCCAGCTCGGCTACAACCTGAAGCTCACTGACATGCAGGCGGCGGTCGGTGTGGCCCAGCTTGGCCATCTCGAGGGCTTCATCGAGGCGCGTCGCCGCAACTTCGCCCTGCTGCACGAGGGCATGAAGAAGCACGAGGACCTGTTCGTGCTGCCGGAGCCCACGCCCAACTCCAAGCCGAGCTGGTTCGGCTTCCCACTCGCTGTCCGGCCCTCGGCGCCGTTCAATCGGCACCAGTTGGTGCGCTACCTGGAGGCGCGCCGCATCGGCACCCGTGAGCTATTCGCCGGCAATCTGGTGCGTCAGCCCGCGTTCCGCGATCTGCGCTACCGCAAGATCGGCGATCTGCCCAACAGCGACTACGTGATGAAGAACGCCTTCTGGCTCGGCGTCTATCCGGGCATCACGCCCGAAATGATCGATTACGTGCTCGGGGTTATCGAAAAGGCGCGGGTCGAGTTGGCCCGCCCGGCGGTATCAGTCGGGGTATGAGTCGAAGTTGACGCGCGAGCGCTCGACGACGAGCGGGCGCTTGCGTACCTGGAAGTGAATCGCGGCGACGTATTCGCCGATTACCCCCAGGAAGAAGAGCTGAATCCCGGAGAAGAAGAACAGCGCAACCGTCAGCATCGGGATGCCTGGCGGCGCGAACTGCCTGAAGAAGATCAGGCTGTAGATCAGTAGCGCGACCGCGGTCACGGCGCTGAGTGCAGCGACCACGAATCCAATCAACAGCGTCAGCCGGATCGGGACGCGCGAAAGCGAGATCAGCCCGTTCATGCCCTGGTCGATCAGGGCAATGAAGTTGGCCTTGGAACGGCCTCGCTTACGCTCTCGCCAGACGTGCTCGAAACCCTTCGAGCGGAACCCGCAGGCCGCGATCATGCCGCGCAAATAGGGGTAGTAGTCGTCGAAGCCGCGCAGGGCCTGGATGACCTTGCGGTCGACTAGCTGAAACTCCCCGACGTTGATCTTGACATCGATCTGAGACCAGCGCCGCACCAACTCGTAGTAGGCGCGACGGACGCGGCCGAGCACGAAGCCCTCGTGACGGTTGGCACGGATGCCGTAGACAACCTCCGTTCCCCGTTCCCACTCGCGCACGAACGTAGGGATGAGTTCGGGGGGGTCCTGGAGGTCCGCGGGCAGGAAGCACACCGTGGCATCTCCGCGCGACGCCATCACGCCGTTGAAAAGGGACGCGAAGGGTCCAAAGTTGCGCGCGTTCAGGATCACCTTGATGCGTTTGTCGTCAACGGCAAGCCGCAGCAGGATGGCGGCGGTCGCGTCGGTTGACGCGTTGTCGCAAAAGATGTGCTCGTAGTCGTACTCGGGCAGCTCGCGGGCGAAGATGTCGCGCACTGTCGCGTAGCAGATTTCGACGTTGTCTTCCTCGTTGAAGCACGGGGTGACGATCGAGATCAGCTTCT
>CAIUGU010000005.1 GCA_903898785.1 uncultured Pseudomonadota bacterium | reverse complement strand
CGAAGCTGCGCGACCTCGCGGCATTCGGCAAGTCGGGCTGCGACGCGGCCGCACTGATCGACGCCGTCTGGTCGCTGGACTCGAGCAGCGATGCGGGACAGGTCATGCGACTGGCCATCGCGCAGTGAACGTTGGCATCTACGGCCTGAATTCGATTTCCACGAACAGTCGCTACAGAGGGGTGCACACCATGACTGGTTTCCAAGGCAAGACGAGTAGCGGAATCCTGCTGACCCTGCTTGGCATCGCATCGCTGCAACTGCCGGCGTCACCTGTCCACGCGCAGGCCTCCCCTGAACTCAAGGCCTCGGTCGCTGCCGGCATCGACAAGCGCGCCAAGCTCGTGCAGGAGATGGTGGATTCGCTTTACAGCTTTGCGGAGCCCGGGTTCCAGGAATACCGCACGGCGGAGTACCTCACCGGCATCCTCGAGAAGAACGGCTTCGTGATCAAACGCGGCGTCGCCGGCATCCCGACGGCATGGACTGCCACGTGGGGCAGCGACGGCCCGCTGATCGCGCTCGGCAGCGATGTCGATGCGTTGCTCGGCCTGTCGCAGGTGCCCGGTTCGCCTGCCCTCAAACCGCAGGTCGAAGGCGCGCCCGGCCATGGCGAAGGCCACAACTCCGGCATGCCACTGATGATTGCAGCCGCCCTCTCCACGAAGGAAGTGATGGAGAAGAACGGCATCAAGGGCCGCCTGCTGCTGTGGCCGGGCATTGCCGAGGAACTGCTCGCCACCAAGGCGTTCTACGTGCGCGAAGGCCTCTTCAAGGGCGTTGACGCCTCGATCTTTGCCCACGTCAGCCAGGACTTCAGCACAAGCTGGGGCGCCGCTCCCAGCACGGGCATGGTGTCGGTCGAATACACCTTCAACGGCAAGACGTCGCATGCCGCCGCCGCGCCATGGGCGGGCCGGAGCGCCCTCGACGCCGTGGAGATCATGAACGTCGCATGGAACTTCCGGCGAGAGCACCTGCCGATCTCGCAGCGCTCGCACTACATCATCAGCAACGGCGGCGACCAGCCCAACGTCGTGCCCGGCACCGCGTCGGTCTGGTACTACTTCCGCGACCAGGACTTCGCATCCATCCGCAACCTCTACGAGATCGGCAATACGATCTCGGAGGCCGCCGCGATGGCGACGGGTACCACCGTGACGCGGCGCCTGCTCGGCTATGCCGCTCCCCAGCACGGCAACAAGCCGCTTGCCGAAGCCGCCTACGCCAACATGAAGGCCGTCGGCATGCCGCAATGGAGCGCCGCCGACCAGGCCTTTGCGAACGCGGTCCAGCAGGCAAACAACCTCAGGGTTGCTCCGCTCGCGAGCGCAGTCGCCCCGCTGTCGACTCCCGAAGGTCGCGGCCCGAACACCGGCGGCGCCTCCGATGACATCGGCGACGTCATGTGGGCCGTACCCACCATCACGGTCCGCTATCCGTCCAACATCCCGAATGCGATCGGCCACAACGTCACGTCGGCCATTGCGATGGCGACACCCATCGCACACAAGGGGGCGGTCGCCGGGGCCAAGGCGGTCGCGATGACGGTGCTGGACCTGATGACGACGCCGCGCCTCGTTGCGGAGGCCAAGGAGTACTTCAACACCGTGCAGCTGAAGGACGCCCGCTACGATCCGGTGCTGTCCGCCACCGATACGCCGGCCACCCATCTCAACCGGCAGACGATGGAAAGGCTGCGGCCGCAGATGACGAAGTTCTATTACGACCCGAAGAAGTACGGATCGTATCTGGAGCAGCTCGGCATTCCCTATCCTGGCGTGCCCGCCGCGAGGTAACCACCCGCCTTGACGAGGGCGACCCGGCCGAACGCCGGGTCGCCCCGGTTCAAGCTACGCGCGTCCCAGCAGCACCGGGTACGCGCGCGACGTCAGGAAAGGCGGCATATCCTTCGCGATCAGCAGCTCCCACAGCAGCTCCACTGCCCGCGTGAGGTGCTTCGCCTGCAGCCCGGGCCCAAGGGGCGTGGCCGCGAGCCGTTCGTACTCCGCCTGCAGGCCCTCCTTCACCAGCAGCAACGTGATGGCCCGCCCGTCCGCGAGCGGCTTCCGGTGCCGGATCCAGTTGGAGAGCTGCGCCCTGCAGATCTCCGCGGTCGCCGCGTCTTCCATCAGGCCATTGAGCGGCACGCAGCCGTTGCCGCCCAACCACGCCGCGAGATACTGGACCGCCACGCTGATGTTGTTGCGCAGCCCCGCGTCCGTGATCGACCCTTCAGGCACCCGCAGCAGGTCGATGTCGGTCACCGCCACATCGGCCCGGTCCACGTGCAGGTTGTTCGGTTGCGGCATCAGCCGGTCGAACGCCTCGTACGCCACCGGCACGAGGCCGGGATGCGCCACCCAGGTCCCGTCATGGCCGCTCGACGCCTCCCGCTGCTTGTCCGCCCGCACCTTGTCAAACGCCAGCTGGTTGGCCGCCTCGTCGTCCTTGACCGGAATCTGCGCGGCCATGCCCCCCATCGCCAGCGCGCCGCGGCGATGGCACGTCTTGATGAGCAGCGCCGAATACGCCTTCATGAACGGCGCCTCCATCGTGAGCTGCGAACGGTCCGGCAGCACGACCTCGGGATGGGCGTTGAACTTCTTGATGAAGCTGAAGAAATAGTCCCAGCGCCCGCAATTGAGCCCCACGGCATAGTGGCGCAGCTCCCACAGGATCTCCTCCATCTCGAAGGCCGCCAGGATGGTCTCGATCAGGACCGTGACCTTGATCGTCCCCTGTTGCAGATGCAGCGAGGCTTCGGCAAACGCAAACACCTCGGCCCACAGTCGCGCTTCCAGGTGCGACTCGAGTTTCGGCAGGTAGAAGTACGGGCCGCTCCCCCGCCGCGCCAGCTCGGCGTGGTTGTGGAACAGGTACAACCCGAAGTCGACCAGCGCCGCCGGCGCCTCGACCCCCTCGACGAGCCAGTGGCGCTCGGTGAGATGCCAGCCCCGAGGACGCACGACCAGCACGGCTGTCTTCTCATCGAGGCTGTAGTGCCTGCCCGGCAGTTCGAGGTGGATCGTGTGCCTGACCGCCTCGTAGAGGTTGAACTGCCCGTGCACGACGTTCAGCCACGTGGGCGACAGCGAGTCCTCGAAATCGGCCATGTAGACGCGCGCCCCGCTGTTGAGGGCATTGATCACGGTCTTGCGTTCCGGCGGTCCCGTGATTTCGACCCGCCTGTCCTGCAGGTCCGCCGGGATCGGCGCCACCCGCCACTCGCTTTCACGCACGGCCCGCGTATCCGGCAGGAAGCCCGGCAGCTCGCCGCCATCGAGGCGCTTCTGCCGCTCGTCCCGCTTCGCGAGCAACCGCTGCACGCGGCTGCCGAAGCGCCGCGCCAGGGCATTGACGAACGCAACGGCTCCGGGTGTCAGGATGGTGCCACCGGGTGCGCCGGCCATCGGGCTGACCGCCGTCCTCGCCGTCTGTACACGCTGATTGGATGCTCTGTTCATGATGGAGGGACCTCAGTGGTACCGCGGCCGACCCCACCAGTCGGGGACGTCGCTGCCGGTCATCTGATCCACGAGCAGCTGCCCGCAGCCATCGTCCACCCGAGCGTTCCGTGTCCGGTATTCAGCCAGAGATTGCTGAAGCGGCTCTGGCCGATGTACGGCACGTTGGACGGCGTCGCCGGACGCAAACCCGTCCAGAACTGCGCCGCATCGAAATCGCCGGCATTGGGAAACGTCTTGCGCACGTTGTCGACGATTGCCTTGCAGCGGACGTAGTTCAGCGTGCGGCTGTAGCCGGACAGCTCCGCTGTGCCCGCCACGCGCAGATGCGTACCGAGGTTCGAGTACACCAGCTTGTACTCGTCATCGGTGAGGCTCACGACCGGGCAGGTGTGCACGCCGTTCGTCGGGATCGTCACGGAGTAGCCCTTGGCGGGATAGATGGCGAGCTTGATGCCGTAGGGCCGCAGGAATGGCGCGGAGTACGAACCGAGGCACACCGCGAAGTGGCGTGCGGTCAGCTTCTCGTGGCGGCCCTGCTTGATCACGTCGATGGAGGACACCGACTCGCCTGCCGCAGACGCCTGCATGCGGGTGATCTCCGTGTTCCACAGGAACTCGACGCCGTTGGCCTCGCAGACATTCGCCAGCTGCTGCGAGAAGACCTTCGCGTCGCCGCTCTCGTCAGCCGGCGTGTACGTGGCGCCGACGATGTCCTTGACGGAGTCCTTGAATGCGGGTTCGAGCTTGAGGACCTCGTCCGCGCTCAGCACCCGGCGATCGCAGCCGTAGTCGCGCATCAGCGCCGCCACCGGCACCGCACTGTCGTACTCCGCCTGGTCCCGATAGAAATGGAGGATGCCGAGCTGTCGCTGGCTGTACTCCAGTTGCTCCTGCGCGCGAATCGCCTGCAGCGCCGAGCGGCTGTACGTACCGAGCTGCACGATGCGAACCGTATTGCGCTTGGCCGCCGCCGGCGTGCACTCGCCGAGGAACTTCGCGATCCAGCGCCACTGCCAGTAGTCGAGGCGCGGACGGAAGAGCAGCGGCGCCTGCGGGTCGCTCAGCCACTTCAATACCTTCAAGGGGGCGCCGGGGTTGGCCCACGGCTCCGCGTGACTGACCGAAACCTGCCCGCCATTCGCAAAGCTGGTTTCAAGTGCGGCACCGGATTGCCGTTCGACGACGGCGACTTTGAGGCCTGCGCGACGGGCCCAGTAGGCTGTGGCCACTCCGGTGACGCCAGCCCCGACAACAACGAGATCGTAATCCATAGGTCCTCCGACAGTTTCGAGGGCGCACCCCGAGCGGGTGCGAATACTTTCGTTCCCTCCTCTGTCGTAGACCTGAAAGATTCATCGGCCGGGCGGCCGATTTGCTTCTTCGGTGGGACGAACCGCTTCGTCCGCTTTCCAGAGTTTCGAGTGGCCGGCGATTCTTTTGCCTGAGAGTTTCGGAGGACCTTATCCCCTTCGGCGCCCGGACCACTTGACGTGCGCCCAGATCTCTCTCGCTTGCCACTGCAGCTTCCTCTTCCCAAGCTTCGCTTCGCTTGCATCACCTCCTGCGCACTTGCCCGAACACGTCTCGAACTTATCTGCACGCTTCGCGACTGTCAAAGCAAATCGCTGCCAACCGGAGCACGCTCTTCATGCATCGATCAACGCGCCCGATGCAGTGGCGCGAATGCGCGCAGTGCATGCACCGTATCGCACCGAAGCGAAGCAGACTTTCTGCTCCATTTCAGAGCAAGCGCCGCTGCGCGTACCGCCTCGACTGATCGCGGGCGTCCTGCGGCGTCGACGATTCCGCACGGGCATTCAAGGCATTTTGGCGCCTCGCGAGTTACGGGGATGACTGCCATCGAAACGTGCACCACGACGAAACCCAGAGCGGTGCAGCGCATCTGCGCGCAGTGGCACGATAAATGCTTTTCCTACCACCAGATCACTGCAGCTGGGGAATAGCGACAGACCACAACCGACCGGAACATTGAAAACAGATTCACAGGAGAGAGGACGCCGCAACGGGTCCCGCCGAAGGAGCAACCTCCCATGAACTCTCAGGCAAAAGCACTGTGGATCTGCAAGGCCGACTGAAGAGCTAGGCGCACTCACTGCGCCTACACCGAAGGGGCAAGCATGGCGAGCCATGCGGAAACTCTCAGGTACCAGGACAGCGGGAGCGGCGCGACGGCCCTTTGCAAGGCAAGGCCATGCCCACTCTTACGATTCGTACTTTAAGGAGCGACCATGCGAACCCTGAACCCGACCACCCCACGAAAGTCCGCCACGACGTCCTGCATCGAGACGGCGACTCCCTCGCGAGCGCTGAACCTGCGGCTCGCGATCGCGGCCTGCCTGAGTGCCGCAGCAGCCGCGGCCCTGTGGCCCGCCGGGATCGTGCATGCGCAGGAAGCCGCCGCCTCCCAGGAACAGGACGCCGCAGAAGCCTCCGACGCGACCGAACTCGATGCCATCGTCGTCACCGGCAGCCGCATCGCCCGCGACGGCTATGACGCACCCACGCCTGTCAGCGTCCTCGGCGTCGAGGAGATCCAGGCCGCCGCCGTCGCCAGCATCACGGAGTTCGTGACGCAGCTGCCGTCGGTGCTCGGCAGCCAGACTGCCACGACCAACTCGGGCAGCCTGAGCAACGGCCAGGCCGGCATCGCCGCGTTGAACCTGCGCTCGCTCGGTTCGAACCGCACGCTCGTGCTGCTCGACGGTC
The DNA here is from genome assembly GCA_903898785.1 of uncultured Pseudomonadota bacterium. Lineage (GTDB taxonomy): Bacteria > Pseudomonadota > Gammaproteobacteria > Steroidobacterales > Steroidobacteraceae > CAIUGU01. The sequence continues at coordinate 2,526 of CAIUGU010000005.1, read as the reverse complement.
AGCGCTCGGTCACTTCCGCATCCACGGGCCTCGTCGACGTCAACACGTTTCCGCAGGCACTGGTACAGCGTGTAGAGATCGTGACGGGCGGCGCATCGGCGGCTTACGGCTCCGACGCCGTCGGTGGCGTGGTGAACATGATCCTCGACCGCACCTACACCGGCGTGAAGTCGAACTACGAGTATGGAGTAACGACCTACGGCGATGCGCCACAGCAGACGTTCACGCTGACCGCCGGTGCGCCGTTCGCAGGCGGCCGCGGCCATATCCTCTTCAACAGCGAGTACTTCACGCAGGACGGCGTACAGTCGATCGATCGTGACTGGAACAACAGCGGCTTCTTCCAGATCGACAATCCGGCCTACACTCCGACCAACGGCCAGCCGTTCCGCCTCGTCTCGGCCGGCATCGGCGTGAGCCAGCAGACCCCCGGCGGCCTGATCACGTCCGGACCGCTGCGCGGGACGTACTTCAGCACGATCAACCCGGCCACCGGCACGGCCGCAACCGGCCAGCTCGTCTTCGGCCAGGTCAGCGGCCCATGGATGGTCGGCGGCGACTGGCAGTACACCCAGCAGGTCCACTCGGGCAGCAACTCGCTGAGCGGGGACGAGGATCGCCGCGGCCTGTTCACCCGCGTGAGCTTCGACGTGACCGACAACGTCAACGTCTTCGCGCAGGCGTCCTACAACACCTTCGAGGGGCTGAGCTACTACCAGCAGACCCCCAACCAGGCGAACGTCGCGATCCGCTCCGACAACGCGTTCCTGCCGGCTTCGGTGCGCACCCAGCTGCAGACGCTCGGCCTGGCCTCGTTCACGATGGGCACATCGAATGCCGGCATCCTGCCGGCCGGTTCGAACAACGAACGGACAGTGACCCGCTACGTGGTCGGCGCCGACGGCGACTTCGGCATGTTCGGCAAGGACTGGAAGTGGGAAAGCTACTACCAGATGGGCGTCGCAAAGACGGACGAGATGCTGGTCAACACCTGGAACAATGCCAACATGGCAGCGGCCCAGGACGCCATCGTCAACTCGAGCGGCCAGATCGTCTGCCGCAATCCGAACCTCGTGACGGCGGGCCTGCGGGCCTCCCCGGGCTGCGTCCCGATCAATCGCATCGGCATCGGTGGCATCACTCCCGAAGCCCTCGCCTACATCTTTCCCAGCAACCCCCTGCGCAACCAGGAACTGACACAGAACGCGGCTGCACTGACGTTGAGTTCGTCGAACGCCTTCGACATCTGGGCCGGCCCGGTCTCGCTGGCCGTGGGCGCCGAATGGCGCAAGGAAGAGATCGACGGCCAGGTCGACCCGTACTACGAAGCGGGCTGGCTGTACGGCAACTACAAGGTCACGAAAGGCGACTACTCGGTGAAGGAAGCGTTCTTCGAGACCGTCGTTCCGATCGTCAGCACGCTCGAGTTCAACGGTGCTTTCCGCGCCACGGACTACAGCGTGTCCGGCAGCGTCGAGACCTGGAAGGCCGGCCTGACCTATGCCCCCCTCGACGACGTGAAGTTCCGCGTCACGCGGTCACGCGACATCCGCGCCCCCAACCTCAGCGAACTGTTCGCGGCAGGCACTGCCCGCACGAACTCCGTCAACGTGCCGGACGGCGTCGGCGGCGTGGTTCGCGCCGACCAGTTCACCGAGAACACCACGGGCAACCTGGGCCTGACGCCGGAAGTGGCGGACAGCATCGGGTTCGGCGTCGTACTGACCCCGCGGTTCGCACCCGGCCTGGCGTTCTCGGTCGACTACTTCGACATCGACATCGAGGACGCGGTGGGCACGATCAATGCGCAGAACACCGTCAACCTGTGCTACGAGCAGGGCAAGCAGGACCTCTGCAACAACCTGATCTTCGCCTCCGGCGGCGTGGGCGTACCGGGCAGCGACATCGTCGGGATCAACATCATCCCGATCAACTTCGCCAGCCAGACGAACAAGGGCATCGACATCGAAGCCAGCTACCGGATGCCGGTCGGCCCCGGCAACATGACGATCCGCGGCCTGGCCACGCACTACATCGACAACATCACCAACAACGGCGTCGACTTCCCGGACGAGAATGCGGGCACGACGACCACCCCGAGCTGGAACTACCGGCTGAGCACGTCCTACAACATCGAGCCGGTGACGTTGACGCTGACCGGACGCGGCTTCAGCTCCGGCGTGTACAACAACAGCTTCATCGAGTGCGTGAGCAACTGCCCGACGTCCACCGTGCAGAACCGCACGATCAACGAGAACGACATCGCCGGCGCCTTCTACATGGATTTCTCGGCGAACTATGCGTTCATGGTCGGTCCGGCCCAGGCAGAAGCGTTCTTCTCGATCAAGAACCTCGCGAACCGCGATCCGGTGCTGGTGGGCAACGGCCCTGGCGGCAACAACACGGGAGCCTACCCGCAGACGGCACGGGCGCTTTACGATACGTTCGGCCGCACGTTCCGCCTCGGTGTCCGAATGTCCTTCCAGTAAGCCATGCCCTGATCCGGCGCGGAGCGACCCCCAAAGG
>CAIUGU010000004.1 GCA_903898785.1 uncultured Pseudomonadota bacterium | reverse complement strand
CATCCACGACGGTTTCCGGGATGATGTTGAGCAGGAAGTCCTGGATCGTCTGGGATTCGGCCCGCCCCGTATAGGTCTCGACCGCACTGGTATCCAGCGTCGCGGGGTCGGCGTTCAGGCCGCTGCCCGTGTCGACGAGATTGCCGACGAGCAGCGCGAACAGCAGGGCGATCGTGGTGACGATCTCGAAGTACAGCAGGGCCTTGCCGCCGACGCGTCCCACTTTCTTGAGGTTGCCCATGCCGGCGATCCCCGTCACGACGGTGCAGAAGATCACGAGCGAGATGATCATCGAGATCAGCTGGATGAACGCATCGCCCAGGGGCTTCAGGCGGACGGCGGTCTCCGGCCACAGGTAGCCGATGACGATGGCGAGCGCAACGGCGATCAGGACCTGGACCCACAAGCTCCGGTAGAACGGCTTCTTCTGCGCGGCACGGGGCTGCGCAGCGGTAGGGGTGTCAGGAGTGGCCATGCCTTCCATCGTGGGCTCCGCTAGAGGTGTTCTGTTGTTATGCGTGCGGCAACCCATCATGGGCGATACGGCGGCGTGGGTAAAGCCGCAGGCCGTCGCGAGCAGTCCTTCAGCGATGCCGCAACGCGGTAGCCGCAACAGCCTTGTCTTGTGTATTGCGAGGTCAGGTGAGATTCTCGAGGCTCACAGGCTCCACTGGTCCAGAGCCCGCATCAGACCAACCCGGTAAGGAATGGCCCCAGGCGCATGCCGACACGTCGCGACTTCCACAAGCTCTCGATCGCCGCTGCGGTGGCTGCGTTGCCAGGCATCGGGTTCGCGCAGAGCGTCCCCGCGGCGACCAGCGCGGCACCTCAACGAAGGCGGCGTGGCGATGCATCAGGTACGGTGCGGCCGGACGTCTACGGCACCCGGGGCGTCGTAGCGGCGGGAACCCAGTACACGGTCGAGGCGGGCATGCGCATCCTGGCGGTGGGCGGCAACGCCTTCGACGCCGGCGTGGCCGCGGTGCTGGCTGCGGCGGTCAACGAGTTCTCGCACTTCGGGATGGGCGGCGAAGCACCTGCGATCGTGTTGGAGGCGGCCACCGGCAAGGTCACTGTCGTCTGTGGCCAGGGCACGGCACCGAAGGCGGCGACGCCGGCCTACTTCATGGAGGCAGGCGTGATTCCGGGCAACGGGCCGAATGGCGGCACGGTGCCGGCCGTCATCGACTCGATGGCGCTGACGTTGCAGCAGTTCGGCACGATGTCGCTGGCCCAGGTACTGGAGCCTGCGATCAAGCTCGCCGACGGCTTTCCGATGTACGGCATGCTGCGCTTCACGCTGGAAGCGAACCGCGAGAACACCGAGCGCTGGGAATGGGGGCGCCGCATCTACTACCCCGGTGGCCGCATCGCGGAGGTCGGCGAGATCTTCCGGCAGCCGAACCTCGCTGCGACGCTGCGAGCGCTGGTTGCCGCCGAACGGGCCGCACTCGACAAGGGCGCGAGCCGCGAGAAGGCCATCGAGGCCGGGCGCGACGAGTTCTACAAGGGCGATGTGGCGAGGCGCATCGCTGCGGCCGTGCAGGCCGACGGTGGATTGATGACCTACGAGGATCTCGCCACGTATCGCGGTGGGCTCGAGGCCGCCGTGAGTACGCAGTTCCAGGGACACGAGATCTACAAGGCCGGCTTCTGGAGCCAGGGCCCCACACTGCTGATGGCCCTCAACATCCTCGATGCCGCCGGCATCGCCCGGATGCGCCATGGCGGCGAGGACTATCTGCACACGCTGGTCGAGGCGATCAAGCTCGCATTCGATGATCGCAATGCGTGGTTCGGCGACCCGCGCTTCTCGGTCATTCCCGCCGAGGGCCTGCTGTCCAAAGCCTACGCGGCCGAGCGTGCGGCACTTATCGGCTCGCGCGCGTCGCTGCAGCACCGCTATGGCAATCCTTATGCTCACCAGCGCGACGGCAAGGCGCCCGCGAGCGTCTTCGTGCCGCACCGGCTCAAGGTCCGCGGCGGGCCTCCCAACGATACGACGGCCATCGAGATCGTCGATGCCCGCGGCAATCTCTTCAGCGCCACGCCCAGCTCCGGCTGGCTGATGGGCGGTGCGTACATCGCGGGCGATACCGGCGTGCCGCTCAGCAACCGGATGACCGTATTCGACCTGGACCCCGCGAGCCCGAACGTGCTGGCCGGGGGCAAGCGGCCACGCACCACGCTGACGCCCACGATCGTCACTCGCGCCGGCAAGCCTTTTCTTGCGGTCGGTACGCCGGGCGGCGACGGCCAGGACCAGCAAATCCTGCAGACGCTGCTCAATATCATCGTGGGTGGACAGAACCTGCAGCAGGCGATTGAGGCGCCCCGCGTCGAGTCGTCGCACTTCCATCAGTCGTTCGACGACAAGCGCGACGCGCCGGGCGTACTCGAGATTGAAGGCCGTATTCCGGCCGATGTCCTGTTCGCGTTGGAACGTCGCGGCCACCTGCTTGAAGTGCGGGGTCCCTACGGCATCGCCACGGCCGGCGTAGCCGTGGGCATCGAACCGGAGTTCGGTACGCTGCGAGGCGGCGCGGATATCCGGGGATTACGCCAGGCGTTTGGCTGGTAATGAGCGCTGGACCGGGCTTTGCCTTCTGGGCAGTGGCCCGGTCCAGCCTTCACATTACTTCGTCCCCTTGAGGGTTGCGTACACCGACGCAATGTGTGCCTCTCGCACGGTGTCCCATCGCTCGAAGCCCTTGAACGCATCGAGGGTCAGCGACTTCTGGAGCTCGGCGACGGTGCGGCCCGCAGCAATCCCCTTCGCTACGCCGTCAGCCAGTTCCCTGAGGTAACGGAGCGACTCCTCCGCATCCTTCTTCGTGCCTGCCAGCGCGTGCCCGGTAAGGGCGTGCTCGAAATCGAGCGCAGTGATGGTCGCAAGGGCATCGATGAACGAGCCGACGGTCGGCGACAGCGCATTCGGCAAGCGACGAACCTGCAGGATGTCCGCGCTGAACACCGCCCGCTCGTCGGGAAAGTGCAGCACGGCGCTGTCGTCGCTGTGCGCCGTTCCCAGATAGACCATCGAAACGCGCTTGCCACCCAGCGTGACGGTGTGGCGATCCGTGAAGGTGGTGGTCGGCGCGTAGACGTCGCTGATGGAGCCCCGGGCGATTTCAGCGCCACTGACAAAGCCGTCCCGGTTGTAATCGAAGAGATCGAACCGCTGTCCGACCGCGCTCGCTGGCGTCGCCTCTGCTCGTGCGATCAGTCCGTCGCGGTTCGCATCCAGCTTCGCGTCATCACCGGTCAGGGGCGGATTGCCGGCCGGCGGAGCCAATGCCTTCAGCATGTTCACGTGGCCGACGAACTCGGCCGTGTCGGCGAAGACGACGCCGCCGGACGCGTGGTCCCAGTCCTTGTGGGTGTACAGCACGTACCGGACCGGAACACGAAACCGGGTTGCGATCTCGCCCTTCAGCCAGCGCGCGAAGTCGCGGTTTATGGGATCGCTCATGATCACGCCCTCGGGCGTCACCAGGAACACGGTGTAGTGGTTCGCGTTCTGGGCGCGGTACAGCTGCCCGGTGATGTTGGTGATGCTGCGTGCCGGCGGTTGTGCGGGTTGCTGCGCTGCAGCCACGTTCCATCCGGTCATGGCCAGGAGAACAGCAGCCGTGGGAATGAGTCGCTTCATGGGACCTCCGGGAAGAGCGCTTTGCGTTTGTTTGGGTTGTGTTTGCAGGATCAGGTGAGCGTCGGCATCTCGATGTCCGTTGGCTCGGGACGGCACCTTACGCCCGAGTCATCAGAGGGGGTTCCAGGCCGCGAGTTCCCGGGTCATCTGGGAAAACAGCCCTCCACTTGCCGAATCGCACCGCGTAGATCGGCGGCAGGTTCTGGCTGACGGCGGTCCAGCTGTCGCCGCGGCAGAGTGCAATCACGTGCGGATCATGTCCCCACTCGGCATCCGGGTCCGGATTGTGGGTCAAGGTCATGCCCTTGTTTTCGAATGGTGCAAGAAGTGGGCGCGGGACTGGGGCCAGGTGAAGTACTGCACCGATCGGTGCCGATCGGGGGGCGAGGCGCTGGGCGTTCCGTCGGACCCCGAGCGTGCGCGGTCACCCGCCCTCGCTGTGTTCCTTGAGGTGATGGCGGAGCGTCTCGGTTTCCGCCACCTGCTGGTCCCGGTGCACCGCTTTGGCTGCACGGCGAGCGATTCCCTCGGTCCTGGCCTTGGACTTGGGCGTACTCACGGCCACCGACAACGGGAATTCCCGCTCCGCATTGACGGCAGCGCACTTCGGACAGGCCGGTATCTGGTCACCGCGGACCAGTTCCTCGAAGCGGTGACCGCACTGGCGGCATTTGAAATCGAAGATGGGCATGGGCGGATTTTGGTGTCAGGTTTGCAAAGTTGCAACCTCAGGCCTCGGCCTGGGCGCAGCGCAGTATCGCGTCGACGCTGCGTTCGACGTCTTCGGGGGTGGTTGCCCAGGAACACACGCTGATCCGCATCGCCCGGCGGCCCTGCCAGACGGTGGTCCCGCACCAGCACGTGCCGTCTTCCTGGATCCGGGCAATCACGCGCTCGGTGCGTTCCGGTGAGCCGAACGCGACCAGCACCTGATTAAGCACGACGTCGTTGAGGACTTCATGGCCGGCCGCTTCCAGGCGATGCGCGAAGTGCCGCGCGTGGGCACAGGTCCGGTCGATCAAGTCCCCCACGCCACTGCGCCCCAGCGATCGCAACGCAGCCCACACCTCCACGCCGCGCGCCCGACGCGACAGTTCAGGCGTGAAATCGGACGGGCTGCGGTGGCCGCCACCACCCGGCAGGTAGGCCGCCGTAATTGCCATGGCTGCAGGCAGCACGCCAGGCCGTTTCACGAATGCGAGCCCCGAGTCGTACGGAACGTTGAGCCATTTGTGTGCGTCGGTGGCCCAGGAATCCGCCTCTTCGAGACCCACCGCGAGGGATTGCAGCGCGGGAGTCGTCCTCGCCCAAAGGCCGAACGCGCCATCCACATGCACCCACGCATTGCGGCCCTGCAGTTGCGCGCAGATCTCCGCGATGGGATCAAAGGCTCCCGTGTTCACGTTGCCAGCCTGCGTGCACACGATCGCGGGACCGCTGAATGCCGGCAACTGGTCCGCGAGCATCCGGCCCTGGCCATCCACGGGCACGCGCACGACGCGATTGCGACCGAAGCCGAGCAGGCCGAGTGACTTGAACAGCGTCGGATGGGCTTCCTCGCCGACGACCACCGTGACGGGCGGTGCACCGAAGAGGCCTTGTGATTCCACATCCCACCCTGCGCCTTGCAGGACGTGATGGCGTGCGGCTGCGAGCGCCGTGAAGTTCGCCATCGTGCCGCCCGTGACGAAAGCACCTTCGGTAGCCTCTGGCAGCCCGAAGAGGTCATTGAGCCATCGCAGTGCGACCGACTCCAGGTGCGAAACCCCGGGCGTCGCTGCATACAGGCCTGCATTCTGGTCCCAGGCGGCGGCCAGCCAGTTGGCGGCGAGCGCGGCAGGTAGCGAGCCGCCGATGACGAAGCCGAAGAAGCGCCGCCCCGCCATCGCGGTTGTCGCAGGCGAGACGACTTCATCGAGGATGCGAAGCACCTCCGCAGGATCGGACTGGCCAGCCGGCAACGGTTCGTCGAGGGCTGACAGCGCCCTGATGGCTGCAGGCGAAGGTGCCACGGCGCGACCGTCGAGCGTGGCGAGATAGTGCTGCGCGCGTTGCGCGGCGTCGTCCAGCAGATCCCGCATGGCCGTCCCTCCCTACGTCACTCCGTGAACATCTGCAGCGTATGCGCGTTGAACGTAATGCGCCACTTCCTCGAGCTTTCCGCAGGGCGGGCGACACCCCGGTCGGCGGGTCGCAGGCCTGTCCTCGTGTGACGTCGCTCACAGGGCGAAGCAGGCTTGTCAACGGACTGCAGGACGTCGCGTTGTTCGTACCAGAGCCACCCAACAAGGAGCCTGTCCATGAAGACGTTCGTTGCCGCAGTAGTCACCAGCCTCACTCTTGCTTGCGTTGCAGCCCCGAGCTACGCGGGAGATCGCGCAGGCGTCCGGGATCCGCACGTGAATGCACGGCAGGCCCGCCAGCAGGCCCGCATCGTCGAGGGGGTTCGCTCCGGCGAACTTACGCGCCGCGAAGCGCACAAGGTTCGCGAAGACCAGCGCGACATTCGCCAGCTCGAACGCGCGTACAAGTCCGACGGCACGCTGACGGCCGCGGAGCGCCGCGACCTGAACCATGAGCTCAACCAGTCCAGCCGGCAGATTCGTCGGCAGAAGCACGACGCGCAGTCGCGTTGAGTGCAGTGGTTGGCGCAGGCCAGCGAGTCCCGGCTCGCTGGCCTGCGGAGGAGATGAGGATCTGCCCCGGACTCTGCCGCTGTCAGCGATCGGCAGTCACAGCGCCGCGCTAACGCCGGTGCCGCAGCACGCGGTTCCACCACATGATCGAGCCGGTCACGAGCATCGCCGCCGGTGCCAGGCCGAACACTGCCCACACGGCCTTGGTCGCCTGGTCGCACAGGCCGGGTCCGTCGCAAGGCAGTCCAATCCCGTTGATCCGGCCGAAGTGCGAGAAGGCGAGCCAGGAAAAGGCTGTGTCGATCAAGCGCACGTTGTGACCCGCACTTGACGGTGGATTGATCCGGTCCGCCCATTCGTGGAATGTCTCAGGCGTACTGAGGTAAAGCCCGCTGACGGCGAAGATCACGATGAACGTGAAGCTCCAGATGCCGATCATGCTGTGCAGGTCCCAGTTGAACCGCCTCCACCCGACGCCACGCCGAAGCGTCAGGCTGCGGCGCCAGCGCTTGATGCCGGGCCACCAGATCACGAGCCCGGTCAGGGCGGACAGCAGCATCGCGAGCGCGCCGATGCCGTTGATTCGTCGTCCGGTCGGACCGGAGAGCAGGTCGGAATGCAATTCGATCAGCTTCGTGACCAGCCACATGCCGGTGTCGGACGCGCTGCCGACATCGGTCCCGTCGCGTGCATCGAAGTAACGCTTCGTGGTGCCGCCATCCCGTTCCAGCCAGATCTCCACGGCCTGCGCGTCATCAGGCGGGCGAATGAGGTTCTCGATCCGGTATCCCGGATACCGGCGTTCTGCGGCCGCTGCCAGGTCGCCGTCACTCAGCAGGGGCGCAGTACTCTGCGAGGCGGGCGGATCGTGAATGGCAGCAACGTAGAGCTCGTTGCGGTAGACGAGCACGCTGCCGGTCACGCTGATGAACAGGACATAGAGGCCGAAGCCGAGTCCGCACCACAGGTGCACCTGGAAGAGGGCCTTGCGTAGCCGGAGCCGTTGCGGCTGCCTGATCCAGCGTTGCCACACGGACGGTGAGGCGGGGGCGCCGTGAGGCTGCGAGGTTGACACGCGCCGGATCCGCTACGCCGCCTCTTCTCAGCGGTCGCCGCGGACCACGTACTGCCGGTCGATCTGGAACGGATCGACGGAAGCCTTGAAGCCGGCCTGCTCGAGCACTGCCATGACCTTCGCCGGGTCGAGCCGGAAATGCCGCGGCGGGCCCTCGGCGGCATCGGGCTTCGCTTCGACGATGAACAGGGTGCCTCCCGCGCGCAGCGACGCGTGCAAGCTGCGGGCATACGCAACCGGATCCTCGATGTGGTGCCAGACATTGATCATGATTGCCCGGTCCACGGATGCGGCTGCAAGGCCGCTGGCGTTGCCGCTAGCCTGCACGGTGCTGACGTTGCTGAGCTTGTCACGCGTTGCGCGGTCCCGTACCCACTTGAGCATCTGCGGTGACACATCGACCGCGTAAACGCGTCCACCCGGTCCTGCCGCACGGCTGAGGTGTGGCACCAGGTAGCCCGTGCCTGTGCCGATGTCGGCGACTGACATGCCCGCTTTCACACCGAGCGCGGCGACCAGCCCGGCGGGCTTCTGCCATGCGTCGCGAGCCGGGTCGTCCCAGCTGCGCGTGTACTCGGCGGGATTGTCGAAGACACGGTGGGCCTCGTGATGGGGCGCTTCTCCGGCGAACGCACTGCCGACGAAGAGCAGGGCAAGGCCGGGGAAAATCGAAGCAGGACTCGTACGCATGGAACACACTCCATTTCGCTGCTGAAAGCGCCGCCAGTGTGGCGCGACTCGGAGTCAGGGTCCAGTGGGTGGCCTGAAGGGCCCGCCCACGGAGCGGGAACTCGGCCGCCGCCTGCCGGGCGGGCGACGGATCGACTGGCAAGTGACAGTCGTCGGCTGCGGCCTTAACCTAGCGGCCTTCCTGCTCTTGCGCTGTTTTCCCCGGACCCGCTCATGTCATCTGCCGCCACCGCTTCGACCCCGCCATTGACTGCTGCAGCCTCTGCCCACCCCGGCGCGGCGATGGGAGTGCTTGCCGCCATCAGCACGTCGCACATGATCAACGACATGATGCAGTCGCTGATCCTGGCGCTGTATCCGATCCTGAAGGGGGGCTTCTCCTTAAGCTTCAGCCAGATCGGGTTCATCACGCTGACCTATCAGCTGACGGCGTCGCTGTTCCAGCCGCTCATCGGGCTCTATACGGATCGCAGGCCGGTGGCGTATGCGCTCCCCGTCGGCATGACTTTCACCTTGTGCGGGTTGCTGTTGCTGGCCTATGCGCCCACCTATTCGCTGCTGCTCGTCGCGTCCGGACTGATCGGGACCGGGTCGTCGATTTTCCATCCCGAGTCGTCGCGAGTGGCGCGTGCAGCTTCTGGCGGACGGTATGGGTTCGCACAATCCTTCTTCCAGGTCGGCGGCAATACGGGTAGCGCTTTGGGACCGCTCGCGGCTGCGGCAGTGATTGCGCCGTTCGGTCAGCACAGCGTGGCGTGGTTCTGCGGTGTCGCGCTGGTCGGGATCACGCTGCTGACGGGTGTCAGCCGCTGGCATGTCGCGCACCGGATCGCGTTCCCTCACGCAGTCCGTCCGGCTGCTGCGTCTGCGCTACCGGCTCGCACCGTCGCCATGGCGATCGGGATCCTGCTGCTGCTGATCTTCTCGAAGTTCTTCTATGTCGCCGGCCTGTCGAGCTTCTATACGTTCTATCTGATCGACAAGTTCGGCGTGTCGGTGCAGGCCTCGCAGTACCTGCTGTTCGTGTTCCTGCTCGCGTCCGCGATCGGTACGTTGCTCGGTGGCGTGCTGGTGGATCGCCTCGGCCAGAAGCCCGTGATCTGGGCGTCGATCCTGGGAATCGCGCCGTTCGCGCTGATGCTGCCCTACGTGAATCTGTTCTGGACCGTCACGTTCACCGTGCTGATCGGGCTCATCTTGTCGTCAGCCTTCTCGGCGATCCTGGTGTACGCGCAGGAGCTGATCCCCGGCAAGGTCGGCATGGTGTCGGGGCTGTTCTTCGGCCTCGCGTTCGGCATGGGCGGGCTCGGCGCAGCGCTGCTCGGCGTGCTCGCCGATCACACGAGTATCGAATTCGTCTATCGCGTGATCGCCTTCCTGCCGCTCCTTGGCATGGTCACGGCGTTCCTGCCGAAGGTTCGCAGGAAATAGCCCGAGAACTCCGGCAGGCCGGTGGGGCCTACTGGAGCTCCTTCATCATGTCGGGCACGTTGCCCGTGCGGCCCTCGGCGGGCCAGGTGAATTCGGGGCGCAGCGTCGCCGCGATTTCTTCAGCCGTCTTGCCTTGGGCGGTCAGTGCGCGCACGCGTTCCCTGATCGCGAATACGCGTTCGCGGAAGGCGGCGAACTCCGGCTTCGTCAGTACCGGCCCGTGGCCCTGCACCAGGAACTCGAAGTCGAGGGTCGCGATGGCGTCGAGCGCATTGACCCACTCGGTCCAGCTGCCGCCGTCCGGATAGTTGACCTGCAACGGAATGCCGAGCGGATTGTGTGCGAGGTCGCCCACCGCGACGACGCGGGCTGCGGGCAGGTAGACGACCGTATCGGCCCGGGTGTGGCCCTTGATCTCGCGGAGCTGGATTTCCTTGCCGCCGACGAACAGGTCGGCGCGGCCCGTGTAGGTGACCTCGGGCAGCCACGCCTGCTTGGCGCGGACTATGTTGTCGCGATCGCCCCTGCTGATGATGACGGTGGCCCCCTTCGCTGCCAGTGCCGGCGCCCCTGAGGCGTGATCGCCGTGGTTGTGCGTCAGGATCACGTACTTGATCGGCTTGTCGGTGAGCGTTCTGACTTTCGCGACGAGGTCATCGTGTACCTTGTCATTCTTCGAGTCGACGAGGACGGCGCCTTCGTCGGTGAGGTAGACCGTCACGTTGCCCCCGAATGCGCCAAGTTCGGCCAGCGTCGAGTTGGTGTTCTGGATCGTATAGACGTCGTCCCTGATCTTGATCAGTTTCGGCAATTCCGTGGGGGCCGGGCCGGCGACAGGGGGTGCACCGGCCAACGCGGCGGCGATCGGCAATAGCAGCACCGTCATGACGGACGGGAGCCATACTCGAGCAAAGCGAGAGGTGTTCATGCGTGGTGCGCGGCGTTGGTGATCAGACGGATACAGGCGACGGCTCTTTATCTCAGGCTGGCGCGATCCCCGTCAAGGCTGCCAGCCTTGCAATGGGCGCGTTGATGGAAGCCCCCCGGCAGCTTCTGCGGGGAGAGCCTTTGAACTCCGCTGCGGAACCCGTCATCAAGCCGCGACCTTGATCCGTCGCGGTTGCGCCTCGCCCTGCAGCCAAGCCTTGTTCAACGTGGCGCTCGCCGTCGCGAGTGCGTATAGGGTAGCCACAGGTTCCCTAAGGTCGGTGTGCAGGGTTTCAAGGGGTTCCCCTATTTGATGGAGAGGTGGCCCTGCCGTTACTATCGGGGCTCCCGCGGTGTGCCGGAGCCGGGCGAGCCTTCGGCCCCGGCACTTATACTGGGCGACGTTGTCCTACCCGAATCGGGTCCTGCAGGGCCTGGCTCTTTTGCGTTTGTACTGGAACCCCGAGATTCAATGATTCAAGTCCGGCGCCTCGCTTTCCCGTTGCTCCTGATCCCCGGCTTCCTGGTGTTCGCGGGATGTGCGACGACCGGGGACAGTTTCGAGGAAGGGGAAGAGCCCGTCCTGGTCGTCGATGAAGCCCTGACCCCGGAAGACCAGGCGGTCCTTGAGGCCGAGGATGTGCCGACGGGCGAGGAGGGCGAGGTACCGTTGTCGGTCGCCGAGTCCGAGCCTGCGCCGCCTTTCCCCGCTGCCGGACCCAACGAAGTGGTCGTCCAGGCCCGCATCCGCGGCCGCCATGAAGTGATCGGCGACCATGTGGCCGAAGCCCGGGCGCTGCTGCAGGATGTCGAGCTCCAGTATGTGTTCAGCGGCAGGGGCAACAATGCCGTGCTGCGCGGCCGCCCCGTGGTCTTTGCGCTCTGGAGCGAGGCGAAGCAGGAATGGGTCATCGCGCACATCGAGATCCCGCGACCGCCCGTCAAGTGGCGTCCCGGTGGCAGGCCGATCAAGTTTACGGTGCACACACCGGGCATCCAGGCGCGGCATGTGAAGGGCACCGGTGCCGAACGGCTGATGTTCTCGTTCACCAGGGATGGCGAGCCGCTCAAGGTCTACGGGCGGAAGTTCCCGGTGTTCGACAACAAGCTGCTGCGGCAGAAGCGCTGGCGGGCGGTTGCCGAGACGGCCAAGCCGATCATTTACCTGCCGTTCACGGCGGATACGCTCGACGAGCAGTTCGTCAGCGGCGGCAGGGAGTACCTCCTCGCGACCGCGCGCAGGGCGATCCGGGAATTGCGCGACGCACGTGCGCCGGGGCGTGCGTTCCCCGGCCAACTGCTTGCCGACATCGTGCCTGCCGAGGTCATCACGACGCTCGCCGTGATCGAGCAGACGGACGATGCCGACTTCAGGAGGAACAAGGAGGATGCGTTCAACGAGGTGCTGAACCATTACGGCCTGAAGAAAGGCGAGGCGTATCGCTACAGTGTCTCGAGCGCCGCCGCGCTCGGGCCCATGCAGTTCACGAACCGGCGCGGCAATGGCACCTATGCACTCGTCGTGCGGCGCTGCCCGGAGGCGAGGATCGACCCGAACTTCGAGCGCGGCGCCCCGGACCTGCTCAACGCGATGAAAGCAGCGATCTGCCTCTTCGACATCGAGCTTACGCAGATGCGTGCCGACATTCGCGCGGCGTATCGCGACAACATGAAGGTCCTTGGCATCTTCCCGGTCGCCGCCTACAACGGCGGGCCGCGCAATGTCGGGAAGCTCTACAACGTGATGCGGCGGATGAAGGTCAAGCTCGAAGAACTGCGCCCGCCCGGCGACGAGCCTGAAGGCCGCAAGATTGCTTGCCCCTGTCTCTGGAAAGCCGCAGGCGGCGATGTCCTGCCCGTGTCGATCCCGAGGTACAACAACGAGAACCGCTGGTACATCGAGAAGTACCAGAGCATCCTGACCGTGTTCGACGGCCAGGAAGAGGGAGCGCTGCGCTGACGTCAACCGCAGCCAGACCGGCTTGCCCCCGCGAGGAGAGCGGCACCGGCTGCCGCGGGTCCCGTTCCGGTCAAGTCACTGCCTGAACGGGGCCCGCGCGAAGACGACCTGCCCCTCGACCATGGTGAGCTCAGGCAGGATCTTGCGGATCTGGTCGGGCGGCACCTCGAAATAATCGCTGTCGAGCACGATCAGGTCCGCGTACTTGCCGGGTGCAAGCGAGCCGATCTTGCCTTCCAGTCCCAGCGACCACGCGCACTCGCTCGTGACCAGTTGCAGCGCCGCGAAGCGATCCAGGCGCTCGCCGGGCGGGACGCCGGGTGCGCCCGGCACCAGCACGCTGCCCGTCGTTGCCATCCACAGGTTCTGGAACGGCTGCCACGGCGCGACATTCATCGCGTCCGACGCCAGGCACAGGCGCACGCCCGCTTCCTTCGTCGCCTTGAACCGCTGGGCTGCGCCGCCGCGCCACAACGGCGTGAACGTCAGCGCGTAGGCCGCGCCGATGGCCTTGGCGCGGCGCAGTTGGTCGTCGGTGGGCGCGCCGCCGACCGGATGGGCGATGCGCCAGTTCAGGCCGGCAATCGGATACACCTGATTGGCCGCTTCGAAACCGGCAAGAATCTGGTCGTGGTTGGTGTCGCTGACGTGGGTCTCGAGGCTCAGGCGGCGCAGCGCGGCCATGCGCACATAGCCCAGGAAGTCCGGATCCTCGGCAAAGGTGTCCTCGCCCGGCCCGAGCAGTCGCAGGCGATCGTCGCCGAAGAAGCCGAGCGAGTTCTCCATGTTCTGCGTGGCGCTGGCGGCACCCCGGAAGCCGCTCATGTCATGCAGCGCGATGCGGACCTTCAGTTTGCCGGTGCGGTGGAGCCACGAGGCGGCCTCCTGCGAATGCAGTCCGTCGGTGATGGCCCCCTTGTTGCTCCACGGGTTCGTGTTGCCGCCGGCGTCGGCCCATGCCGTGAGTCCGCGGCTCAGCGCCTCGTCGATGAAGTCCGACAGGCACTTGGCCTCGCCATCGATGCCGTGCGTATCGAACTGCGCGAGGATGGCCTGGCTGGCCCGTTCCGTCGCCGGTGCGGTGAGGCGGCCTGTCGGTTGACCCGTTGCGTCGAGTTCGACACCGGCATCGCCAGCCTTGAGGCCGAGCGCGGCGAGCGACGCTGCATTGACCCGCGGGCCCGACACGTTGGCGCCGGCAATCCACACCGGGTTCTTCGGCGCAGCGGCAGAAAGCTCGGTGAAGGTGAGATCGCGTGCGTCATCCAGTTGCCTGAGGCTCCAGCCGCCCGTCGTCACGATCCAGCGGCCATCCTCGATCTGCTCTGCCTTGTTGCGGTAAGCATCGAGTGCGATGGCGCGCGACGTGACCTGGTCCAGCCTCACCGTCTGCGTCCAGCAATGATAGGCAGTGCGTACGCCGTGCAGATGGCCATCGATCAGGCCGGGCACTACGCGCTTGCCCTTGAGATCGATCGAGCGCGTCGAGCGGCTGGCGAGCTTGCGGATCTCTGCATTCGTGCCGGTGGCCAGCACCTTGCCGCCCTGGATGGCCAGCGCCTGCACGGAGTCGTTGGTGGCCGTCGCCATCGTGCTGATCTTGCCGTTGTAGAGCACGACATCAGGCACCTGCGCTTGTGCCGCGGCCCACGGTGAGAATGCGATGAGGCTGGCGATCAATCCCGCGCGCGCTCGCGTGCCCTGCGTCCGTGCCGATTTTGTGCGTTGCGAGAAAGGCGTCGCCATATTGTTCTCCTTGGGTGGGATCCGCTTCGCGCCCGGCTCGGTGACGGGTCTTCAAGGCTCGCATGCCGGAGGAACCTCGGGCTTCGCAAGAAGCTTATGCCGGATTGCCGCGAGCGGCCAGTCCCGTCGGCCACGCGCTGCTGCGCCACGGTGAAGCAGTCTATACTTCACAACACGCTTGGCTTCCCTACAACACAAAAACATTCCGACATGACGACACAGACCCGCATTGGATGGATCGGCCTTGGCCGCATGGGCGAGGCGATGGTCAAGAAGCTGACGGCCGCCGGCTACAGCGTGCAGGTGTGGAATCGCACGCGCGAGAAGGCGCTGCCGCTCGCAGAGTACGGCGCGGTCATTGTCAACGACAAGCTGGAGCTGGCAGGCTGTGACGTTGTTTTCACGATGGTGTCCACCACGGCCGACCTGAAGGAAGTGCTGTTCGGCGAGGGCGGCCTCGTCACCGGCGCGACCAAGCCGAAGATGGTCATCGACAGCAGTTCGATCTCGGAGGAAGGGTCGGCGGAGACACGGCAACGACTCGCGGGCCTCGGGATTGCCTACCTGGCCGCGCCGGTTTCGGGCAATGCCAAGGTCGCCAAGGCCGGCAAGCTGCTCATCGTGGCCTCCGGCCCGAAGAAGGACTACGACACCGCCGAGCCGTGGCTCAAGGCGATGGGTCGCAAGGTGATGTGGGTCGGCGAAGGCGAGTTGTCGCGTGTCTGGAAGATCGCGCACAACACGATGTTCGGCGTCATCATCCAGAGCCTTTGCGAAATCACCGTGCTCGCGGAGAAGGCGGGCATCCCGCGGCACGTGTTCCTGCAGAGCATCAACGATTCCGTGCTCGGCAGCATGTACACGCGCTACAAGTCGCCGGTCCTCACGAACCTCACGTTCGAGCAGGTGACCTTCACGCCGAAGCTGCTGCTCAAGGACATGGACCTGGGGTTGGGCGCGGGCAAGGCGCATGGCGTGCCGATGCCGACGGCTGCGGCAACGCGCGAGTCGGTGGCGCGACTGGTCGGCCGCGGCCACGACAACGTCGATTTCGCGATCCTGCTGCAGGAGACAGCCCGTGACGCTGGCCTGGACCTCAAGCCCGAGGTGGTCAAGGTCGACGACGGCTTGAGCGCTTAGCGATGGTGCGCACGCTCATACGCGGCGCCACCGTGGTGACGATGGATGCGGCCGGCGTGCTGCCTGTCGCCGACATCCTCGTCACGGACGATCGGTTGACCGAGATTGCGCCGCGCATCGCCATCGACGATGCCGAGATCGTCGATGCCACGGGCTGCATCGTCATTCCCGGCCTCATCAATGCCCACATGCACACGTGGCAGACGGCGCTCAGGGGCGTGGCCGCCAACTGGACCCTCACCGAGTACTTCCGCAAGATGCATGCCGGCCTTGCGACGGTGTTCGAACCGGATGACCTGCACATCGCCACGCTCGTCGGTGCGCTGAACCAGCTCAACTGCGGCACGACGACGCTCGGCGACTGGTGCCACAACAATCGCACCTCCACGCACAATGACGCCGCAGTCACTGGCCTGCTCGAATCGGGCATCCGCGCCGCGTTCTTCCACGGAACGCCGAAGCCCGATCCGAAGCCGGGCGAGACGCCGTTCTGGGAAGTGCCGCACCCGCGTGCCGAGGTCGAGCGGCTGCTCAAGAAGCACCAGGGCGCGGAGCTGCTGAGCATCCATGCCGCCGTGCTGGGCCCGCACTACTCGACGCTCGACGTCGCGCTGCACGACTTCCGCATGGCCCGCGAGCTCGGCGTCATTGCGTCGCTGCATCAGGGAGGTGGGCCGGCGCGTACGCCTGGCGGATGGGATGTTCTGGAGGCAGAGGGGCTGCTCGGGAGCCATGTGAATATCGTCCACGGCCATGCGCTCGATGATGCTCAGCTCAAACGCTTCTGCGATCTCGGCATGAGTTTTTCCGCGGCGGCCGAGAACGAAATGTCGCAAGGCCACGGCCATCCGCTGACCGGCCGGCTGCGCAAGCTGGGCCACGCACCGTCGCTGGGAGTCGATCTCGAGTCGGTGCTGTCCGGCGACATGCTGACGCAGGCACGCGTGGCGCTCGGTATCCAGCGCAGCCTCGACAACGTGGCGCATCGCGAGGCGGCTGGCACGATTCCGGCGACGACGACCATTCCCGTGATCGAGGCGCTCTCGTGGGTCACGGTCGAGGGGGCGCGCATGCTGGGTCAGCTCGACCGCATCGGTACGCTGGCCGCGGGCAAGCAAGCGGACCTCGTCGTGCTGCGGGCCGACGAGCTCAACATGCAGCCGGTGCACGATCCGGTTGCGGCCGTTGTCTTCCAGGCGTCGCTCGCCAACATCGACAGCGTGATGGTGGCCGGGCAGTGGAAGAAGCGCCACGGCCGGTTGGTCGGTGTCGACCTCGCTCCCAGGATCGCGGCGCTCAATGCGTCGGGCCGGAAGATTGTCGGCGCGATGGGGCTGGGATCGCCATGACGCGGTCGATCCTCTTTGTCGGCGTCGGCAAGATGGGCCTGCCCATGGCGCGTCATCTGCACGCCGGCGGGCACGCGGTCAGCGTGTTCGATATCGCGCCGGCGCGCATGGCGCTTGCAGCCGAGGCCGGGCTCACCGTGGTCCCGGACGTCGCCCCGTCGCTTGCAGTCGCGCCGATTGTCTTCAGTTCGCTGCCTGACGACGCCGCGCTCGAAGTGGTGGCAAGGCAGGTCGCGAATCATGTGCAGCCCGGCACCGTGTGGATCGAGACGAGTACGGTGTCGCTGGAGGCCTCGCGAGATGCGGCAGCGAAGGCCACGGCTCGACGCATTGCCTGCCTGCGCGCACCGGTGTCGGGCAACGCGACGATGGCCGAGCGCGCCGCGCTGTCGGTGTTCGTCTCCGGCGATGCCGCGGCGTACGCGTCGGTCAAGGACCTGTTCACGTTGTGGGGGCCAAGCCAGTTGTATCTGGGCACCGCCGAGGAAGCCCGCGTCGCCAAGCTCGCGGTCAACCTGCTGATCGCGGGGACGAGCACGATGCTGGCCGAGGCGCTGGCATTCGGCGAGCGGGCCGGCCTGGAGCGGCAGGCCCTGTGGGATGTGATTACAGCCAGCGCGGTCGCCTCGCCGATCGTCAAGGCGAAAGCACCGCTCCTGCGGGCGGACGACTACACGCCCACCTTCACGGTGCGGCAGATGCTCAAGGATGTCGGGCTGATCCGGCAGGCTGCCGCGGCCTGCGGCGTGGCGAGTCCGGTCACCGATGTCGCAGCCCACGCGCTGGAAGCGGCGCTGGCCAATGGCGCGGGAGGAGAGGATTACGCCGTCGTGATCCGCGAGGCGCGCGGTCAGCGACCGAAGTAGCGGGCGGCGCCGACTGCTGTTCGTCCCCATCGTATTGCGGTTCTCTCCGGCGAGCTTCCGTCCGGTAACGCCCTCGCCAGATGCCGCGATGCGGCAATCAAGCAAGCTCTTTTTCCGCGCCCGTTTGCTGTTAGGCTAATGCTTTTCCCGGATGGCTAAAGACACGAGCCTCCGTGGCGGGTCGGTTAGTGCGAGGCTGGGGGCCGGTGTGGCGTGCCCCCCGGTCGAGTGCGAGTCGATGCGTTGCACGAGGCAAACGCGCAGGGGGAGGGGAAGTGATGAAGGGGATCCATGTTGCGTCGGTCGCTTTTATGGCGGCGGCGTTCTGCATGACGAGTCATGCGCAGGGAATCGATTTCTCCGGCCAGTGGCGCCCGCTCTATCACGAGGATGGCGCTGACCGCATTCCCGGCCCCGAACTCGGCGATTACTCCGGCTTGCCGCTCAATGATGCGGCTCGACTGCGGGCCGACAGCTACACCACCAGCCGCATGTCGCTGGTCATGGAGAACATCTGCCGCCAGCATGGCGCCGACTACGCGCTGCGCGGCATGGCGCACATGCGCATCACCATGGACGTCAACCCGGTGACGCAGGAGCCCATCGCCTTCCGCATGCACTACGGCAACCAGAACATGGAGCGCGTGATCTGGCTGGACGACCGCGATCCGCCCGGGCCGAAGGCGCAGCACACGTGGCAGGGCTTTTCCAGGGGGCAATGGGCAGCCAACCAGCTCGTCATCAAGACGACGCACCTCAAGGAAAACTACCGTCGTCGCAATGGCGTGCCGTCGGGTGCGAAGCGCACGTTCACCGAACAATGGATCCGCCACGGCAACATCCTGACGATCGTCAGCATTGCAGAAGACCCCGAGTTCCTGACTGAACCGCTGGTGCTGAGCCAGAACTGGGTCCTCGATCCGGGCCAGCAGATGGCGACTGACAGTTGCGAGTACGTGCCCGAGCTGCCCACCGAAACCGGCCTGGTGCCGCACTACCTGCCGGGCACGAATCCGTTCCTGACCGAGGTGGCTGAACGCTACGGCCTGCCGCAGAAGGGCGTGCGGGGCGGAGCGGAGACCCTGTATCCGGAGTTCCGGGAGAAGATGGGACCGTCGGCGGCCAAACCCGAACGCTGCACGATGTTCTGCACGTGCATGAACACGGCCATGGTGTGCCCCGATGTCCAGAAGTAGCCGGGCCCGCAGGCCCCACCCTTTCTTGAGGAGAGACGTTGCCATGCAACCGGGAAGCTGCCACCGGGTCCTCGCGCCTCTGGCTGCCTGTGTGTTCGCGGCGCTGGTCGCTGGCACGAGCCAGGCGGCACAGCCCGCGCGCCGCGACGCCGCCAAAGCCGTTGCCTCTCCAGCTGAAGCAGCCGTCGACATCGGGCTTGCCCATGTGCAGGGCAATGTCTACGTCGTGACCGGGATCGACGTCAACGTCGTCGTGCAGATCGGCGACGGCTTGCTGTTCGTGGATACGCCGCCGCCCGCGCTGGTCGACAAGGTGCTGGCACTGGCGCGCAACGGCAGCAACAAGCGCCTGAACATGGTCATCAATACCCATGCAGATGCCGAACACATCGCCGGCGACGAAGCGCTGATCCAGAGCGGCACCAGTGCCCGCGACCTCGCCAACCGGAAGCGGATGGCGTTGGCGGCGGGCGGTCCGGCAGGCGGTGTACAGGTCCTCGGTCACGAGAGTGTGCTCAATCGCCTGACGGACAAGGCGCAGGCCATCCCGGGGGCGTCGCTCACTTCCGAGTACTACCTGCCTTCGCGGGACTTCTTCCTGAACGGCGATCCGATCGTCGTGTACCACGCACCGAACGCGCATACGGACGGGGACAGCATCGTGTTCTTCCGTCGCTCGGACGTCGTGGTTACCGGCGACATCTTCGTTCCCGAGCGCTATCCGCTCATCGACATCGAGCGGGGTGGCAGCATCCAGGGCCTGATCAAGGCCGTCAACCACATCCTCGAACTGACGATTCCCGCCAACTTCCAGGAGGGTGGAACGCTCGTCGTTCCCGGTCACGGGCGGATCTGCGATGAAGCCGACGTCACCGAGTACCGCGAGATGATCACGGTGGTTCGCGATCGCGTGCAGGACATGATCGACAAAGGGATGACGCTTGAGCGCGTACAGGCAGCCCGGCCGACCCTCGACTACGACACTACATACGAAGGGACCCCGGGCGGAGCGACTGCCGCGCAGTTTGTCGCTGCCGTCTACCAGAGCCTGAAGGCATCAGGGAGCGGTGCCGTGAACGGAGCAGCGCGATGAAGCATTCATTCACCTCAGCCGCATCGTGCGGCTCCGTGCTTGCCGTGTGCGCAATGCTGTTCGTGCAGCCGGGTTACGCCGCGCAGCCGCCCGCAGCACCGGCATCGGTCCAGAGTCCCAAGGCCGCTGCGCCGGTGGATCTGACGGGCCAATGGGTTTCGGTCATCACCGAGGACTGGCGCTGGCGCATGGTGACGCCGCTCAAGGGCGATTTTGCGAACATTCCCGTCAATGCGGCGGCGAAAGCGGTCGGCCAGCAATGGGATCCGGCGCGGGACGAGGCGCAGGGAGAGCAGTGCAAGGGCTACGGCGCGATGGCCATCATGAGGGAGCCGGGCCGCTTCCGGATCTCGTGGCAGGACGACACGACCCTCAAGATCGAAGCAGACTCGGGAACGCAGACGCGACTGCTGCATTTCGCGGGCACTCCACCCACTGGCGAGCGCCAGCTTCAGGGGGTTTCGCAGGCGAAATGGCAGTCGCCGCCGGGCGGCCGCGGCGCCTTCGGCATCGGCATCACGCGCGTCGGCAACCAGTCGAACACGCTGGAGGTGGCGACGAGCCGGATGCGGCCCGGCTATCTGCGCAAGAACGGCATCCCCTTCAGTGAAGACGCGAAGCTCACGGAGTTTTTCGACGTCGTGCGCGAGCCGAGTGGCCAGGAATGGCTCGTGATCACGTCGATCGTCGAGGACCCGAAGTACCTCAACGAGCCGTGGGTCACCAGCATCAACCTGAAGAAGGAAAAGGATGCGGACCGGCCCAAGTGGAAGCCCACGTCCTGCAGCGCACGGTAGGCGGACGCACGCGGTGTAGCCGGGTTTCACCCGGCCAAGCCCGCCATGGTGACGGCGGGCTCGAACCCGTACCGCCTTTGCCTCTTTCCCTCTTTGCGGCGAGCCTTACGGCGCGGGACGTTTGAACAGCCCGCCGTACACCGCCTTCCCGATCACATGGCCCTGCATGGCGCGCATGACATTGGCGCGGGTCTCGAAGGCGTCTGCCGTCGGTGCGACGTCGAGCCGGATGTCGAGTGCGTACACCTCGAACATGTAGTGATGGAGCGGCCCCGTGGCCGGCGCACCCGGGCCGCGATAGACCGGGCCCGTCGCGCTGATCTGGAAGCTGCCGTCCGGCAATTGCGAACCGCGAGGGACCCCTTCCGGCATCCCGGTGGCGGTCGGCGGAATGTTCCAGACGACCCAGTGCGCCTGGTCTTCCGTCGTGCGATTGCGTGCGACGTCGAGGTCGCGCATGTTGATCATGAACGATTGCGTCCCCGGAGGGGCATTGGTCCAGGTCATGGCGGGCGACGTGCCTTCACCGGGGGCCGCACCGGGTGCGGCTTGCGAGAACCGCACGGGAATCTGGGTGCCGTCCGCAAACCCGTGGACCGTCAGCACCATGGCAGGGGGTGGGGGGGCCGCGGCGGGTGCGGGGGCCGGTGGTTGGGCGAGCACGGGCAGGCCGGCCAGGAGACCGAGCGAGATCAGGGCGCGAACCAGAAGGGACATGACTCTCTCCGCAGACGTTGGATGGCCGCAGTCTGTCACAGCTGCCGCGAACCGCACAGACCTGGCGCTACAAGTCGTCACCGGGGTCGGCCGGCCCGCGTGGGTGTGAGCAGACCGTCGGTTGCCGCTACACTCGGGCTCCCCGCAACCTGGAGTCCCGACCATGCCGAACGTCCCTCTCCGCCACGCGGCCACGATGCTCGTCGTGCTGTTCGTCGGCATCGCCGTTGGCCGGGCGCAGACACGTCCCGAACCGCTCCTGCCCGGGTACCTGCACTACACGCCCGCCGACCTCGATGCCATCCAGCGCAGCCTCGTGCCGAAGATGAATGCCATCAAGCAGTCGGCCGAGCAGCTGGCCGACTTCGGCAATCACACGGCGTGGGTCGCGCACCGCGAGGCCGACGGCCTGATGGAGATCCACGAGCAGTGGGCAGACCTGATGTTCGTGCATTCGGGAGAGGCCACCTTGCTGCTCGGCGGCACGATTCCCGACGCACGAGTCGATGCGCCGGGGGAGATTCGCGGCAGCACCGCCGTGGGTGGGGTGAGGCGGGTCATTCGCGCAGGCGATGTCGTCCAGGTGCCGGCCGGCATGCCGCACCAGTTCCTCGTCGAGCCAGGCAAGCAGGTGACCTTCTTCACGATGAAGATCGCGAAGGCGCCGTGACCTTGCCGTGCGCATGAAGCAGGGGCGTCGACCGGGAACCTGATGGCCAGGCGAGTGCTATTCTGCGCCTCTGGTGCTGAAGAAAGGACGTGCTGGTGCATCTGAGGGTGGCATTCGCGGCGATCGTTGCGGCTTCGATGGGGGCGGCTGCGCTGCAGGCGGCCGAGCCGGTGCCCGTTCCCGCGTCACGCTGCCTTCCTGCGGCGGTG
The DNA here is from genome assembly GCA_903898785.1 of uncultured Pseudomonadota bacterium. Taxonomy (GTDB): domain Bacteria; phylum Pseudomonadota; class Gammaproteobacteria; order Steroidobacterales; family Steroidobacteraceae; genus CAIUGU01. The sequence continues at coordinate 4,428 of CAIUGU010000004.1, read as the reverse complement.
GGTGTGCCTGCCGATCCCGGGGGGCCGCCGCGCACCTTCCGTTACGACGAAGAATATCCGGCGATGAGCTACTCCGCTGCGGCCCGGGCCAATCCCGTTGCGCGATTGCAGGAGCGGCTCGCGCGCGGCGACCAGAAGCTCGAGTTCGCGGGGAACAGGGGCTACCTTGATTCGCTTCTCAACGCGCTCGGCATCGATGCGAGTTCGCAGCTGCTCGTGTACTCGAAGAGCAGCCTGCAGAAGGCGCTCATCAGTCCCGCCAGGCCGCGTGCGCTGTACTTCAATGACAGCACCTACATCGGCTGGGTGCAGGATTCCGACCAGGTGGAAGTGGCGACCGTTGATTGCGACAAGGGCCCCGTGTTCTATGTCTTCTCCAACAGGCAGGGTGAATCGGCGCCGTTCAAGCGCGAGACGACTCGCTGCCTGACCTGCCACGACACGGTCGGGCTCCTCGGGGGCGGCATTCCTGCGTTCACGGTGTACTCGATGCCGGTGGACGGCGACGGCGGCGTGTTCGTCAACGACAACCCGGTGGCGGTCAGCGATGCGACGCCGCTCGCGCAGCGATGGGCGGGCTGGTATGTGACCGGACGGCATGGCAGCCAGATGCATCTCGGCAATCGCAGTGCGGCCACCGAGCGCCAGTTCCATGCGGCGGAGCCGATTGCGAGTGGCAACAGGGACAGCGTGACCGGCTTCTTCGATGCACGTCCTTATCGGACGGACAAGAGCGACATCGTCGCGTTGCTGGTCTTCGAGCACCAGGCGGCCGTGCAGACTCACCTGTCGCGGGCGCTGTTCAAATCCCGCGAGTTCCTCGCGCGCGAGACTCCTCGCGCCGCCGGTGACACGCCGCTTGCCTCGTTGTCTCCGCGCATGCAGGTGCTTTACAGGCGGTTGCTGGAGCCTGTTGTCCGCAGCCTGCTGTTCGTCGACGCCGTCTCCCTGGCCGACAGCATCCGCAGCAGTTCTGGCTTCCCGGCCTGGTTCGAGGCACAGGGGCCGCGTGACGCGAAGGGCCGTTCCCTGCGGGAGCTGGATCTCAGGACGCGGCTGTTCCGCTACCCATTGAGCTATGTCGTCTACTCGGAGGCCTTCGATGGCCTGCCGCGCAGCGCACGGCAGTACGTCTATGCGCGACTGCAGGACGTGCTCTCCGGCAAGGAAGCGGACGCGGCTTTTGCCCACCTCACGGATCAGGATCGGCGTGCCATCCTCGAGATCCTGATCGCCACCAAGCCGGAATTTGCAGAGTGGACGGCGTCATGACTCCGGACCATGAGTTCATGGCGCGGGCGCTCGAACTCGCCCGGGCTGCGGAGGCAGCCGGCGAAGTGCCCGTGGGTGCGGTGCTGGTGAAGGAGGGCCGCATCATCGGCGAAGGGTTCAACAGGCCGATCAGTACGCACGATCCGACGGCGCATGCGGAGATGGTGGCGCTCCGGGCCGGTGCGGCGACGGTGGGTTCCTATCGGCTGCTCGACACGACGCTCTACGTGACGCTGGAGCCGTGCGCGATGTGCGCAGCCGCCATGGTCCATGCGCGCGTCAAGCGCCTCGTGTTTGCTGCCCGCGATCCGAAGGCCGGTGCGGCGGGCAGCGTCTTCAACATCGTCCAGCATCCGGCGCTCAATCACTCGGTCGATTGCGAAGAGGGCGTGCTCGCCGGGGAATGCTCGGCAATGCTCAAGGGCTTCTTCAAGGCCAGGCGCTAGGCGCTTCGCGATCGGCGACTAGCCGCCAGCGACAGGCGATTAGCGATTGGAGGCACCAAGGCGCTGGATCATTCCCCGATCACCAGTCGCTGATCGCTTTCCGATCCTCAGATCGGATCCTCGCCGGGCTCCGGGGGCCGTGTTGCCGGCCGGCCGGTGGACGAGGCCACCCAGTCGAGGATGGCCATGTACGTCTGGATGTTCTGCACGAAGCGGACGGGCTCCCACCCACGTGCATAGCCGCGTTTCACCCGCGTATACCAACGCTCCTGCGTGAGCAGCGGCAGGTGTTCGCGGACGTCCTCCCACCTGTCCGGATTCCTGCCGTGCATCTGCGTGAGGATGCGGGCGTCCTCAAGATGGCCGATGCCGACGTTGTAACCCGCCAACGCCATCCATGTCCGGTCCGGCTCGGGAATGCGTTCCGGGATCATGTCGCGAACGCTGACGATGTACCGCGCGCCGCCGAAGATGCTCGACTTCGGGTCGAGACGGTCTGCGATCTCGAGACCGCGGGCTGTTTCTTCCGTGAGCATCATGAGGCCGCGCACGCCGGTAGGCGAGGTGGCCGACGGATCCCACTGCGATTCCTGGTAGCCGATGGCGGCAATCAGTCGCCAGTCGACGCCGACTTCTGCGGCGGCTTGCTGGAACCATTCGCGGTACGCCGGCAGCCGGGTCTGGATGTGTGTCATGAAGTCCCGCGACTGCAGGTAATCGAAGCGGTCCGTGTTGCCGTAGTAGCGGTCCAGGATCTGTGCGAGGCGGCCTTCGCCCTTGAGCGCGGCAAAGAAGGCGTTGGTGCGGTTCAGCAGGCTCGCGTCGCGTGCATCGACGGCCCAGGCGAGCGACTTGCCGGAAGTCAGGTCGAACGCGATGCGGATTTCCGGATGGAAGGCGCGGGCGATGGCGAACTCGTTGGAGTCGGCAATGGTGTAGTCGAACTCGCGCCGCGACAGGCGATACAGCAGCTCCTCGGTCTCGGCTTCCGGATTCTCGACCCAGGCGAGATCGGGATGCTCGGCCAGCAGTTGCTCGAGCGTCGCGGCGTGGGCGCTACCCGCCACGACTTCGATGTGGCCGCGGTTCGCCTGGTCGAGGCTGCGGGGCCGGTCCTCGCTCTGGCGATAGACCAGGTGTTCCTTCACTTCCTGGAACGGCGGACCGAAGCTCATGCGGGCGGGAACGGGTTGCCCGCGCGTCAGGCTGGCGGCCGCGACGTGGGCCCGTCCCGAGGAGAGTTCTTCCATCACGTCCATGACGGTCGGGACGCTATAGATGTAGAGCTTCACACCGAGCTCGGCCGCGAAGCGGGTTGCGAGGTCGTATTCCGGCCCCTGCGGGCCTGACGCGCCGAGATAATAGGTGCTCGGGCTGTTGCGGGTGACCACGCGCAGTTCGCCGGCCCCGAGGATCTGCTCGAGTACGGTCGCAGGCCGGGTGCAGGTCCCGAGCATCAGCACGGCGATCAGGGCCAGGGTAGCTTTCAAACGGGCGGTCTCTCCATGGCGAGGTAGCCCCGGACAGCAGTTCCGGGAGCAATTCGCGACCGCCCTAGTATAGAATACCGTCCGCTTTGCACCGGACGGGGTTGATTCACAGTTGGATCAACCCAATCAAAGACTTATGGAGAGGTGGCAGAGTGGTCGAATGTACCTGACTCGAAATCAGGCGTGGGCTTACGCCCACCGTGGGTTCGAATCCCACCCTCTCCGCCAATTACTGATGTAAGTGGTTGTTTATAAATAGAAAAGGAAACGGACTTCCTTTCTACCTACGTCTGTACCCACATCGTGGGCTTTGTTGCCCTGCTAATCGATCGCTGATCAGCGGCTGTCCGGTTTGGTCGGCTGCAGCGCCCCGGCCATTTTCTGCCAACTCGACCCCCACCCCCGGGGTGTCCCAGTCAATGCATTCCTAAATGATCCCCGCGGTCGCCCTTGCGCCCAGCTTGTATGAGCGAGGATGAACGAGGGAGTTGGGTTTCCTGGCTCGCAGTGCTGCTTGACCTCTCGCAGCCTGGTGATCGTGAGCGGTTATCACGAATTGCTTATGAGTCAGTCGCTCTAAGCCTCCTCGGCTCCTTGCCTCCTTTCCTCCGCTCCTAGCCTATCCGTGCACCTGCAGCACGCCGCAATGCGCCACCCCGACTCGTGCTGAACCGACGGTGTCACACACATAGGGGAAATTCGGCGCATGATCCCAGTCGGGCGGGCCGGCTACCTCCAACCTGATGCCTCGGCCTGACCACTGGCGGCTACCCCCACCCCAGGGGGGGAGCAGGGCCCTGCAAGGGGTCCACTGGCTTTAGCTGGGTCCACGAGAGTTTTATTTTTTTGTGGTTAGCCCACATCGGGCTGCATTCAAAGGCAAGACGCGATTCTAGCGATTTGCAGTTCGCTCCCGGTTTGACTCCGCTGCCATCGTCGGTCACCTCCGAGTGACGCACGCGCCCGACAAAATACCAACGCGGCTGCTTCCTGAAATTGCTATACCTATCAGCTGCCGGGCTTTCTCCCCCCACAGGAACTCCAAGTGGGGGCAGTTCGAGATCGTGGGCGAGCGCCGGCCGACGTCCCCCCGCTTTCAGTAGCGCAGGGCTTTAGAGTCGTCCGGTAGTGTAACGGCCTTGATGGCCAACTGCGTTGCGTACTGGGAGGGCGTCAGGCCACCCAGTGACTTCTTCGGTCTCTCTTCGTTGTACTCACGT
>CAIUGU010000003.1 GCA_903898785.1 uncultured Pseudomonadota bacterium | reverse complement strand
TTGTCGATGCCGGCAGCGACCGAGGCCTTGAGTTCAGGCGCGGCCTGCGCGTGGACGGGTGACGCCGGCAGTTGCAGCGATGCGATAAGGAACAGCGCGAGCAGCGTTCCGTTGCTCTTCTTGCCATGGAAACCGGTCATATCGTCCCCCTCCTCGGTAGCGTCTGTATGCGGAAATCGGTTACGGGCCGTCGATGCCATCGTTCACTGCGCGCTGGCCAGTCGCATGACCTGTCCCGCATCGCTGCTCGAGTCCAGCGACCAGACGGCGTCGATCAGTGCGGCCGCGTCGCAGCCCGACTTGCCGAATGCCGCGAGGTCGCGCAGCTTCGCTTCGAGATCAGCGTCGGTCAGCGGCTGCTTCTCGCCCCCGCGTGCCTGTTCGACGACTCTCTTCAGGATCCGTCCGTCGCGCAGCGTGATGCTGACTTCCGCGGCTTCGATCGTCATGGTCGCGTCGTCGCGGACCTCGACCTTCCGCCGCAGTGCAAGTACGGCCGGATCGCGGACGGCGGCGTCGCTGTACTGCTCGAGGCCCGCAGCACCGGTGAGCAGCGCAACGGCAACGCTGTGCTGGGCGCTGACCTGCGCTTCCCGTCCCGTTGTCACGTCCGGCCGGTTGGTCCTCTGGCCCAGCAGCGGATGGCCGCGCACGACAATCGACTCGATGCGCTCGACGGGCAGTTCGTTGTCCTTGCGCAGCGACAGGCAGGCGTCGAGCACCGAGTGCAGCACGATGCCGCAGGGGTAGGGCTTGTACGTGTTCCGCTGCGCTTCCCACTGCTCGCCGAGGCCGGCGCTGATCCGGCTGAAGTCCGGGTTCGTCCCGAAGACGTGCGCGAAGCCCCGGGGGCCCTCAAGCGGCATCTCGGGACCCGTGAGGCCCGACTGCGCGGCGAAGGCGGCAACGATGCCGTTGCGCGCGGCATTGCCGACGCTGAGGCTCTTGGCCATCGTACCCAACGTCTCGATCAGTCCGCCCGCTTGCGCGGACGCGGCGCCGAGCGCCCACAACATCTGTTCGCTGGTGAGCCCGATGCACTTGCCCACGGCGACGGCCGAGCCGAACACGCCGCACGTCGACGTGATATGCCAGCCGCGCGCGTAATGGCCGGGAGAAACGGCGTTGCCGATGCGACACTCGACCTCGACGCCGAGCGCAAAGGCCTGCAGCAGCTCGCGCCCGCCCAGGCGACGGGTTTCGGCCAGCGCAAAGAGGGCAGGGGCCACGGGCGCGGACGGATGAATCACGGTCCCCGGATGCGTGTCGTCGAAGTCGAAGACATTGGCGCTGATGGCATTGAGGAACGCCGCGTTCAGTGCGTCGAGCTGCTCCTTCCTGCCGATGATGCGAGCCTGGCGTGCGCCGGCGAAGGGCGAGACGACCTTGAGCGCGTGCTCGACGGCGCTGTCACGACAGCCGCCGAGTGCGGTCGCGAAATAATTGAGCAGCGACCGCTTGGCTTCGTGCTGCACTGCGCTTGGCAAGTCGTCCAGGCGGGCCGTGGTGAGGAATTCCGCGAGGTTGCGCGACAGGCGGGTCGGCTGGCTGGAAGGCAGGGTCGACATGATACGGTCGAGTATGCCGGAAAAGTTTCGCCTCGTGACCGGCGAGCGGCGACGAAAGCCCTGACAAGCGTATTGACAGACAATCTGGCGCCGGCATACCGTCGCGCACCTTGTTCGTGTCCCCACACCTGCCTGTCTGCGGAGAGAAGTAGCCATGTCCGATCGTCCCGAGTTCCAGGGCGAACAGTTCGCCAAAGGTCTGAAGGTTCGCCGCGAAGTGCTCGGCGAAGCGCATGTGAACAAGTCGCTCGCCGCCGCGGACGATTTCACGGCACCGATGCAGAAGCTCGTGACCGAGTGGTGCTGGGGCGAGATCTGGACGCGGCCCGGCCTCGACCGGCGCACGCGCAGCTTCATCAACCTCGCGATGATCTCGGCGCTCAACCGCCCGAATGAAGTGCGCCTGCATGTGCGCGGCGCGCTCAACAACGGCTTGACTCCGGAGGAAATCCGCGAAGTCATGATGCAGGTCGCCATCTACTGCGGCGTGCCGGCCGGTCTCGACAGCCTGAAGGTGGCTGCCGAGGTGTTGAAGGAAGAAGGCAAGATCTGAGGCTCTCCCCGGGATATCTCCATGACCGCACCCAACAAACCCGTGATCGGCTTCATCGGACTCGGCGCCATGGGCTGGCCCATGGCCAGCTGCCTGCTCAAGGCCGGCCACAGCGTCGCACCCTTCGATGTCCGCAAGGACCAGGTGGACCGCTTCCTCGCCGAGGTCGGCGGAACACCTGTCGGTTCGCTCGCCGAACTGGGCAAGGTCGCCGATGTCGTCATCACGATCCTGCCGACCAGTGCGATCGTCGAGAAGGTGCTGTTTGCGCCGGACGGCGTGGCGGGCGGACTGCGCAAGGGCTCGATCGTCATCGACATGACGTCCGGCATTCCGGGCGAGACCGTGCGCTTCTCGGAGCAGCTCGCTGCCCGAGGCATCACGTTGTTCGATGCCCCGGTGTCGGGCGGCGTGCCGCGGGCGAAGAGCGGTCAGTTGACGATCATGGCCGGAGGTGACGCCGCAGCGATCGACTCGACGCAGTCGATCCTCGCTGCGATGGGTTCGGTCATCCGCACCGGCAAGATCGGCAGCGGCCACGCCATGAAGGCGCTCAACAACCTCGTGTCGGCCGGCGGCTTCCTGATCGGCATCGAGGCCATGCTGATCGGCGCGAAGTTCGGCATCGACGAAGGCACGATGGTGGACATCCTCAACGTGTCCACGGGCATGAACAACAGCACGCAGAAGAAGTTCAAGCAGTACGTGATGTCGCGGAAGTTCGATTCCGGCTTCTCCATCGAGCTGATGGTGAAGGACCTGAGCATCGCCATGGAAGTGGCGCGGGCCGGGGGCGTCAGTACGCCGTTTGCAGCGATGTGCCGCGAGATGTGGGCGGGTGCCTCGGTGCTGCTCGGACCCAAGGCCGACCACACGGCGGTGGCCCAGTTGAGCGAGAAGCTCGCCGGCCTCGAGCTGCATGACAAGCACTGACGACGCATCCGGACAGGCCTTGCGCGGGGAGAGGGGATCGATGACTTGCACTGCAGAACTGGTGGACTATCTCCTCAAGAGCCGTCCCGACGCGATCCCGGCGGACGTCCGCCACGATGGCAAGCGTGCGCTGCTGAATGTCGTCGGCTGTGCGCTCGGTGGCGCGCGGCATCCGGCCATGGACATCGCGATCGACGCGCTGTCGCCATTCGCGGGTCCGCCGACCTGCGCGGTCATCGGCCGACCCGAGCGGTACGACCCGCTGTTCGCGTCCCTGCTGAACGGCATCAGCTCGCACGTGCACGACTACGACGACACGCTGCCCAAGAACTACATCCATGCGAGTTCGCCGGTGGCCTCTGCGCTGCTGGCGTACGCGAGCGTCAACAAGGTCAGCGGCCCCGACTTCCTGCATGCCTTCATCCTCGGGTTCGAAGTCGTCTCGCGCATCGGCAATGCGACGTATCCGGCCCACTATGAAGCGGGCTGGCACAGCACGGGCTCCATCGGCGTGTTCGGCGCGGCGGTCGCGGTGGGCAAGCTGCTCGGGCTCGATGCGGAACGCATGACGTATGCGATCGGTCTTGCTGCCACGCAGGCCGCAGGCTTGCGCGAGATGTTCGGCTCGATGGGCAAGGGCTTCCATCCGGGACGCTCGGCCCAGAGCGGCTACATGGCTGCGTTGCTCGCGCAGAAGGGATTCACGAGCGGGCGCTTCCCGCTCGAGAGTCCGCGCGGGTTCGCGGCGGTCACGGCGGCCAAGTACGACCTCAGCAAGGTCGTGGACCGGTTGGGGGTGGACTTCGACCTGCGCGTCAACACCTACAAGCCGTACCCGAGCGGCATCGTGATCCATCCGACCATCGACGCCTGCACGCAGCTGCGGGAGCAGTACAGCCTCAAGCCCGAGGAGATCGAGTCGGTGGAACTCCGCGTGGCACCGCTGGTCAAGGATCTGTGCAACAAGAAAGTCATCAGCGCCGGCCTCGAAGGCAAGTTCTCGATCTACCATGCCGCCGCGATCGGACTTGGCCGTGGCCGGGGGGCGCTCGAGGACTTCACGGATGAGGCCGTCAACGATCCGCCGCTCAAGCGGCTGCGGGAGATCACCGACGCGATCGGCGATCCGTCAGTCAGCGAGGATGCGGTCGTGATCAAACTGCAGTTGAAGGATGGCCGGACCCTGCACAAGACGCTGGAGGGCTCGCTTGGCAACCTGAAGCGCCCGTTGAGCGATGCGCAGCTCGAGACCAAGTTCCGCGACCAGGCGACGGTGCTGCCGCCGGCCCAGCGTGAGGCGGCGATGGCAGCGTGCTGGTCCGTCGAGACATTGGGTGACTCGCGCGAGTTGATCGACCGCTGCATTCCCGCATAGCGCTGCCCTGGCCGGACGGCCGGCGCCTGGAGGAGACGATGAGCATCCTGAGAACTGTCCTTGCCGTCGCGCTGATCGGCCTGGCGCCCTTCGTCGCCCGTGCCGAAGTGTCCGAGCTCCGGATTCCGCTCGGCGCCGGCGGCTTCGGCTTCCTGCCGCTCAACATGATGCAGAAGCACGGGCTGATCGAGAAGTACGCGGCCGAAGCCGGCGTCAAGGTCAAGGTCAACTGGTCGACCATCGGCGGGCCCGCGATCATGAACGACGCGCTGTTGTCCGGCTCTGCGCACTTCATCTCGGCGGGGCCGCCCGCCTTCCTGGTGTTGTGGGACCGGACACGTTCGAACGTGGGCGTGAAAGGCGTCGCTGCCATCAGCTCGATGCCGATGGTGCTGAATGCCCGCGTGGCGCAGCTCAAGTCGCTCGACTCGATCGCCGCGAACCAGAAGCTCGCCGTCACGTCGGTGAAGGTGTCCATCCCGTCCATCGTCATGCAGATGTATGCCGCACGGAAGTACGGCAAGGCCCAGACGTTCCGCTTCGATCCGTCGACGGTGACGATGGCGCATCCCGATGCGCTGATCGCGCTGCTGTCCGGCGGCGGGAGCATCGTCGGCCACTGGGCGTCACCGCCGTTCGACCAGCGCGAACTGAAAGACCCGGCGATCAGGACGCTGATGAACTCCGATGACGTCATGGGCGGGTCGACGACGTTCACCATGATGTCGACGACGGCGAAGTTCCAGAAGGAGAATCCCAAGGTCTACGGCGCAGTGCTCAAGGCACTGAAGCGCGCGCAGGACATGATCGCGGAGGACCGCAAGGCGGCTGCAGCCGTGCTGCTCGAGTCCATGGGCGGCAGGGGGTGGAGCATCGACGAGCTCGTCAAGGTGCTCGCGGACCCGTCGACCAAGTACACTACGAAGCCGGAGAACGTCCTCAAGTACGCGAACTTCATGCAGGAGAACGGTTCGCTCAAGAACCGGCCCGCGGCACTGACGGACCTGTTCTTTGCCAGCCCCGAGATCGCCGGCGGCAACTAGGCGGACCTCATGGCGCTCGATCCGCAAAAGCCCCTGCTCGAAGTCGATGGCGTCACGCTGCAGTACCGGGCGCGCGACCACCTGGTCACGGCGACCTATCGCGTCAGCTTTTCCATCCGCAAGTCCGATCGCTACGTGATCCTGGGCCCTTCCGGCTGCGGCAAGTCGACGCTGCTCAAGGCGGTCGGCGGCTTCATCAAGCCGGTGGAGGGGACGATCACGCTGGGCGACCGCCAGATCACGCGTCCCGGCCCGGATCGCGTGCTCGTGTTCCAGGAGTTCGACCAGCTGCTGCCGTGGAAGACCGTCGAGGAGAACGTCCTGTTCGCGCTCACGGCGAGCGGGCGCCTGTCAGGGAGCGAGGCGGTCGAGCGCGCGCGGCACTACATCGAGAAGGTCAAGCTCACGAAGTTCGCGGACAGCTATCCCCACATGCTGTCCGGCGGCATGAAACAGCGCGTGGCGATTGCGCGCGGCATGGCCATGGAACCCGAGATCCTGCTGATGGACGAGCCGTTCGCGGCGCTCGATGCGCTGACGCGCGGGCAAATGCAGGAAGAATTGCTGCAGCTGTGGGAAGACACGCGGGTCACGCTGCTGTTCGTCACGCACTCCATCGCCGAGGCCGTGCGGATCGGCAATCGCATCCTGTTGCTGACGCCGCATCCCGGCCGCGTCCGCGCGGAACTGGGCAGCACGGGCGTCGACGCCATCGGGGCGGACGGCCGCAAGCTGTCGTCCCGGATCGAGTCGCTGCTGTTCGAGGGAGAGCCGCATGGCGGGAGGGCTGCCCATGAGTGACGAGACATCCCGGAATCCCGAGCGGCCGGATTTCATCAACGACAACCCGCCCACCGGCTTCGGCGTGGTGGCGAAGCCCTTGAGCCTGCTCGAACGCGTCTTCGATCGCGGGGAGGTGCGCAAGGGGCTCATGCTGGTGGCGCTGGCGCTGGTCTGGGAAGGGTATGCCCGCTGGCTCGACAATTCGCTGCTGTTCCCGACGTTCTCGGACACGGCGCTCGCGTTCTGGCAGGGTCTGGTCTCCGGCAACCTGCTCAATGCCACCGTGGTGTCGGTCACGACGTTGCTGCAGGGCTACGTCCTTGGCCTCGCGTGCGCAGCCTTGCTGACCGCCTTTGCCACTGCAACGCGGGTCGGCGCGGACCTGCTCGATACGCTGACGGCCATGTTCAATCCGCTGCCGTCGATTGCCTTGCTGCCACTCGCCATGATCTGGTTCGGCCTCGGCAACGGCAGCATCGTCTTCGTGCTGGTGCACGCGGTGATGTGGTCGGTGGCGCTGAATACGCACACGGGCTTCCGCTCGGTCAGCCAGACGTGGCGCATGGTCGGCCAGAACTACGGTCTGTCGCGGTTCGCCTATGTCACGAAGATCCTCATCCCGGGAGCGTTGCCGAGCATCCTGACCGGACTCAAGATCGGCTGGGCCTTTGCCTGGCGTGCACTGATCGCGGCCGAGCTCGTGTTCGGCGTCAGTTCGAGCGGCGGCGGGCTCGGCTGGTTCATCTTCGAAAACAAGAACCTGCTCGAGATTCCCGGCGTGTTCGCCGGCCTGCTGATGGTGATCGTGTTCGGCCTCGTGGTTGAGAATCTCGTGTTCCGTACGCTGGAGCAACGAACGATCCGCCGCTGGGGCATGCAGTCGTAGACGGCGACCGGGGTTCAACTGATGTCGGAACACAGCAACGATACCTCCATGCGCGTCACCGCGGTGGCCGCGCCTGTCCGGCGACAGACGGCGAAGGTCTTGCGCCATGCCATCACGAGCGGCCGGTTTGCGCCCGGGCAGCGGCTCGTCGAGCGGGATCTGTGCGAGCTGCTCGGCGTGAGCCGGCCCTCGGTACGCGAGGCCCTGCGCGAGCTCGAGAGCGATGGACTCATCGACATCATTCCGAATCGCGGCCCGTCGGTGAAGAGCCTCACCGCGTCCGATGCGGTCAGCGTCTACCAGGTGCGCGCGTCACTGGAAGCACTGGCGGCGCGGCTGTTCGTCGAGCATGCGACGGATGCCCAGGTCGAGCAGCTGGGTGCGGCGGTCGACCAGCTGGCGGAGGCGTATGACTCGCTGGACGTCGAGCGGATCCTGGCTGCGAAGCAGGAGTTCTACGACGTGTTCTTCGAAGGCTCCGGCAACAGCGTCATCCAGTCGCTGCTGAGGTCGCTGAATGACCGGGTCACGCTGCTGCGTCGCCTGACGCTCACGTCCCCGAAGCGGGCGAAGCAGAGCATCCGCGAGATCCGGAGCCTGGTGGCCGCGATTCGCCGCCGCGACGCCGGCGCGGCAGCGGAAGCGTCGGAGCATCACATCCAGCAGGCGGCGAAGGTCGCGCTCAAGGGACTCGTGGAGAAGCAGGGGTGAAGCGCCTCGCCGCGTTGCTGGCCGGCGTGCTGGTGTCGTCCGCCGGCGCGGTACATGCGCAAGGTTTTCCCACGCACCCGATCACGATGGTCGTCCCGTTCGCGGCGGGCGGCCCGACGGATGCCATCGCGCGCATCGTCGCAGAGCACATGTCCAAGGCGCTCGGGCAGCAGGTCCTCGTCCAGAACGAGCTCGGGGCTGGCGGCACCACGGCGACTGCACGCGTCGCACAGGCCAAGCCCGACGGCTACACGATCGTGATGGGCCAGATGGGTACCCACGGAACCGCGCCTGCGGTGTATCCCAAGCTGCGTTACAACCCGGTCACGGACTTCGCACCGATCGGCATGGCGACCCTCGCCCCGGTGCTGATCGTCGCACGCAAGGACTTGCCGCCGAAGGACCTGAAGGAGCTCGTCGCGTATGCGAGGGCGAACGCCGCGAAGCTGAATGAGGGGCATGCCGGCGTGGGCTCGATTTCCTACACCTCCTGCACGCTGTTCAATGCCGCGATGGGCGTGAAGATCACGCAGGTAGCGTATCGCGGTACCGGTCCTGCGCTCAACGACATGCTGGCCGGGCAGATCGACCTGATGTGCGACCAGGTGGTCACGTACGTCGAGCAGGTCAAAGGCGGGGCGATCAAGGCCTACGCGATTGCGTCCAACGAACGGTCGCCCGCATTGCCGAACGTGCCGACCACGAAGGAAGCGGGCTTGCCGAACTTCCAGGTTACGGCCTGGAGCGCCTTGTTCGCGCCGAAGGGGACGCCCCCGGCGATCATCGCGAAGCTCAATGGCGCACTCGACAAGGCGCTCGACGACGAGAACGTGCGCAAGCGCCTGACGGAGCAGGGCGGCATCGTGCCGCCGAAGGCGGATCGCACGCCGGCGTGGCTGCAGGCGTTCGTGAAGAACGAAGTGGAGCGACTGACGCCGCTGCTGAAAGCGGCGCTGGCGGCCCAGAACAAGTAGGGCAGCGACTGTCCACGGGGGGAAGCGCATGACGGACCAGGTCCTTGGATTCGTGGGAGTGGGTCGCATGGGCGGCCCGATGGCGGGACGCCTGCTCGATGCGGGTTACTCGCTGTGTATCCATGACATCAGCGGCGAAGCCACTGCGCCGCTCGTTGCGCGGGGTGCCAAGCTGGCGAAGTCGCCTGCGGAAGTGGCCTCCAGTGCCGAGATCGTGCTGGTCAGCCTGCCGACGCCTGACATCATGAAGGCGGTGGTGCTGGGTGCGGACGGCGTCATTGCCGGCACGCGGGTCAGGACGGTGATTGATCTGTCGACGTCCGGCCCGGGCGCGGCGAAGGTGGTCGCAGCGGCGCTCGCCCGGCAGAACATCACGCTGGTCGATTCGCCGGTCAGTGGTGGCATCAAGGGCGCGGTAGCGGGCACGCTGGCCGTCATGGTGTCCTGTCCGAAGGCGACGTACCCGACGGTCGAGTCCCTGCTCAAGGTCTTCGGCAAGCTCTTCTACACCGGCGAGCTGCCGGGGCTGGCGCAGACGGCCAAGCTCGCCAACAACCTGATGGCGGCAGCGGCCCTGGTCATTACGTCCGAGGCTGTAGCGATGGGGGTCAAGGCCGGGCTCGATGCCCGCGTGCTCATCGACATCATCAACGCCAGCAGCGGGCGCAACAGCGCGTCCGTCGACAAGTTTCCGCGGGCCGTGTTGCCGGGCACGTTCGATTTCGGCTTCGCGACCGGGCTGTCGTACAAGGACGTGCGTCTGTGCGTCGATGAGGCGGAAGCCATGGGCGTGCCGATGGTCTGCGGGGCTTCCGTCCGGCAGATGCTGGCCATCACCAACGCACGCTTTGGCGCGACGTCCGACTTCACGTCGATCGCCAAGGTCCTCGAAGAGTGGGCGGGCGTCGAGATGCGCGGCTAGGGGTGGAATTGCGGGGGCATGTGCGTCACCCACTTCGCCCATGGCGATTTGATGATGCGGTGGGGGTCTGAGAACGGCGTTAGCGTGAGGAGAGGGTGATGGACCAGGCGACATACGATCGGGGGCTCGAGATCCGCAAGAGCGTGCTCGGCAAGGAATTCGTGGACAAGGCGATCAATTCCGCCACCGACTTCAACCGGGCCATGCAGGACCTGACGACGGAGTACTGCTGGGGCGCGGTGTGGGGGCGGGAGGGCCTGGAGCGCAAGACCCGCAGCTTCCTGAATCTCGCCATGTTGTGTGCGCTCAATCGCCCTCATGAGCTCAAGACCCACGTGCGCGGCGCGCTGACCAATGGCGCGACGGTCGAGGAGATCCGTGAAGTCTTCCTGCAGGTGGCGATCTACTGCGGCGTGCCGGCCGGCGTCGATGCGTTCCGCAATGCCCGCGAAGTCTTTGTCGAGCTCGGACTGGAGAAATGAGTCATGGCGTCAGGCGCAGGCAATCGGGCCATCGAACCCTTCGAGCTGTATGCGATCCGCTATGCGCATCACGCGCCCCGCAAGCAGCACGAAAACTTCATCAATGGCGATCTCCATGAAGAAGGATCGCCCCTTGATTATTTCGTCTGGGTGGCGCGCCGGGGTACGCAGGTCTTCGTGATCGACACGGGGTTCGGGCCTGAAGCAGCGGCGGCGCGTGGCCGGCAGCATTACCGGATGCCGGCCGACGGGCTCAGGCTCCTCGGCATCGATCCCGAGCAGGTCGCGGACGTCATTCTCACGCACCTCCACTATGACCATGCCGGTACGCTGGAATCGTTCCCCGGGGCCCGCTTTCATCTGCAGGACAAGGAGAGCGCCTACGCCACCGGGCGCTGCATGTGCCACGGTTTCTTCCGCCATCCCTTCAATGTCGAAGACATCGTGTCGGTGGTGCGTCACTTGTATGCTGGACGAGTCACGTTCCATGACGGGGCAGAGGAGCTGGCACCGGGATTCAGTGTCCACCACGTCGGCGGCCATACGGCCGGCCTGCAGGTCGTCCGGGTCTGGACGAAGCGCGGCTGGGTCGTCGTGGCGTCCGATGCGACACATCTCTACGCCAACATCGATCGCGGTGCGCCGTTTCCGGTGGTCTACAACGTCGCCGACATGTTCGAAGGCTATCGCGTGTGCCGCCAGCTTGCCGACTCGGAGGACCACGTCGTGCCGGGTCATGACCCGCTCGTGATGCAGAGGTATCCGGCACCTTCGCCTGACTTGCAAGGCATCGTCGTGCGACTCGACGTTCCCCCTGTCAAGGCTGCAAAGTGACCAACGCCTCCCTGCTGCAGGGGAAGTGGGCGCTCGTGACCGGGGCGGGCGATGGTCTTGGCTTTGCCCTGGCGGAGAGCCTGGCCGAGGCCGGTGCCAACGTGGTCCTGCATGATCTCGTCGAGCAGCCGGAGGCGCGCGATCGCATCCGCAACCGCCATGCGGTTCAGGCACTCACCGTGGCTGCCGACCTGCGACAGCGCTCTGCTATCGAGGCGATGATGGCGTCGCTACTCGAGCGGTGCGGTGGAATCGATATCCTGGTCAACAATGCCGTCGTCCGTCATTTCTCGCCGGTGGAGGACTTCGCGCCCGAAAGATGGGACGAGGCGCTCGCCGTCAACCTGTCGGCGCCGTTTCACCTGACCAGGCTGGTATTGCCGGGCATGAAGCAGCGCGGCTGGGGTCGCATCATCAACATGGCTTCGATCTATTCCACCCGAGGCGTCGAGAATCGCATCGACTACGTGACGACGAAGACGGCGATTGTCGGACTGACGCGCGCCGTCGCCGTGGAAATGGCGAGGACCGGCGTGACCAGCAACGCACTCGGGCCGGGAACGTTACCGACGCCGGCCATCGTGGCGCGCATCGCTGCCATCGCAGCCAGGGAACACCAGACTGCCGAGGAGGCGACTGCGGCCTATCTCGACGAGCGACAGCCGAGTGGCCGCTTCGTGTCGCTCCGCAGCGTAGGTGCTGCGGCAGTGTTTCTGTGCAGTGACGCAGCCGCGGACATCACTGGCACGATGCTGCCCATCGATGGCGGCTGGTCGGCCATCTGACACTGACGATCCGGATCCTCAGGAAGCAATCGATGACGCAGAAGAAGGCGGGAACGGTCCTCATCACGGGCGCAGCTGGCGGCCTGGGCCGCGCCATTGTCAGTGAGCTGGTGGGCAGCGGCCATCGCGTGGTACTGGTCGATCGCGACGCCGCAGCGCTCAGTGCCCAGGCCGAGGAGATCGGGGCTAACGCGTTCCCGTTGCAGCTCGACATCACCGATTCCGGGAAGGTGGATCGCCTGCTGGAGCTCGTGCCCGATGCCTTCAAGCCGATCGACATCCTGATCAACAATGCGGGTCATGACATCGGTGGCAGGACGCGCTTTGACGAAGGATCGCCCGACGACTGGGCCAATATCATCCAGACCAACCTGATCGGCCTGATGCGCGTGACACGCGCGATCGTGCCCGACATGGTGAAGCGCAATGCGGGTCACATCGTGAACGTAAGCTCGATCAATGCGGTGCGCATCATCCCGGACATGACGGCCTACAGTACCAGCAAGGCAGGCGTGCACATGTTCACCGAGACGTTGCGGGGTGAGCTGGCGGAGACCGCGATTCGCGTGACGGAGCTGCAGCCGGGCCTCACGAAGACCAACATCATCGTGACGCGCTATCGCGGCGACAAGGACAAGGAAAAGGCCTACTTCGACCAGTTCAAGATGGCACTGGAGCCTGCGGACGTGGCGCGTGCGGTGGCCTTTGCCATCAGCCAGCCGCCGCATGTGCAGATCGCCGAAATCATGATCCTGCCGGTCAATAGATTCTAGAAGAGGAGTAATAAGATGGTACGTCGAGCTCTGTTGGCATTGGCTGTAGTGGCAGCAACGGTGTTCCAGTCGGGTGTGCAGGCCGCCGAGCAGCCCGTCCGACTGTATGTGCTGGATGGCGGGGTGCTGGAGTCCGATCCGGGCCGCTATCGCCTGAAGCCCGAAGAGGTTGAGACCACGCAGCTGTCGATCGCGTCGTTCCTGATCGTGCATCCCAAGGGCACGCTGATGTGGGACACCGGCGCGATCTCGGATGAGACCTGGACACCGGGGAGGCGGGCGCAGGCCAGGCACCTTGTGCTGTCCAACAATGCGGACCGCTATGTGACGCTAGCGAAGTCGCTGACCGGACAGCTGAAGGAGATTGGCTACCAGCCGGCGGACATCAACTACCTTGCGCTTTCGCACTACCACTGGGACCACGTCGCCAACGCGAATGCCTTCGCCAAATCGACGTGGCTCGTGCGCAAGGTCGAACGCGATGCGATGTTCCCGCAGCCGACTGCCGAACCGCCACAGCCGTCGAACTTCGCATCGTTGATGAATGCCAAGACCACGTTGATCACCACCGACGACTACGACGTGTTCGGTGATGGGACCGTGGTCATCAAGGCGTCGACAGGCCACACACCGGGCCACAGCGTGCTGTACGTCAAGCTGGCAAAGACCGGCGGCGTCGTGCTGGCCGGCGATCTCTATCACTATCCGGAAGAGCGTACGCTCAACCGCCTGCCCATCGCCGACTTCGACCAGGCGCAAACTGGTCGTTCAAGGGAAGTGCTCGACGGGTTCCTGAAGCAGACCAGCTCGCAGCTGTGGATCCAGCATGACCTGGTGGCGCATCGAAAATTGAAGAAAGCACCTGCCTACTACGACTAGGAGGATGATTGCGGGCGGCACCGATTAGTCTTGGCAGTCCAGATGCGATAACAACGAGCACTTTTCCTGGCGTCAACGACGGGCGGCGGACAGGCGGGGACCACAACGAATGAATGAGATCACACACGCCGGTTCTGCACCCCGGGAGTCGGTGCGTCGCGTGGCACTCGCGAGCATGGTCGGCACCTCGATCGAGTGGTACGACTTCTTCATCTTCGGTACCGCGTCGGCGCTCGTGTTCGGTCGCCTCTTCTTCCCGACCTTTTCCGAACTTGCCGGCTTGCTCGCCGCGTTCGCGTCGTTCGCGGTCGGGTTCGTTGCAAGGCCGCTTGGCGGCCTCCTGTTCGGCCACTTTGGCGACCGCATCGGCCGGAAGACCGTGCTCGTCACCACGCTGTCGATGATGGGCCTGGCGACATTCGCAATGGGATTGATGCCGAGCTACGACACCATTGGCGTATGGGCGCCGGTTTTGATGGTGGTCCTGCGCTTCATACAAGGTCTGGCTGTCGGCGGTGAATGGGGCGGCGCGGTTCTCATGGCCACGGAGCACTCGGGTGGCCAGCGTCGAGGCTTCTTCGGCAGCTTCGCGCAAATGGGTAGTGCCGTTGGCGGGTTGATGTCCACGGGGATGTTTCTCCTGATGCAGCAGCTGCCCGACGAAGACTTTCTGGCATGGGGCTGGCGCGTGCCATTCCTGTTCAGCATCGTGCTCGTGGTGGTCGGCCTGTTCATCCGGCTACGCATCATGGAATCGCCCGTATTCGAGCAGATCAAGCTGGCCAAACAGGTCGTGAAGGTGCCGGCTATCGAGCTGTTGCGCACTGACACGCGCAATGTCCTGCTCGCCGCCGGCGTGTACTGCGCGCACGGGGTGCTGTTCTACGCCATGACGGTCTACACGCTCGCCTACACCACGAAAGCTTACGGTCTTGCACAGAATACTTATCTCATTGGTGTCACTGCCGCGGGCGCCGGTCAGCTCATCACGATTCCCCTGTTTGGCGCGCTGTCGGACAAGCTGGGGCGGCGCGCCGTGATGATGTTCGGAACGTTATTCATCATCGCGTTTGCCGCGCCGCTCTATTTCATGGTGACGTCACAGGTCCCGGTTCTTATGTGGACCGCAGTAGTCGTCGGCATCTGCATCGGCCACAATTCGGTGTACGCGCCGACGGCAGCGCTCTACTCCGAGATGTTCCCCGCACACATCCGCTACAGCGGAGCTTCTCTCGGTTACCAACTCGGCGGCGCGATCGCGGGATTCGTGCCGCTGGTGGCAGCGTCACTGGTCGGGGCCGCTGGCGGCGCTTACTGGCCGATTGCGGTGCTCATCGCGCTCGGTGGCTTGGTCGGGTTCATCTGTATTCTGCTCGTGCGGCCGGCTGTCGCGCCGCGCGGTGCGACCTGAAGGCGAATAGACGCCTGGTCGCCGTGGTGTTCGGTCGCGAGGGATCAAGACCTGATGGCTGAGTGCCCAGGCGGTGTTCCCGCGCCGCAGATTCCCGGTGCCCTGACGCGTTGAGTCACGAATACTGCCGCCTTGTGGGGGCGACCGGCGCAGCCCACAGCAGCGGAATTACCACCAGACAACGAAGGGAGTTCGTCATGAACCGTCATTCGATCTTGGCCGCCGTGTTCCTCGCCGTCCTGCCGGCAGCCCAGGGGGCAGCCCAGGACACGCCCGACAGCCTCGTTGCCGCCGCCAAGCGCGCCGCCGGGCGGGACTACGCAGGCACCTTTCTGCGCATTTGCGTGGCGCCGGACAATCTCACCGCCAGGAACCCACCCTCGACGGTCGTACCTGACCGCGCGACCTGGTACGCAAAGCCGTACAAGGTGTTCGACAATCTCTACTTCATCGGCACGCGGATCCACTCGGCGTGGGCGCTGACCACGAATGACGGGATCATCATCATCGACACCAATTTCAGCTACGCGATCGAGCCGGAAATGGTGGATGGCCTGACGGCGTTGGGGCTCGATCCCCGCACGATGAAGTACGTGCTGCTGACCCATGCCCATGGCGACCACGATCAGGGCGTTGCGTTGCTGCAGAGCCGGTACGGTGCGAAGGTCGTGATGGGTGCGCCGGACTGGGAGTCCACGTTGCAACGGCCTGCCACAGCCCCGGGTGGGGTACCGAAGCGCGATATCGCCGTGGGCCCCGAGGGTCTCAAGATCACCTTGGGCGGCACCACCGTCGAAGCGATCTTCACGCCTGGCCATTCGCCAGGCACGTTGTCATTCATCTTCCCCGTCAAGGATGGCGGCCGCACGCTGACAGTGGCCTATTCAGGCGGCACGGCATTCAATTTCCCGCGCCTCAAGGAAAACTTCGCGATCTACCGCGACAGCGCCGTCAGGATGAATGCGGCCGCGACTGCGGCGGGCGCGACGGTATTGATGACGAACCACACCGAGTTCGATGGCGCCTACGACAAGGCCCGAATCGCCCAACTGCCACGCTCCGCTGACGAGAAGCATCCTTACGAAAGCGACGTCCGGACGGTACAGAGGTACTTCGAGATGCTGAGGGACTGCGCCGAAGCGCAGCGGCTGACTATGCAGTGAAGTTGCGGGTCAGCACAGACAGGATGGAATGAGCTGGGCGACGCAATGCGCCGGTCCTCGCGCAGCGCAGCCACGGCGCTGGGCGGTATGGGAGGGGTGCTAGAATCCACCAATAGGGGAGTTCCAGCCCGGAGCACGCACACCATGACCGCACCCAACCCGCTCTACGCCCGGCCCGGTGCCGGTTGGCTTGGACGGGTAGTGACGAGGGCGGACGCCGACCACGCGGCTTGAAGGCCGGTGACGCCCATGACCAAGACCAAGACTGCGTCCTCGTCCATTCCAGACATCTACATCACCCGTATCCATAACCCGGGCGATCCGGATTGTGACGTCCATTGCGAGTCCTTCAGCCGGCTCGCGGAAGTGTTTGGCCGCAATACGCCGGCCCACCGCCATACACGCTTCTACCAGGTGCACCTCCTGTTTCAGGGCAGCATTCGACTGCAGCTGGATGAGGGCATTTACGCCGGTCGAGCGCCGCTGGTGTTCCTGACCCCGCCGGCGGCACCCCACGCCTTCTTCGCCGATGAGGAAACCGAGGGCGTGGTGATTTCGGTGCGCCAGGAGGTCGTGCGCGGATGGCAGGCGGCTACGCCCGGGCTATGGTCGGAGGGGCAAATGCACGATGCGGCGTTCCTGCTGCTCGCCGACCGAAGCAGCGCTCCCAGCGAGGAGGAGCGTCGCCTGATGGACCTGGGCGGACAGCTGCAGTTGGAGTTTCGCGGCACGGGGCTCGGCCGGTCGCCGATGCTGACCGCGCTGGCGCTGTGCTTCTTCATCACGCTGGGCCGGCTCATCAGTTCACGCAGCCACTCCGAAGCACCCAGCCACAAGAGCGGCGAGGACCTCCACATCTTTCTCGCTTTCTGCGATCTCGTGGAAGCCCATTTCCAGCAGCACCTGACGGTCGCGCAGTACGCGCGCCGCCTGAAGGTGACGCAGGCGCGGCTGAATGACGTGTGCCGCAGGGTGGCGGACATCGCTTCCAAGGAGTTGGTGCACGAGCGTGTCCTTGCCGAGGCCCGTCGACGGCTGCGCTTTTCGCTCACGCCGGTCAGCGAGCTGTGCTACCAGCTGGGCTTCACCGACCCGGGCTATTTCTCGCGTTTCTTCAAGCAGCGCACCGGGCTGTCGCCCAGCGATTTCCGTCGCCGCCACCAGCCCGAGGCTTGAGAAGTACAAGCGCTCCCGGCTTGCGTCCATGTCCGGACCCCCGGCGATTTGCTTGAATGTCGACCATGGTGGAGGGGGCGCAATTGAATGACGAGGGCTTCGATCCGAGCCGCCGGTTCGTGCGCGTGCGACGGGTTCGCGACGACGGCTTCGTCGAGTTCGAGTTCGCCATCGGCGATCCGGACATGTTCGTGGAGATGATCCTGCCGCAGCAGGCCCTGGCCGGCTTCTGTGCCGCCAATGATGTAGTACTGCTGGAGGATCTGCCGCCGTCGGCCGATGCCACCACGGAAGCCGAGCGCCCCTGGACCCTTGACGACGCCACGCAGCGCCGTTTCCGCACGCCCCTCCGTTCTGACGACTGATCATCGCAAGAGGCTCGCTCGCATGCATATCGATCTGCGCACCATCACCATCACGCCGCTGCGGCAAACCTTCGGACACCTGGCGCGACGCATGGGCGCCGACAAGCCGGCCTCGCGCTATTTCGAGGCCACGATGGACCTGCAGCCGGTGGAGAACTTCCACTATCGGCCGACCTGGGACCCGGCGTACGAGATCTTCGACAAGACGCGCACGTGCATCACCATGCAGGATTGGTATGCGCTCAAGGATCCGCGTCAGTATTACTACGGACCCTGGACGCTGGCGCGCGGCCGCATGCAGGAAACTGCAGAGGCGGATTTCGACCTGGTGGAGGAGATGGGGCTCGCGCAGGCCTACGCCGCAGAAGGTCGCGCCCTGGTCAACGAGGTGTTCGTGCCGCTGCGCCATGCGGCGTGGGCCTCCAACATCAACAACTCCTTCATAGGCTCTTACAGCTATGGCATTGCAATGTCACAGGCGGCGACCTTCGCCAGCATGGACCAGCTCGGCGTCGCTCAGTACCTGACGCGCCTGGGCCTCGCCTTCGATGGCACGGAATCCCTCGCAGCCGCCAAGGACGCCTGGCTCCAGCACCCGCGCTGGCAGGAGTTGCGCCGCTACGTCGAGGACGTCATGGTCCTCAAGGACTGGTTCGAGGTGTTCATCGCGCAGAATGTCGCGCTGGAAGGCCTCCTGTATCCGCTGTTCTTCGAGCGCCTCAATGAGCGCCTGAATGCCACGCATGGGCCGGTGCTGTCGTTACTCACGCGGTTCCAGCGCGAGTGGTTCACGGAGAGCAGCAAGTGGGTGGATGCAGTCATCAAGAGCGCGGCTGCCGACAATCCAGGCAACAAGGCCCAGTTGAGCACCTGGCTGCGCGAGTGGCGCGATCGCGCGGTGACTGCGCTCGACCCCGTGGTGGCGCGCGCTTTCGGTAACGACGGACCCGCTCAGCTCGGTGAGGCGGTGGCGCAATTCAATGCACGTTTCACCAAGGCCGGCCTCGCGCCGTAGGGATCCAGAATGTCTTCCAATACCTTTATCGCCTTCCAGAAGAACGAAGACACGCGCTGCATCGTCGAGGCCATTGTCGACGACAACCCCGGTGCCGTCGTGGTCGACCAGCCCGCCATGGTCAAAGTGGACGTGCCCGGACGCATGGTGATCAAGCGCACCACGGTGGAGGAGAAGCTGGGACGGGAGTTCGACCTGCAGGAACTGCAGGTGCATCTGATCACGATCTCCGGCCACCTCGACGAGACCGACGACGAATTCTGCCTGTCCTGGGAACAGTGAGCCCGAGTGGAAGCATCAACATGACGACCGCACCCCCCAAGAAGCTGAGCCTGAAAGAGCGCTACACGCTGATGACACGCGACCTGGCCTGGGACACCACCTACCAGCCCATGTCCAAGGTGTATCCACAAGTGGGCTATGAGGGCATCAAGATCCACGACTGGAATCGCTGGGAAGACCCGTTCCGGCTGACCATGGACGCTTACTGGAAGTACCAGGCCGAAAAGGAACGCAAGCTGTACGCGATCCTGGATGCCTTCAACCAGAACAATGGGCACCTGACCGTCACGGACGCGCGCTACATCAATGTGCTGAAGCTGTATCTGGGCTCGACCCCGCCGCTCGAACTCATGGCGGCCCGCGGCTTCACCAACATGGGGCGCCAGATGGTGGGTGCGGGGCCGCGCGTCGCCTGCCTCATGCAGGCGGTGGACGAATACCGGCACTTCCAGACCCAGATCCACTCGGTGTCGAACTACAACAAGTACTACAACGGCCTCGACGAGTTCGCCCACCAGCAGTCGCGGATGTGGTACCTGTCCGACGGCAAGTCCTTCTTCGATGACGCCATCACGGCCGGGCCCTTCGAGTTCATGGTGGCCATCGGGTTTGCGTTCGAGTACGTGCTCACCAATATCCTGTTCGTGCCGTTCATTTCCGGCGCTGCCTACAACGGGGACCTGGCGGCCATGACCGTGGGCTTCTCGGCGCAGTCGGACGAGGCAAGGCACATGACCCTGGGGCTGGAATGCATCAAGTTCCTGCTCGAGCAGGATCCGGACAACCTGCCCATCGTGCAGCGCTGGATCGACAAGTGGACCTGGCGCGGGACGCGCAAGCTGGGCGCCGTCGGCATGATGATGGATTACATGCTGCCCAAGCGCATCATGAGCTTCAAGGAAGCGTGGGAGATCTACTTCGAGCAGAACGGCTCCGCGCTGTTCAATGACCTGGCTCGCTACGGCATCAAGGTGCCGGCCTGCTTCTCGCAGACCGTCGTCGAGAAGGAGCACGTCTCGCACCAGTCATGGATCGGCTTCTACATGAAGTCGAGGGCCATGAGCTTCCACACCTGGGTGCCGGGCCCGGAAGAACTCGACTGGCTGTCGGAGAAGTATCCCAACACCTTCGATCGGTTCTACCGGCCGACGCTTGAGCATTGGGACAAGATGGAGAAGCAGGGCAAGCGCTTCGTCAACAACACGCAGCCCATGAACTGCCAGTGCTGCCTCAATACCATCAAGTACAACGAGCCGGACGATCCGATGAGCACGTGCTTTCGCGAGTCGGTGTACAAGGGCGAGAAGTTCCACTTCTGCTCCGACCACTGCAAGGCGATCTTCGACCATGAGCCTGAGAAGTACGTGCAGGCGTACATTTCCTCGCATCAGGCGCTGCAGGGGAATTGCGCGCCGGAGGGCGTGGACGTGACCGCCAATGATTTCGATCCTGCGCGTTACATGAACGACTTCTGGCGGCTGGACCCGCGCGCCACCGGCGATTTCAACGGGTCGGATGACCAGAAGAACTTCGCCGCCTGGCGGGCGCAGGCCACGACCAATTGAGGAGCTAAGGAACCATGAGCGTTGCATCCATCGGACCCTATGAATTCGAATCGCGCGACTCGTTGCGCCATTTCAACGGCAAGCAGTTGCTGTACGTGAACTGGGAGAAGCACCGGATGTTCTCCCGTCCCTTCGTGCTGGCCTTGCGGCCGGAGACGCCGTTCTCGGTGTTGCTGGAGAAGTACATCCCGGAGGCCTACGCCTTCCATCCCGACTTCCCTCGCATCGACTGGACGCAGGTCATCTGGCAGAACTCTTCGATGCGCTTCGTGCCGGAGCCGGGAAAGACGCTTGCGGAGAACGGTATCGGGCACAAGGACCTGATCCGCTTCACGACCCCGGGCCTCGACGGCCTGAATGGGTCGGGCTACTGAAACGAACCGGTTGATGACCCATGAGCCATGAGCTGACCATCGAGCCGCTTGGACGTACCATTCAAGTCGAGGAGGGCCAGACCATTCTCGATGCCAGCTTGCGCGCGGGCATTCATTTGCCGCATGCCTGCGGCCAGGGTTACTGCGCCACCTGCAAGATCAGCGTTACCGACGGCGAGGTGGATCACGGCAACGCGTCGAATTTCGCCCTCATGGACTACGAACGCGAGGAGGGTCGCGCGCTGGCCTGTTGCGCAACATTGCTAGCCGATACGACCATCGAGGCCGACGTGGAGGCGGACGCCGATGCGCGCGATATCCCGGTGCGCGACGTCTCGGGCACGGTCACCCGCATCGAGAACCTGACGCCGAGCATCAAGGGCGTCTGGATCGAGCTCGACGCGAACACGCCGCTGGAGTTCCAGGCCGGCCAGTACATCAACTTTCATTTTGCGCCGGAGGTCGGCCAGCGGGCATTTTCTCCCGCCAACGCACCCGGCGCCCCTTTGCTGGAGCTGCATGTCCGGCTGGTGCCGGGCGGCCGAGGCACACAATGGATTCACCAGGAACTGAAGGCAGGCGACCGGGTGCAGTTGAGCGGGCCCTATGGCCGGTTCTTCGTGCGGAAGTCGGCACACCTTCCCAGCATTTTCATGGCGGGCGGTTCGGGCCTGTCGGGTCCACGGTCGATGATCCTGGACCTGCTTGCCGAGGGCTCTTTGCTGCCGATCGTGCTGGTTCATGGCGCGCGGAACGCAAGCGAGCTGTACTACCGCGAAGACTTCGAGGAACTGGCGCGGCAGCACGCCAACTTCACCTACGTGCCCGTGCTGTCGGACGAGCCGCCAGACAGCGGCTGGAAGGGCCGTCGGCAGTTCGTGCATGAGGCGGCCAGGGAGCACTTCGCCGGTGATTTCCGTGGCCACAAGGCTTACCTGTGCGGCCCGCCACTGATGATCGAAGCCTGCATCGCCACGCTCATGCAGGGCCGCCTGTTCGAGCGCGACATCTACACCGAGAAATTCTTTTCCGCTGCAGACGCGCAACAGGTCAGGAGCCCGCTCTTCAAGCGGGTGTGAGCGCGCCGCGGCGCCACAGCAGGGTCGTGCCGCCAACGCGGGGTGCGGCCCTCGCGCTTTACTTGGACGCTGGCAGGCGTCTACGATGAACGCGGTTGTGGGTTCCGCCTGAACCGCAATCACCCTGCAGAAGCGAAGAAGATTCCTGGAGGGGGAGTCATCGAAATCGATCCCTCCGGCTTTGTCGCGTGCAGGACCATCGCAGCATCCAGGCTGGAGTTCGAGAATCTTGGCGCGCAAAACGTTTTCCGGCCTTCCGCCTTATCCGGTTTCCCTTGCGGGGAGCCTGTTGGCAGCCCGCGAGGCTGTCATGGCGCCCATTCGTCCTGTGCTTCGGGAAGCGAACTTCACCGAACAGCAGTGGCGGGTGTTGCGTGTCCTCGGGGATGCGGAATTCCTTGATGCCAAGGGCATCGCTGACCAGGCGTTGCTGCATGCGCCTACCGTTACGAGAATCCTCAAGGAACTGGGGGACCGCAAACTCATCGCCAGGCAGCTTGATCGGAGTGATGCGCGAAGGTCGATTGTGTCGATCACCCCCAAGGGACGGGAGATTGTTTCCGGTACCGCCAGGCGTACCCGGCTCCTGCTCAAGGAGTATGCGGAAGCGTTCGGCCCGGAGCGCCTTGAGGCCTTGAAGGCTGAAGCGCTGGCGCTGGCCGAAGCCCTCCGCCGTTTTGACAAGGAAGCGTAGCGGACGCTTCAGCATCGCTGACAGTTGCCGGGATGACGTTGCCCGGAAAGTGGGCCCGGCCTCCGGAGCCGGGCAGCCTTATCGTGTCGGGTGAGTTCCATCACGACCCGATCGGCGCGAACCTCAATCGTGGATCACGTGCAGTGAAACGAACTCATCCAGGCCGTGAGGGCCGAACTCGACACCGAAGCCCGATGCCTTGACGCCGCCGAACGGCGTATCCGGACGCAGGCCGCCGTGCTTGTTGACCCATGCGGTTCCGCATTCCAGTTGCATGGCGATGTCGCGCGCACGGGCAATGTCACTGGACCAGACAGAGCCGCCGAGGCCCGCATCGAGCCCGTTCGCCTGCTCCAGTGCATCGTCGAGTTTCGAATAGCGAATGATGGGCAGCGCCGGGCCGAACTGCTCCTCATCGACGAGTGCCATGCCCTTCTCGGCATCGGCTATCAGCGTGACAGGGTAGAAGTAGCCATCGCCGCCACTCGCTTCGCCCCCGCACAGCACCCGACCGCCTGCGGACTTTGCCTGTTCGACAAGCCTCGAGACCTTGTCGAACTGCATGCGGTTCTGGATGGGGCCAAGCAGGCTGTCCTCGTTGAACCCGTTCCCGGTCTTCACGCCCCCCGCAAAGCCCTTGAGGGCCTGGCACACCTGTTCGTAGATGCTGTCATGGACGTACAGGCGCTTGAGCGCGGCACATGTCTGGCCATTGTTGATCAGGGCACCCCAGAAGAGGCCTTCAGCAATTGCGTTCGGGTCGCAGTCTGGCAGGACGATGCCGGCATCGTTCCCGCCCAGTTCAAGCGTAAGTCGCTTCACCGTCGGGGCGGCACTCGACATCACCTTGATACCGGTGCGTGTGGACCCGGTGAAGCAGACCTTGGCGACATCGGGATGCGAGGTGAGCACGGGGCCGATGCTGTCAGGACCGGCGACGGCATTGAGCACGCCGGGCGGCAAGGCTTCCTGCAACAAGGCAACCACGCGAAGGGTGGAGAGCGGGGTCAGCGGCGAGGGCTTGATGACGACGGTGTTTCCCGCTTGCAAGGCGGGCATGATGTGCCAGATCGCGATCATGACCGGCCAGTTCCATGGCGTGATCGAAACCACCACGCCGAGTGGCTTGCGATAGATCGCGACATGCGATTGCGCGTCGTCCTGGATGACCTCCGCCGGCAGGCTCAAGCCGGCCGTGTACCGTGTCCAGGCGACCGTGCCGCCGAGTTCGAATCTCGATCCCATTCCGCCGAGCGGTTTGCCCTGTTCCCGGGTGAGCAGTCGTGCCAGTTCTTCCGAGTTGCGCTCCAGGATGTCCGCACAGCGCGCGACGGCGGCCGCCCGTTCTGCTTGGGACCGAGCCGCCCAGCCGGCAAAGGCCGCCTTGGCTGCCGCCACTGCTGCCATCGCTTCCGCGTCGCTTGCGGCAAGGACCGTTCCAGCCAGTTTTCCGGTTGCCGGATCGAGTACGTCCAGCTTGCCTGCACCCGCGATCTGCTCACCATCGACAATTGCGCCTGATAGCTGCATGGCTCTTCTCTCACCTGTTGACCTACTGCAGGGTATTGCGGGTTTAAATTATCATGATAAGTTATCCCGGTACAGAGTCGCGCCTCTGGTGCGGCGCCGGGGACAAGGAGAACAGGGCATGAGAGGGGAGTCGTCGGAGCTGCGGACGGCGCAGGGTCGGGCCGGGCAGCATGGAGCGTCACGAACGACCGGCGGGTCATTCGCCTCGATTGCACTCGCTGCCATTCTTGCAGTGCAGATGGCCGGCTGCGGCAGTGCATCGGATACGGCATCGAAGGTCGTCGCACCTGCCGTTGCTCCGCTCGCCGAGCCCGCGCAGGGCGAATGGGCGCGTCACGGCTTCAACCTGTCGGAAGACCGGTTCAGCCCGCTCGAGCAGATCAAGCCGGACACTGTCGCAGGCCTGAAGCTGGCCTGGTTCCACGATCTCGATACCAGCCGCGGGCAGGAAGCCACTCCGATCATGGTGGGCGGGAAGCTGTTCACGACCTCGGCGTGGTCGAAGGTGCAGGCGTTCGATGCCGCATCGGGCACGCTGCTGTGGTCCTACGACCCCAAGGTGCCTGGCGAGGCTGGCGCGAAGGGCTGCTGCGACGTGGTCAACCGCGGCGTGGCAGTGGAAAACGGCCGGGTATTCGTTGGCACCTACGACGGGCGCCTGGTCGCGCTCGATGCGCAAACCGGCAAGGAAATGTGGGTTGTCGATACGGTAGACCAGGCGCAGAACTACACCATCACGGGTGCGCCCCGTCTGGTCGCGGGCAAGGTCATCATTGGCAATGGCGGCGCGGAGTACGCCGTGCGTGGCTATGTCAGTGCGTATGACATGGAGACGGGCAAACTCGCCTGGCGGTTCTATACGGTTCCGGGCAAAGCGGGCGTCAAGGACGGCGCGGCCTCGGACGAGATCATGGCAAAGCTCGCGGACGCCACGTGGATGGGCAAGCCTGATACCGTCGGCGGGGGGGGCACGGTCTGGGATTCGATGGCCTACGATCCCGATCTCGACCTGCTGTATATCGGCGTGGGCAACAGCGGTCCGTGGAACCAGAACATCCGCTCGCCCGGGGGCGGGGACAACCTGTTCGTCGCCTCGATCGTCGCGCTCAGGCCGCAGACGGGCGAGTACGTCTGGCACTACCAGGAAACCCCGGGCGACCAGTGGGACTACACCGCCACCCAGCACATGATCCTTGCCGACCTGATGATTGACGGCAAGCCGCGCAAGGTGCTGATGCAGGCGCCCAAGAACGGGTTCTTCTACGTCATCGACCGCACTGACGGGAAGCTGATTTCGGCCGACGGCTACGTCAAGCAGACATGGACCACCGGCGTGGACATGGCCACGGGCCGCCCGATGATCAATCCGGAGGCCTTCTACAACAAGACAGGCAAGCCCTGGGTGTCCCTGCCTGGACTCCTGGGCGGCCACAACTGGCACCCCATGGCCTTTAACCGGTCGACGGGCCTGGTCTACTTCCCGGTCAACGAGATCGCCACGCCCTACATTCCCGACGATCATTTCGAGTGGAAGCAGCAAGCGGTCAATCTCGGCGTCGACCTGGCCAAGGCAACCATGCCGGCGGACAAGGCCATCGTTGCGGCGGTCAAAGCCGGTTTGCGGGGCCAGATCGTTGCCTGGGACCCGGTCAAGCGCAGCGCGGCGTGGTCGGTCGATCTTGCCGGCCCCTGGAACGGCGGCATGCTCACGACTGCGAGCGGGCTGCTGTTCGGGGGAACCGCTGCAGGCGATCTGGTGGCGTATGACGCCAAGGATGGTCGCAAACTCTGGTCCTTCCCGGCGCAGAGCGGCATTGTCGCGCCGCCGATGACCTACGCGGTCAACGGCAAGCAGTACGTCTCGATCGTTGTCGGCTGGGGAGGGGTCTATCCGCTCCTGCTGGGCGAGATGGCGAAGAAGAGCAATGACCGCCCCAATCGCAGCCGCGTCCTCACGTTTTCGCTCGATGGAACCGCCACGCTGCCTGAGTTGCAGGCGAGCGCCGTCTCTTCCGCGCCGCCGCCACGGCCATTCGGTTCGACAGCACAAATCGCGCTTGGCGCGCAGGTATACGCACGGACCTGTGGTGGTTGTCACGGGGATGGCGTGCGCTCGGGCGGGGTCTTGCCGGAACTGCGGCACTCAGCCATGGCCGGTGATCGCGATGCGTGGCAGGCCGTGGTGATCGGGGGCGCGCTGAAGGACAATGGCATGGTGGGCTTTTCACGCGACCTGACGCCCGACGATGCAGAGGCCGTCAGGGCCTACGTGGTTGCCCGCGCCAACGAGGACTCGAAGCAGTGACGAACCCAAGCATGAGCCACGATTCTGCGCCGAAAGCCTCCGTCGACATCGGCAAGGTCCTCGATGAGGGCCCGTTCTCCGTAATGCAAAAGTTCGTCGTCGCGATGGCCGCATTCGCGATGGTGATGGACGGGTTCGACGGACAGCTGATCGGCTTCGCCATCCCTTCGATCATCGCGGAGTGGGGCATCACCCGGGGTGCCTTCGCGCCGGCAGTGGCAGCGGGCCTGCTGGGCATGGCGGCCGGGAGCGCCGGTGCAGGCCTGTTCGCGGATCGTTTCGGCCGCCGGATCGTCCTCATTGCCAGTATCTTCCTGTTCGGCGGAGCGACGTTCGCGATCGGCTTTGCGAACGACATCCTGACGATTGCCATGCTCCGCTTCGTTGCGGGTCTGGGGATCGGCGGTGCACTGCCCAGTGCGACCACGATGACGGCGGAGTACACACCGGCACGCCTTCGAACCGTGGCAGTGACGGCGACGATCGTCTGCTATCCCCTCGGTGGCATGGTCGCGGGGCTGTTTTCAAGCGTCATCCTGCCTGGCTACGGCTGGCGCACGCTGTTCTGGCTGGGCGGCACGTTCGCGATGGCCTCCAGTGTGGTGCTGTACTTCGTTATGCCCGAGTCGCCGCGTTTCCTTGCGCGCCGACCGTCTCGTTGGCCCGAGCTGGGCAAACTGCTGTCCCGCATGGCGCGACCCACCGCCGCGGGCACTGCGTTCACCGACGTCTCCGAGCAGGCCGCCGAGAAACGCACCGGTTTCACTTCGCTGTTCAGTGGCGGGCAGGCGCGAGACACGTTGGCGATCTGGGCGGCCTTCTTCATGTGCCTGCTGGCTTCCTACAGCGCCTTCAGCTGGCTGCCCACGATGCTCGCCGCGGAAGGCCTGTCGCCGGCAGTGGCCGGGTCCGGCTTGACTGCCTACAACCTGGGCGGCGTGTTCGGGGCGCTGATCTGCGCCTGGACCATTGCGCATTTCGGTTCCCGTTGGCCGCTGGCGATCTGCTGCCTGGGCGCCGCCGCCAGTGCCTACCTGCTGCAGGGCGTGGACGTCGCGCAGAATACAAACCTGTTCATCGTCGGCATCGGCCTGCACGGCCTGTTCGTCAATGCCGCACAGTCGACGATGTATGCGCTGTGCGCCTATGTCTATCCGACGGCCGTACGTGCGACCGGCACGGCCTCGGCACTGGGCTTCGGACGGTTTGGAGCGATCCTGAGTTCATTCGTCGGTGCGGCCGTCATTACGGCGGGGGGAGCGACGGCTTACCTGACACTCCTGGGGTCGGCGATGCTTGCGACGCTGGTGGCGCTCATGATCGTGCGTCGTCATATCCCGCGTGTTCACACATGAGGCACTTGCGTAAGGAGGGCTCGCGTAGATGCTCGTGGTAAACCAGGCCCTTGCACATCCGCAGGGTGTGCCGCTCGCGACAGAAGCGCCCCTGGATTATTGGGATGCACTGGCCTCCACTGCGGGTCACCGGCAGGCCTTTCTGCCACCCACCGGTGGCACCGTCTACGGCACGCTTCTGAATCATCGTGATGCGCTGGCCGCACTCGGCGACCAGGTCAACGTGGCGCCCTACAAGGCGCCCCCTCAGGCGCCCATCTTGTACATCAAGCCCAGAAACACGGTCATCGGCCACCGCGTGCCCGTGGTGGTCCCAGGCGATGCGCCCGAGCTCGAGATCGGCGCCACGCTCGGGATCGTCATTGGTCGTACGGCTTCAAACGTGCCAGCAGACGGGGCCCTTGAGTTCGTGGCGGGCTACACGGTCGTCAACGACATCAGCGTGCCGCATGCCTCCTTCTATCGGCCCTCGATGCGATTCAAGTGCCGTGACGGCTTCTGTCCGATCGGTCCGGCTGTCGTCGCGCGCGCCCTGGTGCCGGACGCCGATGCGCTCGACATCACTGTCGCAATCGACGGAGAGATCGTGCAGCGGTCCAGCACTGCAGGGCTCGTGCGGCCGATTCCGCGCCTGATCGCCGACGTCACCGAGTTCATGACGCTGTATCCGGGCGACGTGCTGATGGTCGGCGTGGCGTCGGGTGCACCGCGCGCCCGCGCGGGCCAGACCGTGACGATTGCGATCCAGGGCGTGGGTCGGCTCGAGAACACGCTGGTTGCGGCGGCAAGGGGCGTTGCATGAAGCGCGCAAGGGTTGCGTACGGTGGCGCCATCCATGATGCCACCGAACATCCGGCGGGGCTGCAGCTCGCCGATGGGCGAGTGCTCGCCGAAGAGGCCGTGGTCTGGCTCCCGCCGTTCGAGGTAGGTACCGTCATCGCACTTGGGCTGAACTATGCTGATCATGTCAAGGAGCTGGCCAAGGAGCTGACGGTCACCACCAAGGATGAGCCGCTGGCGTTCCTGAAGAGCCGGGGCGCGCTGATCGGCCATCGCGGACAGACGCGTCGCCCGGCGGATGTGAAGTTCATGCACTACGAGTGCGAGCTCGCAGTGATCATCGGGCGCGCCGCGAAGGGTGTCAGGCGTGAGGATGCCATGCAGTACATCTCCGGCTATAGCGTTGCAAACGACTATGCCGTGCGCGATTACCTGGAAAACTACTACCGGCCGAACCTGCGCGTGAAGAACCGGGACACGTGCACCGTGCTCGGCCCCTGGCTCGTCGACGCCGCCGACGTGCCGACGCCGCACGACCTGCAATTGCGTACGCTGGTCAATGGCGTGGTCACGCAAAAGGGCTGCACGCGCGACATGATCTCGGATATCCCGGCCTTGATCGAGTACCTCAGTTCGTTCATGACCCTTGGTGTCGGAGACGTCATCCTCACCGGTACGCCTGATGGCGTTGTCAACGTGAACGTCGGGGATGTTGTCGTCACGGAGATCGACGGAATCGGGCGGCTGACCAACACGATCGTCGGTGATGCGGAATTCGGGCGTTGAGTCACAAGGAACCCATGACAATGCGAGTTGAACACCTGATCAATGGCAAGGCGACCAAGGGCCGCGACTATTTCCAGACGATCAATCCGGCGACGCAGGAAGTCCTTGCCGAAGTTGCCTCCGGCACGGCGGATGACGTCAACGCGGCCGTCGCCGCCGCCAAGGCTGCGTTTCCCGCGTGGGCCGCACGCCCGGCGACCGAGCGGGCGGCGATGATGCGCAAACTCGGAGACCTGATCGCCCAGCATGTACCGGAGCTGTCAGAGGCCGAGACCCGCGATTGCGGCCAGGTGATTGCCCAGACACGCAAGCAGCTGGTGCCTCGCGCGGCCGACAATTTCTACTACTTTGCCGAGATGTGTACGCGCGTCGATGGCCACACCTACCCGACGCCGACGCACCTGAACTACACGCTGTTTCATCCGGTCGGGGTCTGCGCACTGATCAGTCCGTGGAACGTGCCCTTCATGACCGGCACGTGGAAGATTGCCCCTTGCCTGGCGTTCGGCAACACGGCGGTGCTGAAGATGAGCGAGCTGTCGCCGCTGTCGATTTCGCGCTTTGCCGAACTGGCTACAGAGGCGGGGTTGCCGCCGGGCGTCCTCAATCTCGTACACGGGTACGGCCGTGAGGCGGGCGAGCCGCTGTGTGCCCATCCTGATGTCCGCGCGATCTCGTTCACCGGGTCGACGGTCACCGGCAACCGCATCGTGCAGAACGCGGGGCTGAAGAAGTTCAGCATGGAGCTGGGCGGCAAGAGCCCGTTTGTCATCTTCGACGACGCGGACATGGCGCGCGCGCTGGATGCGGCCCTCTTCATGGTCTTCTCGCTCAACGGTGAACGCTGCACCGCTGGCTCACGCATCCTGGTCCAGAAGTCGATCTACCCGACGTTTGTCCAGAAATTCGTCGAGCGCGCGAAGCGACTTGCCGTCGGCGACCCGATGGATGACAAGACGCTGATCGGGCCCATGATCAGTCCGGCCCACCTTGCCAAGGTGCGCAGCTACATCGAGCTCGGTACCCGCGAAGGCGCGACGATGCTGTGCGGGGGGCTCGATGCGCCGGATCTCCCGGCCTCGATGCGCAATGGCAATTTCGTCAAGCCGACCGTGTTCGCCGACGTCAACAACCGGATGCGCATTGCGCAGGAAGAGATCTTCGGGCCCGTGGCCTGCCTGATTCCGTTCGACGACGAGGCCGACGCCATTCGCCAGGCCAACGACATCGCCTATGGCCTGTCGAGCTATGTCTGGACCGAGAACATCGGCCGGGCACACCGCGTCGCGGCGGGTATCGAGGCGGGCATGTGCTTCGTCAACAGCCAGAACGTGCGCGACCTGCGCCAGCCATTCGGCGGCACCAAAGCAAGCGGCACCGGACGCGAAGGCGGGACCTGGAGCTACGAGGTGTTCCTCGAGCCGAAGAATGTCGCCGTATCACTGGGTTCCCACCACATACCCCACTGGGGCGTCTGACTTCCGGACGCCCAGCAGCACATCGAGAATCCCATGGGAAAAGTAGCTCTCGCCGCCAAGATCACCCACGTTCCGTCCATGTACCTGAGCGAACTCGAGGGCCCACGCAAGGGTACTCGCCAGGATGCCATCGACGGACATATCGAGATCGGCAGGCGGTGCCGCGATCTGGGCGTGGACACGATCGTGGTCTTCGATACGCACTGGCTGGTCAACGCCAATTACCACATCAACTGCGCGCCGCAGTTCGAAGGCACTTACACCAGCAATGAGCTGCCGCATTTCATCAGCAACCTGCATTACTGCTTTCCGGGAAATGCGGAGCTGGGGCAGTTGCTGGCGCGCGTGGCGACGGAATGCGGCGTGGAGACCCTCGCACACCCGGCCACCACCCTGGGTCCCGAGTACGGCACTCTGGTGCCGATGCGCTACATGAATACCGACCAGCACTTCAAGGTGATCTCGGTCTCGGCGCTGTGCACGGTGCACTACCTCAACGACAGTGCTCGCCTTGGATGGGCGATGCGCAAGGCGGTAGAGGAGCACTACGACGGTACGGTGGCGTTTCTGGCCAGCGGTTCCTTGAGTCACCGCTTCGCGCAAAACGGCTTGGCGCCGGAATACGCGTTCAAGATCTGGAGTCCGTTCCTTGAGCAGCTCGATCACCGCGTCGTCGAGATGTGGCAGAAGGCGCAGTGGGCCGATTTCTGCGCGATGCTCCCCGAGTATGCCGCCAAGGGTCATGGTGAGGGATTCATGCACGACACCGCCATGCTGCTCGGTCTGCTCGGGTGGTCCGCCTATGACGCGCCGGTTGAGGTGATCACGCCGTACTTCGGCGCCTCAGGCACTGGCCAGATCAATGCGATCTTCCCGGTGACGCCGCAGGACGGGCGCGCGATCCCGAAGGCGGTGGCCTCCAGCGCCGAAGGGTATTCTTCGGTCGCCACCCGGCTCTAGGTCCGAACCCCGGCGCACCCCATGCCACACCTCGTCATCCTGTACAGCGGCAATCTCGATTCGCGCAGCGATATGTCATTGCTGTGCAGGCGCCTGGCCGACACGTTGCTTGAGCAGCGTGACGAAGCGGGCAAGGCCGTATTCCCGCCCGGTGGAACACGTGTGTTGGCCTATCCGGCACCGCATTTCGCGATCAGCGATGGGGGGGCAGCCGGACGAGCCGCGGGGGGTGACGGTGACTACGGCTTTGCGTACCTGAACCTCCGCATGGGCCGGAACCGCAGCGAAGCGGTGCAGCAGGCAGTGGGCGCCGCACTGGCATCGGTGGCCAAAGCGCACTTCGAGCCGTTGATGGCCACGATGCACATGGGCGTGACGCTGCAGATCGACGTCGGTGCGGAGGTCTTCGACGCCAAGCACAGCAGCCTGCACCCGCTCTTCAACAGAACTACCTAAAGGTCGACTCATGCTGCCACAGAACACCATCGTCCAGCTGGCTCGCGAGCTCTACGACGCACGCAAGAGCCGCATCCAGGTGCGGCACTTCTCGAAGCGCTTTCCGGAGATGACGATCGAGGACGGCTACGCGATCCAGCGAGCCTGGGTCCAGCTCGAGCTGGCAGACGGGCGCACCATCAAGGGTCGCAAGATCGGCCTGACCTCGCGCGCCATGCAGCAGGCCAGCCAGATCACGGAACCTGATTTCGCGCCGCTGATGGACGACATGTTCTTCGCACAAGGCGGCGACATCGAGATCAGCCGCTTCATTGCGCCGCGCATCGAGGTGGAGCTCGCGTTCATTCTCGGCAAGCCGCTCAAGGGTCCGGGTGCGACGCTGTTCGACGTGCTGTCGGCGACCGACTATGTGACGCCGGCCATCGAGATCATCGATGCGCGCATCGAGCAGTTCGACCGCGAGACCAAAGTCATGCGCAAGGTCTACGACACCATCAGCGATTTCGCTGCCAACGCAGGCATCGTGCTCGGCGGGCGACCGGTGCGACCGAACGAGGTCGACCTGCGCTGGGTGGGCGCGCTGCTCTACAAGAATGGCGTCATCGAGGAGACGGGTCTTGCCGCCGGCGTGCTGAATCATCCCGCCACGGGCGTTGCGTGGCTGGCGAACAAGATCGCTCCGTACGACGAACAACTGAATGCCGGCGATGTCGTGCTGGCGGGATCGTTCACGCGACCGACGGGCGCTCAAGCCGGCGACAACTTCCACGTCGACTACGGCCCGCTTGGCGCGGTGGCGTTCCGGTTTGTCTGAAGGACAGAAGATGAAGACTCCCGTCAATCCATTCAAGCAGGCACTTCGCGAGGGCCGCGTGCAGATCGGTCTTTGGGTCGGCCTGGCCGATGCGTATGCCATTGAAGTCGTGGCCGGTGCCGGGTTCGACTGGTTGCTGATCGACGGCGAACACGCTCCCAACGATCTGCGGACCGTGCTCGGCCAGTTGCAGGCCGTGGC
The DNA here is from genome assembly GCA_903898785.1 of uncultured Pseudomonadota bacterium. Classification (GTDB taxonomy): domain Bacteria; phylum Pseudomonadota; class Gammaproteobacteria; order Steroidobacterales; family Steroidobacteraceae; genus CAIUGU01. Next base: position 8,862 of record CAIUGU010000003.1, on the reverse strand, counting down.
CCCGTACCCGACGCATCCCATTGTGCGGCCGGTGATCGGCGACGTGCCCCTGATCAAGCAGTTGCTCGATATCGGCGCGCAGACGCTGCTGATTCCCGTCGTCGAAACGGCCGAGCAGGCTGCCATGCTGGTGTCGGCCGTGCGCTACCCGCCACGTGGCATTCGCGGAGTGGGGTCGGCGCTCGCTCGTTCGTCCCGCTGGAACTCGATCGGCGATTACGTGCTCACGGCAGATGAGCAAATGTGCGTCCTGCTGCAGGTCGAGACGAAGAAGGGTGTGGAGAACCTGGCAGCGATCGCAGCCACCGAAGGGGTGGACGGCGTTTTCTTCGGCCCGGCCGACCTGTCCGCCTCGATGGGCCTACTGGGTCAGCCAGGGCATCCGGATGTGCAGCGGGTCATCCTCGACGGCATCGCGACGGTTCGGGGTGCCGGCAAGGCAGCGGGCGTCCTCGCGGTGGATGCGAAGCTCGCGCGCCTTTACCTCGACGCGGGAGCGCTGTTCGTCGCCGTCGGCGTAGACATCTCTTTGCTGAGCCGCGCCTGCCGCGAGTTGGCAGCTGCCTTCAAGGGCAAAGGCAATGCGGTTGCCGCGAGCCCCGCTGGCGGTGCGGGGTACTGAAGGTTTTGCCCTGTTGTGTCAGGAACTGCGGCAGGACGAGATTCGCTGCTCGCGTGCCGCAAGCGGCCGCATTCCTTCGGATCTTCAGATGGTGCCCAGGAGAGGACTCGAACCTCCACGGTGTTACCCGCTAGTACCTGAAACTAGTGCGTCTACCAATTCCGCCACCTGGGCAAGGTGAGGTTGCGGGCTGACCCGCGAAAGGCGCGCCAATGTACTCAGGCACCCTCGCAGTGTCAACCAACATCCGGACTAGGGGCATCACACAAGGCGTCAACAGGCGCTGCCTTGTGTTACAAACGCGTCCTTATGACGAAATCAAACGGAAAACCGGGTTCTGTGGGCACCCCGAAGCGCCACAACGGCAGTTCGCCCAGACACGCTGACGACGAGTTGCTGGCTGCCCTGCAGGCCGCGGGCCAACCCTTGGCGCTTGCGGACCTGGCGTCCCGGATCGGGGTGAAGACGGCCGCACAGCCGCAGTTGGCCGAGCAGCTGGAAGCCCTGATCCATGCTGGAAAACTGATCCGCAACCGCCGCGGTCACTACTGCCTGCGGGAGCGACTCGGCCTCACCGTCGGCACGGTCAGCGGGCACAAGGATGGCTTTGGCTTCCTGCAGCCGGACGACCGGACCGAGGCTCCTTTGTATTTGTCGAACCGCCAGATGCAGCAGGTCATGCACGGCGACCGTGTCGCGGCCCGCGCCACGGGGGTGGACTACCGGGGTCGCGCCGAAGGCGTGATCGTCGAAGTGCTGGAGCGCGGCACGCTCGAGATCGTCGGCCGGCTCTATGAGGAATCGGGCATCTACTTCGTGGTGCCGGACAACCCGCGCATCAGCCACCGCGTGCTCGTCCCGCGGGGCGAAGTGGGCGTCGCGTTGCCAGGACAGGTGGTGCTGGTACGGATCACCGAGCAACCGAGCCGTACGGCCCAGCCGCTCGGGTCGGTCACCCGCGTGCTGGGCGAACATGCGGCCCCCGGCATGGAAACCGAGATCGCAATCCATTCGCATGGACTGCCGTTCGAGTTCCCCGAGGAGGCGGTTGCCGAGGCCGCCGTGTTCGGCCACGCGGTGTCGCCGGCTGCGAAGCGCGGGCGGGAAGATCTCCGCGAACTGGCCCTGGTCACCATCGACGGCGAGGATGCCCGGGATTTCGACGACGCCGTGTATTGCGAGCGCAGCGGCACCGGCTGGAAGCTGCTGGTGGCCATCGCCGATGTCGGTCACTACGTCGATCACGGCTCGGCCCTCGACCAGGAGGCGCTGCACCGGGGTACCTCCGTGTATTTCCCGAACCGTGTCATTCCGATGCTGCCGGAGGCATTGTCGAACGGGCTGTGCTCCTTGAACCCGCTCGTGGATCGGCTGTGCATGGTCTGCGAGATGCGTGTGGCGGACAACGGCAAGGTGACGCGGGCCCGTTTCTTCGAGGGCCTGATGCGTTCGAACGCGCGCCTGACCTATACGGAAGTGGCGGCGTATCTCGCGCAGCCCGCCAAGCCGTTCGCCAAGAATCCCGCGCTGGGCGAGCCGCTCAGGACCCTCTACGACGTCTTCCAGGCCTTGTACAAGCAGCGACAGCTGCGCGGCGCACTGGACTTCGACGCGCCGGAAATGAAGGCGCGGTTCGATGAGAATGGACGGATCGCGACCTTCGTCGAGCAGGCGCGTAACGACGCACACCGGCTGATCGAGGAATGCATGATCGCCGCGAACGTGCAGGCGGCGCGTTTCCTCAAGAAGCACAAGATCCCGACGCTCTATCGCGTGCACGGCCAGCCCGAGGCAGACCGCCTCGACCAGCTGCGCGAATTCCTGAAGGGCTTTGCGATCGAGCTGCCGGTCGGCCGGCCGCTGACGCCGGAAGACCTGAGCGCCGTGCTCGAGCAGGCCGCTGGCAAGGAAGAAGGGCACCTGATCGAGACCGTCGTGGTGCGCACGCTGCCGCAGGCGGTTTACCAGCCCGAGAACATCGGCCACTTCGGGCTGTCGCTCTCGGAGTACGCACACTTCACGTCGCCGATCCGCCGCTATCCCGACCTGATCGTGCACCGGGGCATCCGGCATGTGCTGCGCAATGGCACGGCAGAGGCCTTGCCTGCGTCGCTCACGGCGATGGACGTGTTCGGTCAGCAATGCTCGTTCAAGGAACGCCGCGCCGACGAAGCGACGCGCGATGCCATGTCGTGGCTCAAGTGCGAATACATGCAGGACAAGATCGGCGAGGAGTTCGAGGCGCTCGTTACCGGCGTCGTGGACTTCGGCCTGTTCGTGCAGGTGGCCGGCGTGCAGATCGACGGGCTGATCCACGTCAGCGCGCTCGGCTCGGACTATTTCAGCCGTGACAAGTCCGGTTACCGCATGGTCGGCGAACGCAGCAAGCGCGTCTTCCGGCTTGGCGACCACCTGAAGGTCCGCCTCATCAACGTCATCATCGACGAGCGCAAGATCGACTTCGAGCTTGCGGAGCGGCCGCGTGCCAGCGAGCAGGCCCGCCATCCATGGCAGCGGGACAAGCGTCGCGGCGGCGGGCGCCAGGACCGCAAAGGACCCAAGCGATCGTGACGGAAACGGCAGTCGTCTTCGGCCTGCATGCGGTGCAGGCGGCGCTCGAGAACCAGGCGAGCCGCGTGGCCGGCGTGCTGCTGCAGCGGGGCCGAGGCGATGCGCGCATCGATGCCATCGAGCAACTCGCCCGCGCGGCGGGAATCAGCGTAGAGCGGCGGGAGGTCCGTGAGCTCGACCAGCTTTCGGGCAATGGCCGTCACCAGGGCGTCGTCGCCCGGCTTGAGGCCGCGGGGCCGCAGGGCGAGGGAGCCCTCGACGACTTGCTCGACAAGGCGGGCCCGGCCCCCTTCGTGCTGGTCCTCGATGGTGTTCAGGATCCCCATAACCTCGGGGCCTGCTTGCGGACGGCGGATGCGGCCGGGGTGCATGCCGTGATCGTGCCGCGTGACCGGGCCGCGGGCCTGAGTCCGACCGTGCGCAAGGTGGCGTCCGGGGCGGCCGAAACCACCCCGTTGATCCATGTGGTCAACCTCGCCCGGACGTTGCGGCATCTGAAGGACCGCGGGATATGGGTCGTGGGCGCGGCCGGCGAGGCCGACATGGATCTGTATGCTGCTGATCTCAAAGGGCCTTTGGCAATCGTGATGGGCTCAGAAGGGGAGGGCCTCAGGCGCCTGACCCGCGAGCACTGCGATTCGCTGGTCCGCATCCCGATGGCGGGGTCGGTCGAGAGCCTGAACGTGTCCGTGGCGACGGGCGTGCTGCTGTTCGAGGCCACCCGGCAGAGGCGGCCGGCACAGGCACCCGGCAAGCGCTAGTCCCCAAGACGGGCCGACCTCGTTCGGGCCGCAAATCCTTGATTGCGCGGGCGGAGTCGCTCCGCTACCATTGCCGGCCTTCCGGGGACTCCCCGGAAGCAACAACTCCTTGCCTCACCGCTTTGACGGGAGGCTTTATCCAAAGGGATGTATCGATATGTTGAGACACTATGAAGTCGTGTTTCTGGTCCACCCTGACCAGAGCGAACAGGTTCCGGCCATGCTGGAACGCTACAAGGGCATGATCACCGCAGGCGGTGGCACGGTCCACCGGCTCGAAGACTGGGGTCGCCGCCAGCTCACCTTCCCGATCGCGAAGGTCCACAAAGCCCATTACGTGCTGCTCAATATCGAGTCTGACAAGAAGACGCTCGATGAACTGACCGGTGCCTTCCGCTTCAGCGACGCCGTGCTGCGTCACCTCGTCATCAAGATGGATGCCGCCGTGACCGAGCCTTCGCCGATGATGCGCGGCGATGACGCCGAGCGGAACGAACGCTTCGCCGATGACGGCGATGACGACGGCCCCGGCATGTCGGACCGCTGAGCCTCGCGGCTCGCGCTACTCCGCAGCATCACTCAACAGCATTCGAGGGTTAACTCATGGCACGCTTTTTCCGCCGGCGCCGTTTCTGCCGGTTCACTGCTGAAAAGATCGTCCAGATCGACTACAAGGATCTCGGCATCCTCAAGAACTACGTGACGGAAACCGGCAAGATCGTTCCGAGCCGGATCACGGGCACCAAGTCGCACTACCAGCGCCAGCTGGCCGTTGCGGTCAAGCGCGCCCGGTTCCTCGCGTTGCTGCCTTACACGGATCAACACTGATCTGACTGTCTGATGGTTTCCGGCCAGGATGCACGCCCCGGGGATTTCCCGGTGCTGCAATTCCGGTCCGGTGGGAGCGGTGGCGAGCGATGCATCGCAGGTTTGCGGCCTGGCTGGTAGGACAGCCGTGGCGGGCGTTCTTCATCGGCGCTTGCTTCGCGGCGTTGTCGCCGCAGGGCTTTTCTCCCTTCGCGCTGGTCGCCTCGGCGGCCGCGATTCTCGTGGTCCTGTTCGGCGACTCGCCGGGCGCGGTCACGCGGGGGATGACGGTGGCCGTGGTGAGCTTTGCGGTGGCGACGGGGACGTTGCTGTCGATCAAGCAGCCGGTCGTCGTTGCGGCAGGGCTTGCGGCCCTCGCGTTCGTGGTGCCGGCGCTGCTCGGGGTGCTGCTGAAGCGAACAGGGTCGCTGACGCTGTGCTTCCAGCTTGCGGTGCTGGGCATGGCGCTGCTGCTGGTGGGGATCTACGCGCTGCTCGACAATCCGAGCGCGGTGTGGGAACAGTTGCTGCGGGAGGCCGTCAATTCGCTGAAGGCGAGCGGCATGGTCCTCGCGAATCCGGAAGAGATCATCACCGGGTTCGCGCGCACGATGTGGGGCGCGTATGCCGCGCTCGTGCTGCTCGGGACATTGAGTGCGCTGTTCCTTGCGCGCTGGTGGCAGTCGCTGCTCGAAGCGCCCGGCGGGTTCGGCAACGAGTACCGCGAGCTGCGATTGGGCAGGGCGCTTGGAATAGTGGCCATCGTCATCATCGTGACGGCGGCGCTGGTGGAGATCGAGCTGGTTGACTGCCTGTCCTGGGTCGCCATGAGTGCATTGGCATACCAGGGGCTGGCCGCGGCGCACCGGCGCAAGGCGGCGCAACAGATGGGGCAGGGCGGCCTGGTCGCGATTTACGTGTTCTTGATTGTGCCTTTGTCGGCGTTCGTGATGGTGACGCTGCTCGCGGCCTGGGGTGTTGCCGACAACTGGCGACAGTTCAGGGGTGCTGCGGGCGCCTGATCGCGAAGGCGGACAGGGGCTTCAGAAGGTTCTGTTTCAAGTTTTGCATAGGTGAAGGTGTCACGATGGAAGTCATACTCCTGCAGAAAGTCGCCAATCTCGGCAACATCGGTGACCTCGTAAAGGTCAAGTCCGGCTACGGCCGCAATTTCCTGTTGCCGCACGGCAAGGCCACGCTCGCAACCGAAGCCAACAAGGCCAAGTTCGAAGCGCGTCGCGCCGAACTCGAGAAGGCAGCTCGCGAAGAGCTGGCCGCCGCAGAGGCCCGCGCCACCAAGTTCGCGGCCTTCAAGCTGTCGATCACCGCGAAGGCGGGCAGCGAAGGCAAGCTGTTCGGCTCCGTCGGCACTGCCGACATCGCCGAAGCCGCAACGAAGGCCGGGATCGCGCTCGAGCGTTCGGAAGTCCGCCTGCCCGAAGGCCCGATTCGTCTGGCTGGTGAGCACAGCGTGCAGATCCAGTTGCACGCCGACGTCGTGACCACGCTCAACCTGACCATCGTCGGCGAAGAGTAAGCGGAAACGTTGTAAAGGGTCCCAGCCATGGCGCTACCCGTGCCTGATGGCGAACAGGGGCTCTCGCGGCGGCCGCGAGTGGTGTCTGCTGAAGAAGCCATTCGCGTTCCCCCGCATTCCGTGGAAGCGGAGCAGGCCGTCCTTGGCGGCCTGATGCTCGACAACACCACGTGGGATGCGATCGCGGATCGCATCACCTCCGATGATTTCTACCGGCGCGATCACCAGCTGATCTTCGCCGCCATCGCCGACCTCGCCGCTCGCGGCGAACCGAGCGATGCCGTCACGCTCGCCGAGTATCTCGACCGGCAGGGCAAGCAGAGCGATACCGGCGGTCTTGCCTATCTCGCCACGCTCGTGCGCGAAACGCCGAGTGCTGCCAACATCCGTGCGTATGCCGATATCGTCCGCGAGCGGTCGCAGCTGCGGCGACTGATTCGTGTCGGCGGAGAAATCGCTGCCAGCGCCTATGACGCCGAAGGGCGTTCGGCGGTCGAACTCGTGGACGACGCCGAGAGGCGAGTCTTCGAGATTGCGGAAAGCGGCCGCAAGACCGGATCGGGCTTCGTGGCGCTGAACCAGGTGCTCGGCCCCACGATCGACCTCCTCGACAAGCGCCACCAGAACCAGGGCGAACTGACGGGTGTCAGCACCGGCTTCCGTGAACTCGACAAGATGACGGCGGGTTTGCAGCCGGGCGACCTGATCGTCGTGGCCGGCCGGCCCTCGATGGGCAAGACCACGTTTGCCATCAATATCGCCGAGAACGCGGCCATCGGTTCGAACACGCACGTGGCGGTGTTCAGCATGGAAATGTCGCGCGAGCAGCTGGCGTTGCGCATGATTTCGTCGCTCGGTCGCGTCAACCAGTCGCACCTGCGTACCGGCCTGTTCGGCGACCAGGAGTGGTCGTGCATCAACAGCGCGATCAGCCTGATGAAGAACGCCCCGATCTTCATTGACGACACGGGGGCGCTGACGCCGACTGAAATCCGCGCCCGTGCACGGCGGCTCAAGCGCGAGCACGGCCTCGGGCTCATCGTGATCGACTACCTGCAGCTGATGACGGTGCACGGCAACAAGGAAAATCGCGCCACGGAAATCTCGGAGATTTCGCGGTCGCTGAAAGCGCTTGCCAAGGAGCTGGCGGTGCCGGTCATCGCACTGTCGCAGCTCAACCGCAGCGTGGAGCAGCGGCAGGACAAGAAGCCCGTGATGTCGGACCTGCGCGAATCGGGCGCCATCGAACAGGACGCCGACCTGATCATGATGATCTATCGCGACGAGGTGTACGACCAGAACACCACGCGCAAGGGCATCGCCGACATCATCATCGCCAAGCAGCGTAACGGTCCCATCGGCGACGTGCAGCTGACTTTCCTCGGCGAGTTCACCAAGTTCGAAAACTTCGCGCCGGAAGCCTACGGCTCCTATCGCTGAGTCCCGGGCCATGAGCTCAGGTCCAAAGGCACTCATCGACACGGCGGCGCTGCGGCACAACCTCGGTGTGCTCCGCGAGCGCGCAGGCGGTGCGCGGGTGATGGCCGTGATCAAGGCCAATGCCTACGGCCACGGGCTGGTGCAGACGGCCCGCGCGCTGGCCGGTGCCGACGCCTTCGGCGTGGCGCGGCTTGAAGAAGGCCTCGCGCTGCGCGACGCGGGACTCGCCCAGACCATCGTCCTCCTCGAGGGTGTCTTCAGCGGCGAAGACCTCCAGGCGGCGGCGCAACGCGGGTGCGAGTTGGTCGTGCACTCCCGCGCGCAGCTCGCATTGCTGGAGCAGTGGCAGGGCGCAGGCCAGGTGCGGGTCTGGTTCAAGATCGACTCTGGCATGAACCGGCTCGGATTCCGCCTGGAGCAGAGCCTGTCGGCGTGGGAGCGCCTCATGCGCACCGGCCGCGTCCTCGGGACGCCTCGCGTGATGACGCATCTGGCCGTCGCGGATGACCGGCACGACAGCAGGACGTTGCAGCAGGTGCGGGAGTTCGAGCAGGCGGTCTCGATGCTGCCTGGCGCAGCGGCAGCGGAACACAGCATCGCGAACTCGGCTGGATTGCTGGCCTGGCCTCAGGCACGCGGTCACTGGGTCCGGCCAGGCCTGACGCTGTACGGGATCTCGCCGTTCCCGAACGAACTCGCGCAGGACTTCGGTCTGAAGCCCGCGATGACGCTCACGACCCGGCTGATTGCCGTGGGTGAAGTGGCAACGGGCGAGGGCGTCGGTTACGGCGCTGCGTGGAAGGCTACCCGTCGTTCTCTCATCGGCATTGCGGCCGTGGGCTATGGCGACGGCTATCCGCGGCACATGAAGAGCGGTGCTCCGGTCCTCGTGAACGGTCGAGCGGTGCCGCTGGCGGGGCGCGTGTCGATGGACATGATCGCAATCGACATCACCGATGCACCCGCTGCCGTCGGCGATCCCGTGGTTCTCTGGGGCGCGGGGTTGCCCGCGGAGCAGCTGGCCTTGCACGCCGACACGATTCCCTACGAACTGGTGTGCGGTGTCAGCCAGCGAGTGCAGATGGAGTACAACTGAAGCGACTAGCGACTAGCGACTAGCGACT
>CAIUGU010000002.1 GCA_903898785.1 uncultured Pseudomonadota bacterium | reverse complement strand
CGACTCGTCTGCACATTGTCGGCATCGACAAGCAGGCGGTCGGCCAGCAGGCCGCCCTCGTCCGCGAGAAGCGCCCGCCGGAGCCGTACCGCGGCAAGGGCATCCGCTACCAGAACGAAGTGATCCGCCGCAAGGCCGGAAAGACCGGACGGTAAGACATGGCGACGACCGACACCTCCCGCGTCGCGCGCATCCGTCGCCACGTGCGGCTGCGCAAGAAGGTCAGCGGCACTGCTGAGCGACCTCGGCTCGCCGTGTTCCGCTCCGGGCAGCACATCTACGCCCAGGTCATCGACGACAAGGCCGGGCGCACGCTCGCCCAGGCATCGGACCTGGAGGCCGGGCTGCGCGACGGCGGCGGTACCAAGACCGAGCGGGCCCGCAAGGTTGGTGCCCTGGTCGCGCAGCGCGCGAAGCAGGCCGGTCTGGACGCTGTGGTCTTCGACCGCGGCGGCTTCGAATACGCCGGACGCGTGCAGGCCCTCGCCGACGCGGCCCGCGAGGAAGGACTGGTCTTCTAATGGTGCAGCAGCGAGACCGCGGCGACCGGCCGCGACGAGACCGCCGACGCGAAGAAGAAGACTCCGAGTTCATCGAGAAGGTCGTCTTCATCAACCGCGTGGCGAAGGTGGTGAAGGGCGGTCGCCGCTTCTCCTTCACCGCGATCGTCGTCGTCGGTGACGGTGCTGGTCGCGTCGGCTTCGGCCTGGGCCGGGCGAACGAGGTGCCGGAGGCCATCCGCAAGGGTGGCGTCATCGCCCGCCGCTCGATGATCCAGGTGCCGATGCACGACAGCACCATCGCGCACGACACCGTGTCGCAGTACAAGGCGTCCCGCGTCGTCATGCGGCCTGCTTCCGCCGGTACCGGCCTGATCGCCGGTGGTGCGGTGCGCGCCGTCATGGAGGCTGCGGGCGTGAAGGACGTCCTGACCAAGTCGCTGGGCTCTAGCAACCCGATCAACGTCGTGCGAGCCACGCTCGCCGGCCTCGAGTCGCTGCGCCAGCCGGGTGAGGTCGTCGCCCAGCGCCGCGCGCTGGCGGCGGGAGCGTAGTCCATGGCCTCCAAGCTGAAGATCACCTGGGTCAAGTCGGCGATCGGATATGCCGAGGACCAGAAGCGCACCGTCCGTGCCCTGGGCCTGCACCGTCTGCACGAGACCGTTGAGCACGACGACAACCGCACCATCCGTGGGATGGCGCACAAGGTCCGTCACCTTGTGACGGTGGAAGAAGTCGAGTAGTGGAACAGCACGAGCTGCGTCAGGCCCCCGGGGCCAAGCACGCGAAGAAGCGCGTCGGTCGCGGTCAGGCCTCCGGGCAGGGCACGTACGGCGGTCGCGGTCGCAAGGGCCAGAAGGCACACGGTTCTGTCCGCGCCCAGTTCGAGGGCGGACAGATGTCGATCGTGCGGCGCCTGGGCCACAAGCGCGGCTTCCGTAACTTCGCGCGCATCGAGTTCCGCGCTGTCGGGCTCCGCGACCTGGCGAAGCATTTCGCTGCGGGCGCGACCGTCGACGCCGAGGGGCTGGCTGCCGTTGGGCTGATCGATAACGCCAACACGCCGTTCAAGGTGCTGGCCACCGGTGAGCTCGCGCACGCCCTGACCATCACCGCACCTCGGCTGTCCGAGGCTGCGAAGACCGCAATCACGTCGGCCGGTGGTTCCTTCACGGAGACCGCCGCTGCCGAGCACCGCGTGCGCAACCGCATCCACCGCCGCAAGGCTGCGGCAGCGGCGCCGGCCACTGCGGCGCAGGGAGAGTAGTTCGTGGCGAGCCAGCAGACATCACGGCGACCTCAACTCCTGCAGGCGGGCATTGATGCCTTCGCCCAGCCGGACGTGCGCAGGAAGATCCTGTTCACGATTGGGGTGCTGATTGTCTTCCGGTTCGCTGCCCACATCCCGCTGCCGAACGTCGACCCGGAGGCGCTGCGTCGGACCTTCGACAACAACGCCATCCTGGGCTTCTTGAACATCTTCTCCGGCGGTGCGCTGCGTAGCCTGTCCGTTGCTGCGCTGGGCGTGTACCCGTACATCACTGCATCGATCATCATGCAGCTGGCCGTGCCCCTCATTCCGAGGTTGCAGGCGCTCTCCCAGGAGGGCGGCGAGGCCGGACGTCAGCGCATCCAGATCTACACGCACTGGCTGACGGTTCCGCTGGCGTTGCTGCAGGGCTACGCGCAGCTGCTCCTGATCCAGCAGCTGGGTGGTGTGACCAACATCGGCTTTGGTGGCGGTAACACCCTGGCGACGATCGCGGCGCTGTCCTCGATGGTCGCGGGGACGATGTTCCTGGTCTGGCTGGGCGAGCTCATCTCGGAGCAGGGCATCGGCAACGGCATCTCGCTGATCATCTTCGCGGGTATCGTCGCCGGTATGCCTTCCATCCTGGGCAACACGCTGTTCACTGGTGTCGCTACGGCGCTGACGGGTCTCATCACCCTCACGCTGATCGCGATTGGCCTCGTCTACGCCATCATCTTCGTACAGGAGGCGCAGCGCCGGATTCCTGTGCAGTACGCTCGCTCCACGTTCCGGGGCGGCCGGATGTATCGCCAGCAAGGGCAGACGCATATCCCGCTGCGCGTCAACTCGGCTGGCATGGTTCCGCTGATCTTCGCGTTCTCGATCATGATCTTCCCACCCGTGTTCGCGCAGTTCCTCGCGACCACCGTGGACGTCGGGTGGATCGCCACGGTCGCGAAGTTCTTGCAAGATGCATTCTCGCCGACGGCCCCGCTGTACTGGCTGTTCGTGTTCCTGCTGGTGATGATCTTCTCGTTCTTCTACACGCTGGTGGTCTTCCAGCAGCAGAATCTGGCGGAGAACCTGCAGCGCCAGGGCGGGTTCATCCCGGGCATCCGGCCCGGTCGCCCCACGCAGGAGTACGTGATGCGCGTGCTGATTCGGATCACCTGGGGTGGTGCGATCTTCCTGGCCCTCGTCTCGATCGTGCCGTTCTTTGCGCAGGCGGTGACGGACGTGCAGTCCGTCCAGGTCAGCGCGGCAGGGTTGCTGATCGTCGTCGGCGTCGTGCTGGACACCATGCGCCAGGTCGAGGCCCAGATGATGATGCGCAACTACGAAGGGTTTATCTCCTGATGCAGCTCATCCTGCTCGGACTTCCCGGTGCCGGT
>CAIUGU010000001.1 GCA_903898785.1 uncultured Pseudomonadota bacterium | reverse complement strand
TGCTGCTGTCAAAAGTCCCGGCGGCGGAGAGAAAGAAAAGGGTGGACGCGATGCTGGACGCGGTGGGCCTGTCGGACCGTGCCCGCAACTACCCGGGACAGCTCTCGGGCGGCCAGCGGCAACGCGTGGCGATCGCCCGGGCGCTGGCGCCTTCGCCCAGGCTGGTGCTGGCCGATGAGCCGACCGCCAACCTCGATAGCGTGACCGGCGACTCGATCATCGCGTTGATGCGCCAGATGCAGCGCGACTTGCACGTGTCGTTCGTCTTCTCCTCCCACGACCCGAAAGTGCTCGCCGCGGCGGACGACGCGGTGATGATCCGCGACGGCAGGATCGAGAAGGTCGAAAGGAGGACGGCATGAGGACCCTCTCGCTCGCGCTCCGGAACCTCCTGCGCAACCGCCGCCGTTCGCTGACGACCCTGTTCGCCATGGTCATCGGCGCGGTCACGATCCTGATCTTCGGCGGCTTCAGCCGTGACATCACCTACGGGCTGCAGACCGGCTACGTGCTCCGGGGCGGCCACCTGCAGGTGCAGAAGAAGGACTACTTCCTCTACGGCACTGGCAACCCGGCCGCCTACGGCATCGTCGACTACCAGAAGGTCATCGACGTGATCAAGGCCGACCCGGTGCTGCAGCCCCTGCTGACCGTGGTGACCCCAACGATTTCTCTGGGCGGGATCGCGGGCAACTTCGCGGCGGGCGTGTCGCGCACGATCGTCGGTTCCGGCGTGGCGGTGGAAGACCGCAACAAGATGCGCCAATGGAACGACTACGGCATGCGGTTCAACGTGCAGCCTTCGCCGCTGACGGGCTCCGCGCCCGACGCGGTGGTGGTGGGCACGGGCGTCGCGCGGGTGCTGGAACTGTGCGGGCCGCTGGCGGTGCCGAACTGCGTGTCGAAGCCCAAGGCTGCGGCGCCCGCCGGGCCCGGTGCGCCGGCGGACATCGCAGCGTTGATCGAACTCGAAGCCAAGCCCACGGAGAAACGTCCGGACACGCGTATCGAGTTGCTGGCCGCCAACGTGCATGGCGCGCCCAACGTTGCGTCGCTGAACGTGATCAAGGCCGAGCGGCAGGGGTTCAAGGAAGTCGACGACATGTTCGTCGGCATGCACCTTTCGCAGGCGCAGCGCCTGCTGTACGGCAGCGAGAAACCCCAGGCCACGGCCGTCGTGCTGCAACTGAAGCACACCAAGGACATGCCTGCGGCGCGGGTGCGGCTTGAGGAACTGCTGCAAACCACGCTGAAGAGCGAGCCTCTCGAAGTGCAGGACTTCGAGGCCCTCAATCCGTTCTACGGGCAGGCCAACGGCATGTTCGCGGCGATCTTCGGGTTCATGGCGGTGCTGATCGGTGCGATCGTGCTCTTCACCGTCGGCAATACGATGAGCATGGCCGTGTTCGAGCGCACGACCGAGATCGGCACGCTGCGCGCAATGGGCTTGCGCCGCTCTGGCATTCGCAGCCTCTTCGTCTGCGAAGGGCTGCTGCTCGGCCTGATCGGCGCGGCGACGGGCGTCCTGATGGCGCTGGCGTTCGCGTGGCTGATCAACAATGCCGGCCTCACCTGGCAGCCCCCCGGCACCGTGGACAAGTCGCCGCTGACGGTGCGGGTATGGGGTGAGTTCCGCATGATGCTCACGACGGGGATCGGCCTCACGATCGTCTCAGTGGTGTCGGCCTGGTGGCCGGCTCGCAGAGCTTCGCGGATGATGATCGTCGAGGCGCTGCGCCATGTTTAAGGAGACAGGGATGACGCTGCAGAGGCTTGCCGTATCGATGATGTTCGCCGCGCTGGGCCTCGCCGCCCACGCGGCCCCGACCGCACAGGCGATCCTGGCGGCGAGCGATGCCGTAAGGAATCCGGACAAGCCTTTCTCGTTGACCGTGGCGCTGGTCGAGTACAAGAACGGCAGGCAGACCGACGGCAACACGCTCAGTGTCTATTCCAAGGCGGACACCAACAGCGGCCAGTTCCGCAGCCTGATCCGTTTCGTGGCGCCGGCCCGCGACGCCAACAAGCTGATGCTGAAGAACGGCAACGACCTGTGGTTCTTCGATCCGTCCAGCAAGGCGAGCATCCGGCTCTCCCCGCAGCAGCGGCTTCTCGGGCAGGCTTCCAACGGCGACGTGGTCACGGTGAACCTCGCCAAGGACTACAAGGCCGAGTTGGCGGGCGAGGAGACCGTCCAGGACGGTGAGCGCCAGCCGCGGAAGTGCTACAAGCTCGCGCTCGTTGGCGTTGCGCCGGACGTCACCTACAACAAGATCGAGATGTGGATCGACGTCGCCAACAGCCGCCCGGTGAAGGCGCGCTTCTACACGGAAAGCGGGCAGTTGCTGAAGACGGCGTACTACCGTCGCTACCAGGCGAATCTCGGGGTGGAGCGTCCGACGGAGGCGGTGATCATCGACGGCCTCGACCCCAACTGGGTGACCGTGATGCGCTACAGCGACTATGCCTACCGGGACATCCCGGAAGCCTGGCTGCAGCGCGACTACCTTCCGCGGTTCAAGCCCGAGTAGCCGGTGCAGGCGAAGTCGCACATCGCCGCGCTGTTGTTGCTGGCTGCTTCGTGCAGCGCTTTTGCAGCAGACGAAGACGCGCTGTCGATTGCCGACCAGGCGCCGATGGCGGCCGAGCAGGGCAGCGACTGGCGGGTCTACACGGAAGCCGCCCTGCGCGAATCGACCCGGCAGGCGAACGGGCGCGCATTCCACGGTGAGCGGCTCTCGCTCGACCTGCGCTACGACAAGGCCTTTGCGCCCGGGTGGCGGGCGGTGATCTCCGACCGCCTCGACCTGAACCGGTTCGGGCTGCAGACGGCGAGCGGCACGGGCGATGGCAACATCAACACGCTGCGGGAAGCCTATGTGAGCTGGCAGGCGCAGCCGGACCGGATCGCGGATATCGGGCGCATCAACGTGCGCAACGGCGTGGCCATGGGCTACAACCCCACGGATTACTTCCGCGCCGGGGCGCTGCGCTCGGTCACCTCGCTCGACCC